>CAYLZO010000288.1:0-5782 GCA_964387775.1 uncultured Anaerolineaceae bacterium
AGTCGCTTGCTCTACTCGTATTAAGTTGTGAAGGTACTTTTATGCAGAACTCTCCACTTCGTATTCGCAGAACGGGTTTTTGAGGAATGTGACGGAGGGATTTGCTCAATATCCAGCATATTGGTGAATCAAGCCACCGCCTTCGAACTTTGGGCGTATGGACATAGTGGGTGGTCGCCTGGCCCCGATGGCCCTGGTTACAGACCTTACTCGCGTAGCAAAACATGGATCGCTGATCAGAAGTACCCCGTTTCAAGAATTAATTGGAACAAAGTAGATCGAACAGAGCTAGTAGTAGATGTCGCAGGTCTTGTGGGAGACATTGCATTTCTATTCCCACCATACGGAACTGTGATCTGGGCGGGCAGTGAACTGGTAGAAATATGGGGATTGGCTAGAGAATGGCACGATTTTGAAACTGGCGATCCCTGGGATATCATTAGAGAGATTCAAGTCGGCCTTGCACAATCTGCTAAACTCATACCGGAATGGGGCGGTATAGCGAATATCTACAGCTTGATAGAAAATGTAGGGCAAGGCTGGGAATACACACCTTGATCTGAACAATCGCAACGGGAGGTTGTGATAAGTGGATGATACTACGTCCTTTGTTTGGGAAATACTAGTGGCTTTGATCGCGCTGAGCGTCGGCCTTTACACTTTTTGGCGAGGCTGGAAGCTGTCAAGGCTCCCAACTGAAACGGCTCCGCCGGCCACCTACCGACTGGCAATTTGGCTAAGTGGCATAATTCAGGATGAGAGAGCCGCCATGCGCAGAGAGGCCCAACTCATGGAACCAAGAAGGTTGAAACGCTCTGGACATTACGCACTGGCTGTCAGCATCTGTCTGATAGTAATTGGCATACTACAAGTCGTCGGCTTGTTCTTAAAGATCCTTCGCCAGTAGGCATAGGTTCCTACACGGTCCTTTTCCAGCGGTTTCGGTGGCTTCTAGGCGACCCTACGCCGCCGACATCGAGTTCTACGTCGGCGGCGTCTACGAGCACTTTTGGGCAGCAGCGGATTAGATAGTGGCTAAGGGGATGAGCACCGGCCATCCGTTTACGCCGTACCGGCACGGTGTCCGTTGCCCATCCGTTGCTGCCCTGCCCTCAACCCCAACCAAGCATCATCGGCAGACGGCTCGGCGGCGCGCAGCGGCCCCCGCCCCACCGTCCAGGCCGGCCGCTTCCCCCGCTCCGTGGACGAGGCGCCGAACCACGACGGCGCCAAATCCCAGGCAGGTGACAGTGGTGTGCGATTTGACTTCTGGAAGAGAAGACGCCTGCCGGACCGGTTTCGGTCGCTGGGGCTGCGGATAGGGAGCAGACCAGCACTGGCCTGTCAAATGGGGGGACGGGGCTTATGCGTCTTCTATCACGGCATAGTACGAATCGTACGCCAACCAGGCCAGGTCCAGATCGCCTCGACCGACCACCAGGGGCGCTGCCTCGAACGCCGGATCGTTCAGGTAGAAGCTCTGCGCATCGTAGCCCACCAGCACGACCGCGTGCCACGTCGCCGCCGGCCAGTAAGGCAACTCTTCCGTCCAGACAAAGACGGTGGGCGGCAAGCCGGCGTCCAGCGCCCGGCTGAGGTCGGCCAACTCCCCCTGGCGGTACGTCACCCGGATGCCGGGCACGACCTCGGCCAGGCGGCGAACGTTTCGGTGTGGTGTACCCCAGGGTGCCACGTCCAGGACAGAGAGCAACCCGGAATAGGGCACGGCGATGCCCAGTGCATCGAGCATCATGGCCGCGCAGGCTGCCAGACAGTCCGATTCTTGCTGCTGCCTACGATTGGCCAGTTTCAACAAGCGCTTGGGCATGGGCTTTGATCTGTTCTTCAAAATCGGGGGGCAGGATGAGGCTACCGGTCCGAGCATCGACGTCCAGCACGCCGACGATGCCGATTGTCCCCTGCGAGGGTGACGTCAAGGTGATCGGCACGCGCCAGACCAGGTGGCCCTGGCTCAACATCAAGGCCGGTTCGTCGCCGCCCATCAAATGACTGATCCGGTCCCCCACGTACCCGCTGGCCTTTTGGCGGGCCGTGAAAGCGGTGATATTAAGAATCGGCTCGCCCGGTCGGGCAACGATGTGCTCGTCCCCTGTTTTGGGTAACAGTTGCTCAGTGATCGTGGCGCCCATAGGCGTTTCCTCCAAGCGATGTGCTTGAACCTCCTGCGCGTCATTGTATAGCATTTTGTCATTCGAGTCAAAATCGCTGATCGGCAGCATGTAGGCCGAATCGTCGCCCGGCCCGGCGACCAAATGCTATTTCCCCCTTCGACTTGCCCAAGGGTCATCAGGTCAGGCAACTGCCCGCGGGCATGCCCTGACACCCTCCGGGTGAATCGAAGGGGGGCCATGCGCTGGATTGACAAAGACGGCGGCGACGTGTCGGTGGTGCGCGGCTTCGGCTGCGCTCACCGGGACCATCACCGGCGTCCAGGCCGGCCGCTTCCCCCGCTCCGTGGATGAAGCGCCGAACCACGATGGCAACCATACCACCGAGACGGTGATACATTCGCTCCGCTCCCTGGCCTGGCCGCCAGGACAGGCAGCACAGGGCTGGCTGGTACTGGAAGCCGGAATACGTTCGCTCCGCTCAGTACAGGGCTGGACGTTGCCCGACGGCACGCGGCTGCGACCGAAGGGAGTCCCGGAGCGCAGCGGCCTGTCCTGTGCGGCCAGGCACAGGGAGGAGGCCTGCCCTACGGCGCCGAGCGCTGGACCGAGGGCACGTTACCAACGGGCTATCGGTTCACGGGACAGCGTGAGGACGGAACTGCTCGTGCGTGATCCGCTCCTGGACCAGCACCGGCGCCACGTCAACGGTCACTAGCTTGCCTCTTTGGCCCTCTCCACCGGCTGGGGCAGCTCCACCGGGATCGGCCCCTGCTTCTCAAAGATCAACTCGTCTTCGTCGCCCACGTCCACCAGCACGTGGTCGCCGGGGGCGAACTCGCCGCGCAGGATGCGCTTCGACAGTGGGCTCTCCACGAACCGTTGCAGCGTGCGGCGCAGCGGCCGGGCGCCAAAGGCCGGGTCGTAGCCCTCCTTCGCCAGCCACGTGCGGGCCGCGTCGGTCAGCTCGATGATGACGCCCCGCTCCTCCAGCCGCTCGCGGATGTCCTTCATCTGCAGCGTCACGATCTCTTCCATGTGCTCCGGCGTGAGCGTGTGGAAGATAATGATCTCGTCGATGCGGTTCAGGAACTCGGGCCGGAAGGTCTTTTTCAGGCCCGCCTCGATCTTTTCCTTGGCCTCGCGGGCCTGCTCGTCGGCGCTGTCGGTCCGCAGGAAGCCCAGCGTGCCGCCCTGCTTGGCGTAGGCCGTGCCGATGTTGGAGGTCATGATCAACACCGTGTTGCGGAAATCGACCACGCGGCCCTGGCCGTCGGTCAGGCGGCCGTCTTCGAGGATCTGCAACAGGGCGTTATAGACGTCGGGGTGCGCCTTTTCGATCTCATCGAACAGCACGATCTGGTAGGGCCGCCGCCGCACCGCCTCGGTGAGCTGGCCGCCCTCCTCGTAGCCGACGTAACCCGGCGGCGCGCCAAAGAGGCGGCTGACCGTGTGCTGTTCGCGGTATTCGCTCATGTCGATGCGGACCATGGCGTCCTCGTCGTCGAACATGAACTGGGCCAGCGCCTTGGCCAGCTCCGTCTTGCCCACGCCCGAGCTGCCGAGAAAGATAAAGCTGCCGATGGGCCGGCGCGGGTCCTTCAGGCCGCTGCGGGCGCGGCGGATGGCGTCGGCGATGGCGTTGATGGCCTCGTCCTGGCCCACGATCCGCTCGTGCAGGTGCTCCTCCATGTCGAGCAGCTTCTCCGCCTCGGTTTGCAGCAGGCTGTTGACCGGGATGCCGGTCCAGGTGGCCACCACCTCGGCGATGTCCTCGGCCTCGACGATCTCGTCCAGGCCGGCCTCCTCGCGCCAGGCGTCCCGCTTCTCGGCAAACTCTGATTCCATCGCCAGCCGCTCGGTCTTGAACTGGGCTGCCCGCTCGTAATCGCGATTGGCCCAGGCCGCCTCCTCCTCCGTCGCCAGTTTTTGCAGGCGATTCTTCATCTCTTTGAGGTCGGGCGGCATCGAGTAGATGGCCACGCGCAGCTTGCTGGCCGCCTCGTCCATCAGGTCCACGGCCTTGTCGGGCAGGTGGCGGTCGCTGACGTAGCGGTTCGACAATTGGGCCGCGGCCACCAGCGCCTCGTCGGTAAAGCGCACGTTGTGGTGCGCCTCGTAGCGGTCCTGCAACCCCTGGAGCATCTCGATCGACTCCTCCACCGACGGCTCCTCGACCCAAATCGGCGCAAATCGGCGCTCCAGGGCGGCGTCCTTTTCGATGTAGCGCCGATACTCGTCGGGCGTCGTGGCGCCGACGCAGCGCAGCTCGCCGCGAGCCAGCGCCGGTTTCATCATGCTCGACGCGTCGAGGGCGCCCATCGCCCCGCCGGCGCCGACCACGCTGTGGATCTCGTCGATGAAGAGGATGATCTCGCCCTCGGCACGCTGGATCTCTTCCATCGCCCCCTTCAGGCGCTCCTCAAACTCGCCCCGGAAGCGGGTGCCGGCCACCATGGCCCCCAGGTCGAGTTGGACCACGCGCTTGCTGCTCAGCAGCTCGGGCACGTCGTCCTCGGCGATCTTGCGGGCCAGCCCCTCGGCGATGGCCGTCTTGCCCACGCCCGCCCCGCCGATGAGCACCGGGTTGTTTTTGGTGCGGCGGACCAGCACCTGGATAACGCGCAAGATCTCGGCGTCGCGGCCGACGACCGGGTCGAGTTTGCCCTCGCGGGCCGACTGGGTCAGGTCGCGGCTGAACTTGTCCAGGATACGGTAGCGGCTCTCGGCCTGGGGCGTCGTCACTTTCTGGCCGCCGCGCACCTCCTTGACGCCATCGAGGATGCGGTCGCGGGTCACACTCACGTCGGCCAGGATGCGGGCCGCCGGCGTGTTCTTTTCGCCGGCGATGGCCAGGAAGAGGTGCTCGGTCGAGATATAATCGTCCTTCAGCTTGGACGCCTCTTCGTTCGACTGGTCGATCACGCGCTTGAGACGGGGCGTGATGTAGACCTGGCCCACGCCCCCGCCGTAAATCTGGGTGCGGGGCGTGCGCCGCAGCTCATCGTCCAGCCGCTCGCTGATCAGGGCCATGTCCGCGCCCAGGTGGTCGAGGATCGCGGGGATCACGCCCTCCGGCTGCTCGATGAGGGCCAGCAGCAGGTGCTCGGTGTCCACCTGGGTGTGGCCGTAGCGTTGCAGGACTTCATAGGCACGCATGGCCGCGTCCTGCGCTCGTTCGGTAAATCTGTCAAATCGCATCATGATTGTATGTTCTCTCTTGTCCTCTTGTTTTTCGTGTCATTTATCCGTTCCGAAGCCTGTGGGTACCAGCTCACCATTCTCCCCAGGCGCTAAGAATCTTACCTCAAAGTCCGATTTATTTCCGTAGCTGTGACTACGAAAACAACCCCTTCGATTATACTGCCTTTTGGCCTTTCTGGCAAAGGCCCGATAGAGCAATAGCCGGGGGAGACCCCCGGCTCGCTCTGCTAATCCTGTGGCTCTACACCTCTTCAACAGCCCGTGCCACCTGCTCGAAGGCTTCGCCCTGAGGCTCAGCCCGAAAGGTGAGGTGTCCGTCGCGGGCATCCACCCGCACCCGGTCGCCCTCGTGGAACTCGCCCTGGAGCAGCCGCAGCGCCAGCGGGTCCTGCACCCGGCGCTGGAGGACGCGCTTGAGCGGGCGGGCGCCAAAGGCCGGGTCGTAGCCC
>CAYLZO010000289.1:0-5752 GCA_964387775.1 uncultured Anaerolineaceae bacterium
TGTCTTGTCCTTCGATGGATTGTTGGAGATGCAGGAGGTGCAAAGTGAATAACCGCTTGTGGATCACGCTTGGCACTGTCTGCGGATGCCTGATCGGCCTGGTCATTTCGATATTGTCAGCAGGTACAGCGACACTGGCTCAGAACCCTGCCGGCACACCTACCCCTGATCACTACCTCTACCTCCCCCTCGCAGCTCGGAATTACTGCATCCAGCATCGTCATGGTGATTGGGTTGTCACCGGGTCAGAAACCGTCGAGAGCTGCACAGTCTTTTTGGATGGCAATCTCTTCGTCAGGCTGGGCGGCAGCCTCACGTTGACGAAAGTCACGATGTTCGTGGAGCAAAAGCCATCTGGGATGTACCAGATTCTGGCTGAGGCAGGGAGTAGCCTGGTCATCTCCACCACAACCCTCATGCCTGCGCAAATCGACCAGCACTTTGCATTTCTCGTGGAGGGGGCGCACTTTGAGCTGCGGCGGTCCCATCTCGAAGGGTTGAGCGACCTGGCCGGTCAGCCCTACAGAGGAGGGCTGCAGTTGAAGGACGTGGCTGGCGCGATCCTGGATGGCAACACCATCATCCACGACGAATGGTTTGGCGTATGGCTGACCGACTGCACCGAAGCGACGATCACCGACAACACCTTTGACAACATCGGTCCAGGTGGTCAATCGGGTGCGATCTACCTGGAGCGGTCGCACCGCAACACCATCACGCACAATCACCTGTGGCATGAGTGGGACGCCCTTCACCTGCGCTCCTCGTGGGATAACTACATCGCCCACAACGAACTGACCCTGACCGACCACACCATTGGCATCAGCCTCTGGTATGCGTCGGGGAACAACGTCGTGGCGCAGAATCACATCGCGGCGGACGAGGGGGCCTTTGCCTGAACGGCCTTTCGAGCGGTCGGGACACCGCTACCGAACGTCTTCATTGGCAATACGATCACCGGCACCCTGGAGGCTGGCCTCGTCAGCTACTCGTCGAACACGATCATTGCCGGCAACCACGTGACGGGAACGAAGGGAGGGCAGACAGGGACATTCCACCTGTATCGATCTCACGACGTCCAGATCCTGAACAACGAGATCGTCTCGGCCACAAACGGCTTCATGCTGCTCTACTCCTCGGACGTCGACGTCAGGGGCAACCGCGTGGTCGACTCTGGCTACGGCATCGCGGCCTACAAGTCCAAGGCGAGCTTGATTGAGAACAACAGCTTCGAACGATGCGGGGACAGCGCCGTTCTCATGAAATCGAGCGACAACGTCGTGCAGCACAACAACTTTCGAAACAGCGAGCACCATGCCTACGATTCCGGCACGAATACGTGGCAGGCCAACTACTGGGATGACTATGTCGGCGAGGATGGGGATGGAGATGGCTACGGCGACGTCCCCTATGCTATTGCAGAGGCTGCAGCCGACGAATATCCCAGGATGGCTGCCTACCCCGAACAGCAGGTTCCTGTGCCGGAACTTGTGCCCGCCGAGTTCATCGAAATCCAGCAACCCGGACTGGGGATCGACGAGCCCACCATCTGGGAGCACTGTGAGCACGAGCTGAACGGTTGGCTGGTCATCCAGCCCGGAGCCAGCCTGACGATCAGTGACTGCATCGTGTCGGCCACCCCGCTGGCGCATGACACCAACACCATCCTGGTCACGTCCGGTGCCGGTCTGTATGTGCATTCCAGTACCCTGCAGGGAGATGGGATCGATTCCTACTTTAACATCCTGGTTCTTGAGGGTGGGCACCTGGAAATCTATGATAGCTCGATCCAGCATGCCGGGGATTGGGGTGGAAACGGCGGCATCCAGATCTCGGGAGACGGTGCGGTCATCGAGAACAACACGATCATAGGCAACTATATTGGTATTGACACCCGGGGCCAGTCTTCCGGCCATCGCTTTTCCGGGAATCAGATAGTCGACTGCGTGGACGGCATCGTTCTTGATGCCTCTGACGGCAATGTGCTGGCGGGCAACACGATCTCCGGCTGCTTTTCCATGGGGATCAGCCTGGGGAACACGAGCAACACCGAAATAGTCAGCAACACCGTGGAACAGGTCATGTTGGGCCTTGGGTTGTATGGAGGTGGCGGGAATGTGATCCGCGGCAACACCATAATCAGCGCCTCCCTCGGGCTGGATACCTCCTCCTCGGGCGACCTCTACTACCACAATAGCATCCTCTACAACGGGACCTATTCACCCGGGTTTGGGTTCGGCCGGGGACAGGCCCAGGATTGGGTCGGAGGAAGCCAGTGGGACTGGCAGGGGGAGGGGAACTACTGGAGTGACTATACCGGCATGGATGCCAACGGCGACGGCATCGGAGATACGCCCTACACCATCCCGCCGAATGGCGTGGACCACTATCCGTTGATGGCGCCTCTGGTCACCCCTCGTTGGCTGCCGTTTGTATTCGATGGACGGCCTATGAGGCCGTCCCGTCGCCGCTGATGGCGGCCCCGACTGGAGGTAACAAACCATGCAGAGACGGCGAATGATGAGCGGCGTGTTCATGATTTGGGCGTTGCTGCTGGTGGCGCCGCCTGGCCCATCTGCCCGCCTGCCTGATCAGCGCCAGCCCGCCGGCTGGCAGATCGTGGGCCAGGTAGGCGGGCCGACCAGCGCCGTCGCCGTGCAAGGAGACTATGCCTATGTTGCCGTCGGCCTGCGGCTGGTCGTGCTGGACGTGATGAATCCGGCCGCACCGGCTGAAGTGGGCGCCACTGCGCCCTTCCCCTACTTCGTGGAAGACGTCGCCGTCAGCAGCACACGGGCCTACGTCGCCGCCGGTGGAGCCGGGCTGCGAGTGGTAGACATTTCCGACCCGGCCAACCCCACCGAGCTTGGAGTCTGGGACTCGCCAGGCTATGCTGAGGGGGTAGCGGTAGCCGGGAGCACCGTCTACCTGGCCGACGGGCCGTATGGCCTGTGGGTGGTGGATGTTGCCAGTCCAACCCACCCCACACCGGTCGGCTCTGCCTACGACATGAGCTATGCCTTCGCGGTGGCTGTTTCGGGCAACGTTGCCTACGTGGCCGCTGCTGGGGCAGGCATGTTGGTTGTCGACGTCTCCGACCCGGCACAGCCGGTCGAAGCAGGTCAACTCGACACGCCAGGGTATGCTTATGGGATGGCGGTGTCCGGCACCACGGCCTACATCGCCGATGCCTGGGCAGGGATGCACGCCATCGACATCTCTGTCCCCGCGCCCCCCAGCCTGTTGGGCACGTGCGCCACATCCGGCTGGGCGCTGGACGTCGCAGTGGAAGGGGATACAGCCTACGTGGCTGCCGGGGCGGGTGGCCTGCGAGTGGTCGACGTGAGCGAACCCGCCCATCCGCAAGAGAAGGCAGCACTGGCAGAGGGCGCGCTGGCGCGCCGGATCGCCCTCGCCGGCAGCACAGCCTACCTGGCCGACCTGACGAACGGCCTTTACCTGATCGACGTGATGGTTCCCGAAGAACCGAGCGAGACCTGCCGCTACAACCCTTTCGTAGAGGCCAGGTACCTGGCCGTCGCCGGCTCCTATGCCTACGTGGCCGCCGGCTTCTCCGGGCTGCGGGTCGTCGATATCTCTGATCCAGCTCAGCCCCGCGAGGTCGCTACCTATGAGACGGGCACCTATGCCACGGGCGTGGTCGTCAGCGGCACGGTTGCCTACGTGCCCACCTATCTCAGCGGGGTGGATCCCCACGACCTGCACATCGTGGACGTCTCCGCCCCGCTCCATCCGGTCCGGCTATCCACCGTGGATACCGAGGGCGTCTTTCGCGGCGTGGCTGTGCAGGGCCAATACCTGTATGCGGCTGATGAGTGGGGCTTACGGATCATCGATGTATCCGATCCTTCCCAACCGGAGGAAGTTGGCTTCGTCGGATTGTCGTCTGAACCCCTCGAGTGTACAATCGACGTGGCGGTGAGTGGACAACTGGCCTACGTGGCCAACTCCTACGGCGGCCTGGCCATCGTGGACGTCTCCGCCCCCAGCCATCCTGACTGGGTGGGCACCTACCTTCCTGCCACCTGGCTGGGTGTCGCCGGCGTTGCAGTGGTCGATCAGGTCGCCTTCCTGGCTACCGATTTTGACGGCCTACGCACCGTGGATGTCTCGAATCCCGCATTGCCGGTCGAACTGGGCAGCTATGACTCACCCGGGTACGCGGTGGCCGTGTCGGTCACTGGAGACGAGGCGATCCTGAGCGATGGCGGCGGCGGGATACAGGTACTCGACGTCTCGAACCCGACAACTCCCGGCCCGGTGGACAGCTATGACACCAGCGGTTTTGCCTGGCATGCGGCCACGGCGGACAGCTACCTGTACGTGGCCGACAGCCGCGGTGGCCTGGTCATCCTCGAGCGAGATGGCAACCAGCCGCTGGCCTCCCCCTCCTTGTCGCCCACGCTGCAACAGACAGCGGATCGTTCCATGGCGCCGGTCCCATCAACGCCGGCATTGAACGACACATCGCTCACTCCACAAGCTGACTGCGTCGTGACCAGCACCGCCGACAGCGGCGCCGGAACCCTGCGCTGGTGCCTGGATGGCGCCCTTGTGGGAGACAGCATCACGTTTGACCCCGGGATCTTTGATCCCTCGAATCCAGTGACCATCACCTTGCTCTCGCCGCTGCCGGCCCTCACCCAAGGCTACGTGACCCTCGATGCCAGCAACGCCGGCGTCATCCTCGATGGCAGTGGTACGCCTGCAGGCAGCAGCGGCCTGGTCGTGGAATCGGATGGCAACGCCATCAAGGGCTTGCAGGTTGCTGGTTTTCCCGCTGCCGGCATCTCCATCTCGGGGGAAGCGACGTTCAACCGGGTCGGCGGCAGCCGATTGATGGGCAGCGGCCCCCTGGGCGAGGGGAACCTGTTGAGCGGCAACGGGGATGCCGGCCTGAGCATCGGCGGCACGGGGGCCATGAGCAACACCGTCGTGGGGAACCTGATCGGCACCGATCTTGACGGAACGAAGGTTGTCAGCAACGGCAACGGCGTCAGCATCGGCGGTGGCGCCAGGTATAACACGGTCGGGGGCGCAACAGACGGCGAAGAAAACGTGATCGGCGGCAGCGTCGACAACGACGTGACTCTCTGGGGCGACGGGACGGAACACAACGTGGTGCAGCACAACCTGATCGGGACCGATATCAGCGGTGAAGCCAGCCTGCGCCCGACTCCCCCGCCGGGTACATGGACCACCGGGGTGCACCTCCACAGTGGCGCCTGCCACAACCAGATCGGGCCGGCAAACACCATCAACGGCAGCACCTGGGGGATCCAGCTCAACAGCGAGGGCACTGCTGACAATGCCATCCTCGGCAACCGGATCGGCACCAATGCTGCTGGAACGGCCGGCATCGGCAACTTCTATCAAGGTATCTCGCTCAATCCCGGGGTGCAACGCAGCCGTGTGGGGCCGGAGAACCACATTGCCTACAACGGTGGCGGCGGCGTTTCGGTCAGTGGCGCGACTACCATTGGCAACACCATCACCGCCAACGCCATTCACGACAACATGGGGCCGGGCATTGACCTCGTCGAGGGGGGCAACGGTGCGCTGCCTGCGCCAACGTTGACGTCTGCCAGCCCCACCGTCGTCGTGGGCGCCGCGCCGGCGGAGGCCATCGTCGAGGTCTTTTCCGGACCTGACGACGAGGGGCAGGTATACGAGGGCAGGCCAAACAGAAAAAGGCGCACACCATTTAGGGAGCTTTCCTGTTCCACACTTT
>CAYLZO010000290.1:0-5723 GCA_964387775.1 uncultured Anaerolineaceae bacterium
TCTCTATACTAGGTACTTTTATGCAGAACTCTCGAAATCGAGTGGGCTATTACACAACTGCCGGCCAACGACTTGATCGAGTTGCTGACCTGGATTGACGAATATCGCGCCCAGGTCTGGGACCAGCAAATTGAGAAAGACCTGGAAGCAGGCCGTCTCGACGCGCTGCTGGCTGAGGTGGACAAAGAATACGAGGCTGGGTTAAGCCAGCCCCTATGAAGCATCGAATTTGCCTCGTTTCTGGAGGCATTACCGGCGTCTGCCAAGCGACGTCCACGTCCTGGCGGACAAGAACTTTGAACTGCTCAAGGCAGATCCATACCATCCCTCTTTGCATTTCAAGAGGGTTGGCAAGAGGAAGCAACTGTGGTCGGTGCGCGTCGGTGCCCGCGCCTACACCTGGACGGTCTTCCACCGCCCGCTGCGGAAGCGCAGAAAGTTGAACGCGCCGCGAAGCCCCAGGTCGAGGGCCATGGCGCTCCAGGCACCGGCCAGGCCCCAGCCCAGGTTCAGGGCCAGAAGATAGGCCAGCGGCAGGCGCACGAGCCAGATGCCGGCCCCGGTGATGACCATCGGAAAGCGGGTGTCGCCCGCGCCGCGCAGGCCGCCGGCGAACACCATCGCCGCGGCCAGCAGCGGCTGGGTGGCCCCCAGCACCCGCAACGGCACGATGCCCCGCGAGATGACCCCGGACTCGTTGGTAAAAAAGGCCATGAGCTGGGCCGGGAAGAGAAGAATGAGCAGGCCCAGGGCCGACATCAGCCCGGCGCCCAGGCGGTAGGCCGTGTAGCCCCGCTGCTGGGCGCCCTCGGGGTCCTCGGCGCCCAGGCCCTGGCCCACCAGGGTTGTGGCCGCCACGGCGAAACCGAAGCCGGGCATGAACGAGATGGACAGGGCGTTGATGGCCACCTGGTGGGCGGCGTAGGCCATCGTGCCCAGCTCGGCGATGATGCGGGCCGAGAACATGTGGCCCGTGCGAAAGAGAACCTGCTCCAGGCCCGTGGGCAAGCCCACGTTCAAGATGCGGCGGATGAGGTCCCAATCGGGCCGCAAGCCCGCGAGCCGCAGCCGGAGCCCGGCCCGTCCCCTCAGTAGAAGGCCGATGACCAGCACCCCACCCACGAATCGGCCCGTGGCCGCCCCCATCGCCGAGCCGACCACGCCCAGCTTGGGCAGGCCAAAAGGCCCATTAATGGCGGTCCAGGCCACGGCCACGTTCAGGACGTTGACCACGAGCATCACGTAGAGCGGTGTGCGGGTGTCGCCCGCGCCGCGCAGGCTGGCGTTGCCGATGAACATCAGCGTCGAAAAAAAGAAGATAGTGGCCACGAGGCGCAGGTAATCGCTGCCCAGGGCCACGACGTCGGGCTCGGCGCCGAGGAGGGCGATGGCCGGGCGGGCCAGGCTCACGCCCAGGGCCGTGGCCACGAGGCCGATGAGGGCGCCCAGCAGCACCGACTGGCGCAGGACCTGATCGGCCTGCTCCGGCTCTTTCGCGCCGACAAAGCGGGCGATGAGGGCCGTCGAGCCGGTGGCGATGGCGCCAAAGAGGGTCATGGTCATAAACACCCACTGGTTCGCCAGGCCCACGGCCGCCAGCGAGGCGGCGCCCAGGTGGCCCACCAGGAACGTGTCCACGATGCCGACCATCATGCTCAGCAATTGCTCACCCATGGCCGGCAAAGCCAGGTTCAGCACGTCGCGGCGGACGTTTCCTCGATCGGAACCGGCCTCGATGGGGTGAGGCGTGTGGGGTTGCAAGGCAACGGTCTGTTGATCCATGGTTCACGCAAACGCCCGGAGGGCATCGGCCAGGCGGGCCAATGCCTCGCCGTCCACCGAGTAGTACTTGGCATTGCCCTCGCGGCGGGTTTTGAGCACGCCGGCCGCGGCCATCAGGTTCAGGTGGCGCGAGACGGCCGGCTGGGAGATGTCCAGTTGGTCCACGATCTCTTGGGCGTACATCTCACGTCCCTGGAGCAGGGCCAGGATCTGGAGGCGTGTCTCGTCGGCCAGGGCTTTTAGCGGTGGATAGAGGGCCGCCCCGTCAGTGGGTGTCGTTGCAGTGGGCGTGGCCCGGCAGTTGTAATAGACGCACACCTGGTCAGCGTAATCGGTAAAGGCCACGTACGGCCCCACGTAACAGGAGGGGATAAACGTCACCCGGCTGACCTTGGGCAGCAGGCGGGCGATCCGTTCGGGCAGCAGGCGGCCGGTGATGGCCGTAAAGGTGGTGGCAAAGTCGGGGCTGTAGCTCTGGGTCCGGTGATAGGCCACGCTGCGCTCCATCAGCGGGCGGGTCGCCTCGTACTCGCGGGCATAGGCCGCCTGCCAGAAGTGGCGCAGGGCAGAGACCAACCGGTTCTTCAACCCCTTGCCCTCGCGGACCAGCGCTGCGACGGCCTCCGGGGCGACCTCCGAGTCGACGGCTCGCAGATAGGCGTGCCACGCTGCCAGATCGTCCAGGAGGTCGAGGAGTTTGGCCGGGCCGGGCGGCGATTCCGCCCCCCGGGCCAGAGCCCGCAGGGCGATCCGTTGATAGTGAACAGCCGGCATCCCTTCCAAGTAAGCCACAAGTTCGTCGAAATCCATCTCTGATGCCGTCTCGGGCAGGCAGGCGATCAACTCTGACGTGAATCGCTGGTAGCCGCCGGGAAAGGTGACGAGCAAGCACAATTCGTCCAGCCGGTCTTTGGGCAGCGTGGCCCGGGCCTCCCGCAGCCAGTCGCCCAGGCCCTCGTATTGTGGCGCCGCGCACAGCAGGGCAGCGGTTGCCAGCAGACTGTGAGGTAACGAGACGGTAAATTCGATTTTCAGCGGTGAAGAACCCCGAACCAGGTCAGGCATCATCCAATCCATTAGGTGCCAAGCACTTGCTCGTCTTTCGAAAGGCCAGATCAGACGACGGCGATGCTGATTCACAATGGTGTTCCGGGCACAAGTGCCTGGTACCTATGCTTATATAACAATATGATTATACTTGGAAGTTGGGATTTGTCAAGTTGGGGACGTGCTTGGCGTTTTTCGGATCAGGTGCGAGGTTTATGGTCTCTCAGCACAGCGATGATCTTCTGGTCGGCCACGGGGAAAGCAAAGTCATCGAGATCGTCGAGGGTGACCCAGCGCCATTCATCACAACCCAAGCATTGCGGACTGCCGTTTAGCCACTGGCAGTCGTAAGCATAAAGGGTCATGTAAAAGTGAGTGAAGACGTGCTCGATGGTGCACAGCAGATCGCCGATTTCGATCTCGATGGCCAGCTCCTCCTGGATCTCGCGGTGGAGACAGGCGGGCAGGGCCTCGCCGGGGCGGCGTTTGCCGCCGGGAAACTCCCACAGGCCGCCGAGCAGGCCATCGAGGGGCCGCTGGGTGATGAGAAAGCGGCCGTTCCCATCCCAAATGACGCCGGCCGTGACGTCGCGGTGGGGGCGTTGGCTGCGCGTGGCCCGGATGGGCAGCTCGTTCTCGATGCCCAGTTGCCTGGCCTTGCAGACGTCTGTCAAGGGGCAGAGGAGGCAGTGGGGCCTGACCGGCAGACAGATGGTGGCGCCCAAATCCATGAGGGCCTGGTTAAAATCTCCAGCCTCGCCGGGCGGGAGCAGGGCCAGGGCGAGCTCCTCGAGACGGCGCTGGGTGCTGGGCCGCCCGGGATCGTCGTCGATGGCAAAGAGGCGGCAGAGGACCCGGCGCAGGTTGCCATCGAGGGCCACGGCGTCCTGTCCAAAGGCGATGCTGGCGATGGCGGCGGCGGTGTAGCGACCGACGCCCTGGAGGTGGAGCAGGGCTTCGGGGGTCTCGGGAATGTGGCTGTTGAGTTCCTCCACCACCCAGCGAGCAGCCGCGTGCAGGTTCCGGGCGCGAGCATAGTAGCCCATACCTTCCCAGGCTTTGAGGACGTCGTCCAGTGTCGCTTCGGCCAGGACTTGGAGGGTGGGAAAGCGGGCCAAAAAGCGCTCGTAGTAGTCGAGCACCGTCTCGACCCGGGTTTGTTGCAGCATGACTTCGGCCACCCAGATGGCGTAGGGGTCGTGCCGGTCTCTCCAGGGCAGGTCGCGTTTGTGGCGGTCGTACCAGTCCAGCAGACGGCGGCCGATGGCTGTCAGATTATTTGCATCGTCCGTGTGATGGAGCATCGCCATGATGGGCGTACTATACCGCGGAACGGGCCTGAGGTCAAGAAAAAACCGTTCCATTGCCAGCCACGCAGCGGGGTAGGCCAACCGATTTCCAACTTGGGGCAACCCTATTCAAACGGAATCCGAACAAGACCCGTAGCTCACAGCCCGGCATCTGATGATACAATAGAGAGGAAGTCGAGCCCGTTTGCCTGGCGCCGGTCCGCGTCATGCGCTTGTCGCAGCAGCCTGCGGCCGGGCAAAGAGGCTCAGGAGCAAAAAGAAATCGAAAGGAGCTAGATCATGGGTAAGGGTTTTAGAGTAGGCCGATTATTCGGCATTGAAATCCGGGTGGATTGGAGTTGGTTGTTTATCTTTCTCCTGGTCGCCTGGAACTTGTCCTCGGTGTTTGGCCAGATGCACCCCGACTGGGGGACGATACAGACCTGGGGGCTGGCCATCGTGGCCGCATTTCTCTTTTTCGGCTCGGTGCTGGCCCACGAGTTGGCCCATTCGCTGGTGGCCCGAGCGCGGGGCATGCCGGTGCGCAACATCACGCTCTTTTTGTTCGGCGGCGTGTCCAACATCCAGCGTGAGCCCCCCTCGCCCCAGACCGAGTTCATCATGGCCATCGTCGGGCCGCTCCTCAGCGTGGTGCTGGGCGGCGTGCTGGTGGTCGCCGCCAGCCTAACGGTTGGTCCCATGGGAGATACCGTGACCAATCCCGAGCAGGCCCTGCAGCAGATGGGCGCCGTGACGACGCTGCTGGCCTGGCTGGGCTCCATCAACGTGCTCCTGGGCTTCTTTAACATGATCCCTGGCTTTCCCCTGGACGGGGGGCGTGTGTTGCGGTCCATCTTTTGGGCTGCCAGTGACGATCTGCGGCGGGCCACCCGGTGGGCGTCCTGGGCGGGCCAGGGCATTGCCTGGCTGATGATCCTCTCCGGCATCGCCATGGTCTTTGGCGTGCAGATCCCCATCCTGGGCTCGGGGCCGATCAGCGGCCTGTGGCTGGCCTTCATCGGCTGGTTCCTGAACAGCAGCGCCAGCCAGAGCTACCAGCAGGTCGTCATCCAGGACATCCTGGAGGACGTGCCGGTTTCGCGCATGATGCGCACCGATCCGCCGACGGTAACGCCTGGCATCTCGGTCCAGAGCCTGGTGCACGATTACGTCATGGGTACCGACGACCACGCCTTCCCCGTGCTGGAGGGCGGAAGCCTGGTGGGGCTGGTCACCCTGGACGACGTCCGGGCCGTGGACCGTGACGGGTGGGAAACCACGACGGTGCGCGAGATCATGACGCCGACGGCCGACCTGGTCAAGGTGCACCCCGACGAGGGCGCTGCCGAGGCGCTCAACAAGCTTCAGGGGCAAGACGTGCGCCAGTTGCCCGTGACCAGCAATGGAACCCTCGAAGGTGTGCTGCGCCGGCGAGATATTGTCAAGTGGCTGCAATTGGAGTCCGAGCTCTCATCGGGCGCCAATCTACCGATGCAACGCTGAACGGGCTGGTCGGGCGGCAGATCGTTTGCGGACGTGGATTTCACAGGCTGAGCCTGTTTTCCGCACCTTAAAAACGACAAATCAACGACAATGAGCCCATTG
>CAYLZO010000291.1:0-1755 GCA_964387775.1 uncultured Anaerolineaceae bacterium
GGGCCTCGTCGCCGGCATGGCCACCGAGACGAACAAGATCGGCTACGTGGCCGCCATCCCCATCCCCGAGGTCATCCGGGGCATCAACGCCTTTACCCTGGGCGTGCGCACGGCCAACCCCGAGGCCACCGTCCACGTGGTCTGGACCAACACCTGGTTCGGCCCGCCCGAGGAAAAAGAGGCGGCCGAGGCCCTGCTCGACCAGGGCGTGGACGTCATCGCCCAGCACCAGGACACCACCGAGCCACAGAAAGCCGCCGCCGATCGCGGCGAGGTCTCGATTGGCTACAACGCCGATATGAGCACCTTTGTCGGCGACTCGGTGCTCACCAGCCCGATGTGGAACTGGGGCGCCAAGTACCTGGAGATTGCCAAGGAAGTGCTGGCCGGCACCTACAGCACCGAGTCGTACTGGGGCGGCCTGGAAGACGGCATCGTCGCCCTGGCGCCGCTCAGCCCCCAGGTCTCGGACGAAACGGCGGCCATGGTCGACGACTACAGGAACCAGATCCTTAACGGCGATTGGGACGTGTTCTGCGGCCCGGTCTATGGCCAGAACGGCGAGCTTTCAGTTCCTAAGGGCACCTGCATGAGCGACGAAGAGATGCTCAACATGGGCTGGTTCGTCGAGGGCGTCGTCGGCGAGGCGTCGGAGGAGCCGCCCGTGGCCGAAGGGGGCGGCGGCGAGACGGGCGATCTGCCCAGCGCGGCCTTTGTCTACGTCGGCCCCACGGGCGACCTGGGCTGGACCTACGCCCACGACCAAGGCCGCCTGGCCCTGGAGGCGATGGGCGTCGAGACGGCCTACGCCGAGTTGGTGGCCGAAGGCCCCGATTCCACGCGCGTCATCCGCGACTTTGCCGAAAAGGGCTACGACATCATCTTTGCCACCAGCTTTGGCTACATGGACTCGGTCATCGAGGTGGCGCCCGAGTATCCCGACACCGTCTTTGAGCACTGCACCGGCTACAAGACGGCCGAGAACGTGGGCATCTATGACGGGCGCGGCTACCAGGGCTGGTACCTGGCCGGCATCGTCGCCGGCGAGATGACCGAGAGCAACGTCCTGGGCTACATCGCGCCCTACCCCATCCCCGAGGTGGTGCGCAACATGAATGCCTTCACCCTGGGCGCCCAATCGGTCAACCCCGACGTCGAGGTGCACCCCATCTGGATCTTTGCCTGGGTGGACCCGCCCAAGGAGCGTGAGGCGGCGGCGGCGCTGGTGGACTTGGGCGTTGACGTCATCGCCCGCGAGAGCGACTCGACCGAGGCCGACAAGCTGGCCCAGGAGGAGGGCATTTACGTCATCGGCTACAACTCGGACGTGGCCCGCAACCAGTCGCCCAACGCCTTCCTGACCGCCCCGATCTGGCACTGGGACGTGTTCTACACCCAAGTCGTCGAGGAGGTGGCCAACGGCACCTGGACGCCCGCTCCCGACTGGTGGGGCATGTCCGACGGCATCCTGAGCCTGGCGCCCATCGCCGACTTTGTGCCCGACGACGTGGTGGACAAGGTCGAGGAGGAGCAGGCGCGCATCCTGGCCGGGGACTTTGACGTGTTCGAAGGCCCCATCAACGACAACACCGGCGCCGAGCGCGTGGCCGAGGGCGAGAGCATGACCGACGAAGAGATGTTGTCCTTCAACTGGCTGGTCGAAGGCATCGTCGGTGAGATTCCCGAATAACCGGTACCGGGTATCGGGTATCGGGTACCGGGTGTCGCGCTTCAGATACCCGGATACCTGATACC
>CAYLZO010000291.1:1855-5625 GCA_964387775.1 uncultured Anaerolineaceae bacterium
CCCGCTGCTGAGACGCGCAAAGAGCTGCTAGAGCGAGAACTGGAGCGTTACGTGCGTGTCTTGACCGAGCACGGCGATCTCCACAAGATTCTCGTGTTTGGCTCTCTCGTCACGGGCTCGATTCACGCCTGGTCTGACATCGACCTCGTGATCGTCAAAGAGACCGAACTTCCCTTCTGGCAGCGCCTGCGACAAACGCGAAAACTGCTCCATCCCCAGGTCGGTACAGACATTCTGGTCTATACGCCGGAAGAGTTCGAACAATTGCGCCGAGACCGTCCCTTCTTCCAGGAAGAGATCGTGAGTCAAGGCGAGGTCATCTATGAACGAAGCAGCTGAGCGCTGGCTGACCTTTGCCCGAGAGGACCTCCGCGTGGCCGAACTGGTGCTGGAAGAAGGCATCTTTAACCAGGTCTGCTTTCACGCCCAGCAATGCGTCGAAAAGGCACTGAAAGCCGCGCTGGCGAGCCGGGGGCAGGTCCCTCCCCGCGTCCACTCGATTACGGATTTGCTGAGTTTCGTCCAGGTTGAGTACCTGGCCAAACTGAGCGACGATCTGGTCTTGCTGGACGACTTTTACATCCCGACGCGCTATCCCGATGCCTTGCCCGGAACCTTGCCTGATGGCCTGCCCGGCAGAACTGAAGCCGAGTTCGCCTTGGCTGTTGCCCGCACAGCACTCGAGCGAATCGAAACCGAACTCGCCCCAGGGGAACAAGAGGATCGTTGATGACGTCACAAGCACCCGCCGTCGAGATGCGCGGCATCGTCAAGCGCTTTCCGGGCGTGGTGGCCAACGACCACGCCGACCTGGCCGTGCGCCCCGGCGAGATCCACGCCCTGTTGGGCGAAAACGGCGCCGGCAAGAGCACGCTGATGAACGTGCTGGCCGGCCTCTACCTGCCCGACGCCGGCGAGGTCCACGTCCACGGCCACCGGGCCGACGTCCGCTCGCCGCGCGACGCCACCGAGCTGGGAATCGGCATGGTCCACCAGCACTTTATGCTGGTCCAGCCCCAGACCGTGGCCGAAAACGTCATCCTGGGGCTGCCCGAGCCCCGCTTCCGCCTGGACATGCCCGCCATCGAGGCCGAGATCCGCGAGCTGTCGGTCCGCTACGGCCTGGAGGTCGATCCGGGCGCCTACGTCTGGCAGATCTCCGTCGGCGAGCAGCAGCGGGTCGAGATCCTCAAGATGCTCTATCGCGGCGCCGACGTGCTCATCCTCGACGAGCCGACGGCGGTGCTGACGCCCCAGGAGTCGGACGAGCTGGGGCGCACGATGCGCCAGATGGCCGACGAGGGCAAGGCCGTCATTTTCATCACCCACAAGCTGGGCGAGGTGATGGACTTTTCCGACCGGGTGACGGTGCTGCGCCGGGGCAAGACGGTGGCCAACCTGGTGACGGCCGAGACGGGCAAGCGCGAGCTGGCCCGCGAGATGGTGGGCCGCGAGGTCGTCTTTCGCATCGACCGGGCCGAGTACGAGGTCGCGCCGGGGGCCATGGACGACGATTGCGCCATGCTGGTCGTGGAAAATCTGAGCGCCCTCAACGACAAGGGGCTGCCCGCGCTGCGGGACGTCTCCTTCGCCGTGAACCGGCACGAGATCCTGGGCGTGGCCGGCGTGGCCGGGAACGGCCAGCGGGAGCTGGCCGAGGTCATCACCGGGCTGCGCCAGGCGGCGGGCGGCGAGATCACGCTGTGTGACTGCGACGTGACCAACCGGCCGCCGCGCCGCACCATCGACCTGGGGCTGAGCCACATCCCCGAGGACCGGATGCACACCGGCCTCATCGCCAACATGAGCGTCTGCGACAACCTGATCCTGAAAGAGTACCGGCGGCCGCCGCTGGCGCGCCTGGGCTTTCTGGTAAGGCGCGCCATCGCCCGCTTTTCCGACCGTCTCATCGCCGAGTACGAGGTGGCAACGCCCAGCCGCGAGACGCTCATCAAGGGTCTGTCGGGCGGCAATCTGCAAAAGGCGCTGCTGGCCCGCGAGATCACGGCCGGCGGCTCGGTCATGGTCGCCGTCCACCCCACCCGGGGGCTGGACATCGGCGCCACCGAGTGGGTGCAGCGCAAATTGCTGGAGCAGCGACAAAAGGGTGCCGCCATCCTGCTCATCTCCGAGGACCTGGACGAGTTGCTGGCCGTCAGCGACCGCATCGCCGTCCTGTACGAGGGCCGCATCATGGGCATCGTGCCCGCCGAGGACGCCGACGTGGAAGAGATCGGGTTGATGATGGCCGGGACGACGACGGAGAGACTGGAAACACACCACGCACCGCCGAGGACCTATGCGAATTCTATTTGAGCGCCGGTTGGAGCCCTCACGCCGGGTCGCCGTCCTGGTCCCGATCTTGTCCATCGTGCTGGCCCTGGTCGTGGGCGGCATCCTGCTCCTGGCCGCCGGCGCCAATCCCATCGAGACGTATCGAGCCATGTTCGACGGGGCCTTTGGCACCACCTACGCCCGTTCGGAGACGTTGGTGCGGGCCATCCCCCTGATGCTGACCGGCCTGGCCGTGGCCATCGCCTTTCGCATGCTCTTTTGGAACATCGGCGCCGAGGGCCAACTGGTCATGGGCGCCATCGCCACGGCCTGGGTCCCGCTTTTTTTGCTAAAAGACAGCGGCTTGCCCGCCGGCGTGCTGCTGGTCCTGATGGGCCTGGCCGCGTTTGCCGCCGGCGCGCTGTGGGGCTTGATCCCGGCGGCGCTCAAGGCCTTTCTGCGCGTCAACGAGATCATTACCACCCTAATGCTCAACTACGTCGCCATCCTCTTTCTCGACTACCTCTACACCGGCCCCTGGAAGGACAAGGCGGGCTTTGGCTTCCCCGGCACGGCCAACTTCAAAGAGATCGCCGCCTTACCGCGACTGCCCCAGGCGTGGGGCTTTGGGCGGGTGCACGTCGGCCTGCTCATCGCCATCGCCGCCGCGGTGGTCATCTGGCTGGTGCTGGTCCGCACCAAGTGGGGCTACGAGATCCGCGTCATCGGCGAGAACCCCGAGGCGGCGCGCTACGCGGGCATCAGCCTGGTGCGCAACATCCTGCTGGTCATGCTCCTGAGCGGCGGGCTGGCGGGGCTGGCCGGCTACGGGCAGGTGGCGGGCATCGCCTTCCGCCTGCAGAAGGGCATCGCCGTGGGCGACGGCTTTACGGCCATCATCATCGCCTGGCTGGCCAAACTGCACCCGCTGGCCGTGCCCGTCGTGGCCGTGCTCATGGCCGCACTGAGCGTCGGCGGCGACCAGATCACCATCACCATGGGCCTGCCGGCCGCCGTGGCCCGCGTGCTCCAGGGCGCCATCCTCTTCTTTGTCCTGGGCGGCGACATTTTCGTGCGCTATCGCCTACGCGTGGTGCGGACTGCGGGCGCCAATCAGCCATAGTGTTTGACAACGCCATGTCTTCGTGCTATCATTCGCATCCATGATCAAGTCCTTTGCGTCCAAGGAAACGGAAAAGGTCTTCAACCGTCTGTTTTCGAGGAAACTGCCACAAGACATCCAACGGGCAGCGCGAAGAAAACTCTTGATGATGGATGCGGCGGAGAATCTGAACGACTTGCGTGTGCCGCCATCCAACCGGCTCGAAAAGCTATCGGGCAGAAGAAGAGGGCAGTACAGCATTCGTATCAACGATCAGTGGCGCATTTGCTTCGAGTGGGAAGACGGAGACGCCTACGAAGTCGAAATAACCGACTATCATTAGTACTACAACCGCACTTGTCATTCTGAGGAGCGAGCATAGCGAGCGACGAAG
>CAYLZO010000292.1:0-5618 GCA_964387775.1 uncultured Anaerolineaceae bacterium
CCCCGCCACCACCACCGCCCCATAGCCCACCAGCAGGCTCGTCAGCAGGATCGCCAACTGCCCCGGCAGCGCCTCCAGGGCGCTGGCCGTGATGGCCTGGCTGGCGGCCACCTGGCCGCCCTGGCCCACGGCCTCGACGCGGTAGACGTAGTGCTGGCCGGGCAGGAGGTGGGTGTCCACGTAGCTGTAGGCTTGGACGTCGGCGCCGGCAGCCAGTTCGCCCACCAGCCCAAAGTCGGCGCTGCCGACCGGCGCCCGGTAGACGCGAAAGGCGGCCGGCGGGCCATCGGCCACCGACCACTGCAAGACGATGCCCGGCTGGACCGTGATCCAGAGCAGCATCAGGACGGCCAGGGCCAGCGCCGTGCCCCAGGCCAGTTGTGGCCAGGCGAAAGCCGGTCGTTTGGCACCATCGAGGGCGCGAACCTCGGCCATCACCCGCTGGCGGACCCTTGACGAGGGGATCTGCGGCGGCTGCTGGGCCACGGTGGCCTGCACCCGCTGCCAGTCCGCCAGTTCGGCTCGCGCCTCGACGTCGTCGTCTAGCCAAGCGATTACCGCCTGCCGCTCGGCGGCGGAGAGGGTGTCGTTGAGATACCAGGGCAGGAGGGTCCGCAGGTCTTTTGATTTCCGCCGGAGTAGCTTGCTCAGTTTCCCATTCATGTGCCATTCATCCCTGGGGATAATCAACCCCCAACTCGTCGAGTGCCTCTTGCAAGTAATGCCGGGCATAGCTCACCCGACTCTTGACCGTGCCTACCGGGCAGCCGACGACTTCGGCGATGTCCTGGTACGAGAGCTCGTGGTAGAAAGCCAGTTCCAGCACGGCCCGATGCTTGGGTGACAATTGCTCGAGTGCGGCCTGAATCCGGTCGGCGCGCCAACGGCCCATCATTTGCTCTGCCGGGCTTCCCTCGACGGCCAGGTCGGCCACCTTTTCCAGCGTACACTCCCGTTTCCGGCAGCGAAGCCACGATACCGCCTGGTTGTGGGCGATGCGAAAGAGCCAGGTCGTGACCTTCGACCGCCCCCGGAACCGTCCCGCTCCCTGCCAGGCCGCGACAAAGACCTCCTGCAACAGGTCCTCGGCCAGGGCTGGCTCGTGGATCAGCCGGAGCAAATAGTTGTAGAGCGATCTGCTGTGTCGCTGGTAGAGGATGCCCAGCGCCTCTTCGTCTCCCTGGGCCACCCGGCGCAGCAACTGCCGATCTGTAGCAGCCTCACAAGTTGCTACGGCTTCACTCCTATAGTCGCGGGACCGGCCCCCGAGGTTCAATGTATTCGTCGTCATTGTTGAGGAATCACAAATTGCCTGGCCGACGAGCATCGTCCGGCCAGGTGATGGGAGAGCTTGGCAAGGCTTGGTAAAGCAGAACCAACCGACCGGCCTTCTAGATCATCCGGCCGGCCGGTGGGGCGTGACAGTTTTTCTCCGCTTTTCGCTCCCGCCTGCCCACCATCTGGTCAGCGTGGACAGCACCCTGTCGGATGCAATAATGGGGGAACTGCTTGAGCTGTGTGCTACTCTTCGGGGCTCAAACCGAAGGGATCGAGGGGATCAGGTCCACCCAGCGGGCTGCCGGCCTGAACTTCCAACTCGCCTTCGTAGACAATCTCGGGTGCTTGATAGATCTTTTCCTCCATGGGTTCTCCTCCTTATGCAGTATAATTGAACAATCTTTGTCGATAAAACAATAGGGTGCAATGCTTTCCGCAGATGCATTACTCGTGCCATATTTTAGCACAAAGCCACTCTCACGTCAAGTGTGAACAAGGGGCGGATTGCACTGAAAAGAAGTGAAAAAGCCAAAAAGCCTTTCCGGCACATGTTAAAATTTATCGTATCTTGGGAATTTCTGTCAGAGCTTCACGTTCTACCAGTTGTCCCGCCAGCTTTAGCACATCCTCTTGCGCTTGAGTTGCATCAATGCCCCAGTCTTTGACCAGCGTTTGGGCAATGTCCCCCAGGGTGTGCCGGCCGTCGGCCAGCTGCCAGATTCGGGCACCCGTTTCGTTCAGCACAAAGTACTTGCCCTGTTCTGGCAAGACAACCACCAGTTCGTCGCCGCTCTGCCGGCTGGCTACGCCGGGCCTCGGCTGCAACGCGCTATCCAAACTCACCATCGATGACCTCCCAGAATGTAGAACTCTTTCGAAAGTGCAAGGCCCGCACCGGCACGTCGTTCAAGACCGCCTGCCAGCGGGCCATCAAATCGGGCAAGCAGGCAGCGTGGGCGTTTACCACCGGGCTGTTGGCCACCAGTTCCCCCAAGGCACTGCCGGGGCTCAGCCGCTCGATCCTGTCTCGCGGGGCCTGTATCAGGCGGAACAAGGCGCGGAGGGGGGCGGTATCCTGGCCTGGGGAGCGATTCTCCCCAAATGGCGTGGCCCACATCTCCCAACCCGACGCCCCCGGCCGGACCAGGATCAAGTCGTCGTTCAGGACGACGCTGTCGGGGGAATTGTAGGTGGCCGTCGTCTTGCCGCTGCCCGACAGGCCAAAGAAAGCGTAGCCCTGTCCCCGACGAACCACTCCAGCCGCGTGGAACAAGATTCCACGCTGCGCAAAGGCTTGCAGGGCCAGGCTGGTCCGCACAAAGATGGACAGGTCGCCGGCGTTGGCCCCCCGGTGAGCTTCCAGATGCGCCTTTCCCTGAGCCGGATCGATCCACCCGGTGAAGCCGGGCGCGAGTAGGTGGCCGATGCCGTCTTTGAAGTGGGGTCGAGCCTCGAACAGCGGCCGGGCGCCAGGTGCCGGCGGTCCTGCCGTCAAGGACATGGACCAGGTTCCGGGCGCTGCTGCGTCCATCCACCCCGGCCACATCCGCCGGAGCGCCTCGATCCAGGCTGCCGGCCCCTCGATCTGCACGCCCAGGTTCCCGATCAACAGCGTAGCTGTCGCGTTACGAGCCATTCTCCACGACCTGTTCCTGGTTCGCATCCCGTCCCGGCCGCAACTGGAGGTAGAACAGTCCACCCCCCAGCAGAATCAAGACTGCGCCTTCGGCGATCAGCCAGACGCGGGATACGCCGGCCCGGGCCTGGACGGTCTCGGGATAGCGGTTCCGCGTGCCCCCCCATTCGACCTCTTCAACCTGGTAAAAGTACAGGCGGCCCGGTTTGACCTGGTCGTCCTTTACCTCGTAGGTGGCCCCGGTCAGGGGATCGCCCTTGGCCGGGATCAATTCGTCGTTGACCTGTTCAAACTCCGATTCTACCGAGCTTTCGCTCCGGTAGACGTTAAAGCCCATCGTATTGACCTCGGTGGCCGTCTCCCAGGTGATGGTCACGCCCCCTGACTCGTAGAAGAGCAAAAAAAGCCCGCCGGCCATCAGCGCCAGGGCGGCGATGAGGCTCAATCCTCGTTTCCAGTCCATGAATTTCCCTTTTCATCCTATTCTTGTATCATCTCAATAAATCGGGGGAACGTTCGTAGTAGGCGCTTCAGCGCCGTAAAAGCGCACTCGCCGCAGGCGTGCCGTTGGCAAAGTGCGCACTACCAACAGCCTTTCCCCCAGGTTATTGAGATGATACTGTTTCGAGGCGGGTGAGGCGAACCGTTAGGGCAGCCCCACAGCGTCCTTGACCTCGCCCAGGACCTCGGCGGCGATGGTCTCGGCGCGCCGGGCGCCGTCGCCCAGGACGTCCCACACGTAGCCGGGATCGGCCGCCAGCTCGGCGCGGCGCTCGCGCAATGGGGCAAAGTAATCGCCCAGGTTGCCGGCGAATTTCCGCTTGCAGTCCACGCAGCCGATGGCCGCCGTGCGGCAGTCGTGCTCGACCTGGTCCACCTCGCCGGCGGAAAAGTAGCCGTGCAGGGTAAAGACGTTGCAGACCTCGGGATGGCCGGGGTCGTCGCGGTAGCGGCGGGCCGGATCGGTGACCATCCTCCGCACCCGCTCCCAGATCTCGTCCGGCTCGGCGGCGATCTCGATGTGGTTGTCCAGCGACTTGCTCATCTTGCTCGCGCCGTCGAGGCCCAACACCTTGGTGAACTCGGTGTGTTTGGCCTGGGGTTCGACCAGGACCTCGCCAAAGTGATGGTTGAAGCGGCGGACGACCTCGCGCGTGAACTCCAGGTGGGGCACCTGGTCCACGCCCACAGGCACCGTATCGGCCTTGTAGAGGACAATGTCGGCGGCCATGAGCACCGGATAGCCCACCAGGCCATAGTTGACGTTGTCGGGATTCTCGCGCACCTTCTCCTTGAAGGTCGGCAGGCGGGTGAGCCAGCCCAGCGGCGTGAGCATCGACAGGATGGTGTGCAGCTCGGTCACCTGGGGCACGTGGGACTGGACAAAGAGCATCGTCTCCTCGGGCCGCATCCCGGCCGCCAGCCAGTCGAGGGCCATCTCGTGCGTCCATTCCCGTAACTTGTCGGTATCCTCCAGCGTGGTCAGGGCGTGGAGGTCCACTACACAATAGATGCACTCGTATTCGTCCTGGAGCGCCACATAGTTGCGGATGGCGCCCAGGTAGTTGCCCAGGTGCTGCCGGCCCGTGGGCCGCGCCCCGCTAAACACCCGTCCCTTCTTCTCCATGCCAAGATTTCTCCTTTGTCCGTGTCTGCAGTGGCTACACCGTGAGTGATGATGTGGGGACCTCCCCCACATCATCACTCACCAGGCAACCACTAGGCAGGATTATACTCGAAAAGTGGACGGGCGGCAAACAGAGAGAGGGCTACAGGCTGACCAACCCCCGCTTGAGGGCATAGATGGCGGCTTGGGTCCGGTCGTTGGCCTGGAGCTTGCCGATGACGGCGCTGACATAGTTTTTCACCGTGCCCACTGACAGAAACAACTCGTCGGCGATCTCTTGGTTGCTACAGCCCTGGGCCAGCAGGCGCAGCACGTCCATCTCGCGGTCGCTCAGCTCCTCCAGCAGCGGCTCGTCCAGGCCGGGGGCGGAGGAAGGCTGGGCCAGGACACCCCCTTGCAGGCGCTTGAACTCGGCCAGGACCTTGCCCGCCACCTTGGGGTCCACGCGGACCTCGCCTTTTAGCACGCCGCGCACGGCATCGAGGATATCGGCCTGGTCGCTGTCCTTGAGCAGATAGCCCGAGGCCCCGGCCCGGATGGCGTCGAACACCCATTCGTCGTCGTCGTAGGTCGTCAGGGCGACGACCTTGACCTCCGGGTGGGCCTGGGTGATGCGCCGCGTGGCGTGGATGCCGTTGAGGCGCGGCATTTTCAGGTCCATCAGCACCACGTCAGGCTGGAGCCGGGCGGTGAGGGTCAGGGCGTCCTCGCCGTCCACGGCGGCGCCCACCACCTCGACGTCGGGCTGGCTGTCGAGGATGATCTGCAACCCCTGCCGCACGATGTCTTGGTCGTCCACAATCAATACTTGAATCATCACCCCCGCCTTTCGGGCAGTGGTAACATGGCAAGTGAGAATGGGGGGATGTCCCCCCCATTCTCACTTGTTGTGCAACCACCCCCGCCTTTCGTTCTGCTCGATGGTCAGGCGCACCACCGTACCCTGCTCCGGCCCGCTCTCGACCTGGAGCCGGCCCCCGACCAGTTCGGCCCGCTCGCGCATGCCGGACAGCCCAAAGTGCCCCTCGGCCGGCGAAGGCACGAGGTTGGCGTCAAAGCCCTGGCCGTCGTCGCGGA
>CAYLZO010000293.1:0-5542 GCA_964387775.1 uncultured Anaerolineaceae bacterium
TGCCCCAACGTCACCGACCGACCGGACCGGATCGTCGAGAACGCCCGCCGCGCCGTGGAGCTGGGGGCGGGCATGGTCATGGTCAACGCCGTGGCCGCCGGGCTGGGGCTGGTCCGGGCCGTGGCCGAGGACCCGGCCGTGACCGTGCCGGTGATGAGCCACTACGCCGGCGCCGGCTCGCTGACCGAGAATCCGCAGGCCGGCCTCAGCTCGCCGCTGCTGCTGGGCAAACTGACCCGCCTGGCCGGGGCCGACGTCGGCGCGCTGGGCTCACCCTACAGCAGCTACCCGCTGCTCCGCGAGAAATATCAACGCATCGCCCACATGCAGCGGATGCCGCTCTTTGACCTCAAGCCGACGCTGCCCTGCACCGGCGGCGGCATCCATCCCGGCAGCGTGGCCCGCATCGTCGCCGACCTGGGCCACGACGTGATGCTGGGCGTCGGCGGGGCGATCCAGGGCCATCCCGACGGCGCGGCGGCCGGCGGCCGGGCGCTGCGCCTGGCCATCGACGCGGCGGTGGAGGGCGTGCCCGTGGCCGAGAAGGCGAAGGCGCATCCCGAGTTGCAGAAGGCGTTGGAGCGATGGGGAGGGCTACCGGATCACTGAGCCACTGAAACCACTGAGTATCAGCGGTTTCAGTGGTCTCAGCGCCTCAGCGATCCAGAGGAGGGCAAACAGATGACACTCAAAACCGGCGACGAATACGTCAACTCCATCGCGGCCCTGGACCTGGAGGCCAACGTCCTGGGCCAGCGGAGCGACGGACTGGCCGAGCACCCGCTGCTCCGGCCCTCGCTGCGGGCCGTGGCCGTGACCTACGACTGCGCCCACGACGACGACACCCGCGCCCTCTTTCGCGCCCACTCGCCCCTGGTCGACGCCGAGGTCAACCGCTTTACCCACCTGCACCGGAGCGCCGACGACCTGCTGGCCAAGGTGCGGATGCAGCGCCACTGCGGCAACCGGACCGGCTGCTGCTTCCAGCGTTGCGTCGGGATGGACGCGGCCAACGCCGTCTACAGCGTGACCTACGAGTGCGACCAGGCCCACGGCAGCGACTATCACCGCCGCTTCCGCGACTACTGGGCCTGGGTGCAGGGCGAGGACCTGGTCGTCGACGGGGCGATGACCGACCCCAAGGGCGACCGGGGCAAGCGCCCGGCCAAGCAGGCCGACCCCGACCTCTACCTGCGCGTCGTCGACCGCCGGCCCGACGGCCTGGTCGTGCGCGGGGCCAAGTTCCACCAGACCGGCATGCTCAATTCCCACGAAATCCTGGTCATGCCCACGCTGGCCCTGCGCCCCGGCGAGGAGGACTGGGCCGTCTGTTTCGCCGTGCCGACCGACACGCCCGGCGTGCGCTACGTGCTGGGCCGCCAGGCCAGCGACACTCGCAAGCTGGAGGACGATCCCATTGACGTGGGCAACCCGACCTTTGGCGGGCAGGAGGTGCTGACCGTGTTCGACGACGTGTTCGTGCCTGCCGAGCGCGTCTTTCTCGACGGCGAGGTCGATTTCAGCGGCCCGCTGGTCGAGCGCTTTGCCGCCTACCATCGCCAGAGCTACGGCGGCTGCAAGGTCGGCGTGGGCGACGTGCTCATCGGCGCCACGGCCCTCATCGCCGAGATGAACGGCGTGGCCCGCGCCTCCCACGTCCGCGACAAACTGGTGGAGATGATCCACCTCAACGAGACGCTCTTTGCCTGCGGCGTGGCCTGCTCGGCGCGCGGCCAGCCGACGGCGGCCGGCAACTACCTGGTCGATCTGCTGCTGGCCAACGTCTGCAAGTTGAACGTGACCCGCTTTCCCTACGAGATGGCCCGCCTGGCGACCGACGTGGCCGGCGGCCTGCTGGGCACCCTGCCCGCCGCCCGCGAGCTGGACGACCCCGAGGTCGGCCCCTACGTTCGCAAATACCTGGCCGCCGCCGAGGGCTGGGACGTCGTGGACCGGATGAAGGTCCTGCGCCTCGTCGAAAACCTGGTGGTCGGCGCCGGGGCGGTGGCCTACCTCATCGAGTCGATGCACGGCGCCGGCTCGCCCATGGCCCAGCGGATTATGATCGGGCGGCAGGGGGATGTGGCGGAAAAGATCGAATTGGCGAAACGGATATTGGGAATTGGGGAACGGTAGATTGGTAGATTGGTAAATTGGTGTTCCCAATTTACCAATCTACCAACTACCAATCCACCAAGCCAGGAGGAAAAGGGTATGCAATTCGAGGACGTTCAACGCATAGCCATGATCGGCGCGGGGACGATGGGCGCCGGGATGGGGATGTGTTACGCCCAGGCGGGCTACGAGGTGGTGCTGTACGACGTCAAGACGGAGCAACTGGCCTGGGCGCTGGAGCGGATCGGCAACAGCCAGGTGGTCTTTGTCGAGGAGGGGCTGATCTCGGCGGCGGAGGCCGAGGCAGCACGGGCGCGGATCTCGACGACGACCGACCTGGCCACGGCCCTGGACGGCGTCCAGTTCGTGCTGGAGGCCGCGCCGGAAAAGCTGGAGCTGAAGCAGCGGCTCTTCCGCGAGATGGAGGGACTCTGCCCGGTCGATACCATCCTGGCGACCAACACCTCGGGCCTGAGCATCACGGCCATCGCCTCGGCCTGTGCGCATCCCGAGCGGGTGGGCGGCCAGCACTGGGCCAACCCGGCCGAGATCGTGCCCCTGGTCGAGGTGATCCGGGGGGAGCTGACCTCGGACGAGACGTTTGAGGTCATCTACCGGGTCACACAGAAGCTGGGCAAGGTGCCGGTGCGGGTGCAGAAGGACGTGCCCGGTTTCGCCAGCAACCGGCTCCAGTTCGCCGTGCTGCGCGAGGCCCTGCACCTGGTGGCCGAGGGCATCGTCAGCGCCGAGGACGTGGACCGCACGCTCAAGCACGGCGTCGGCTTTCGCTACCCCTGGCTCGGCCCGCTGGAGACCGCCGACCTGGGCGGCCTGGACACCTTTCACAGCGTGGCCCAATACCTGCTGCCCACCCTGAGCACCATGCAGGCCACGCCCGCGTTTTTCGACCGGCTGGTCGAGGAAGGGAAGCTGGGCATCAAGACCGGCGAGGGCTTCTACGACTATGCCGGCGCCGACCGGGACGAGATCTTGCGCAAGCGAGACCTGTATTTCATCCGGCAGCTCAAACTAATCCGAGAGATTCAGAACCCAGGTTGATTCACCGTCATCGCGAGGAGCGTCAGCGACGAAGCGATCCCCATTGACGTAGAAGGAGACTGCTTCGCTGGCGCTCGCAGTGACAGATGTTCGTAAAGGGAGTAACAGATGGGCAAGAAAATTGTCATCACCGCCGCCATATCCGGCAGCGTGACCATGAAGGAGCACAATCCGGCCGTGCCGTACACGCCGGAGGAGTTTGTCCGCGAGGCGAAGCAGGCCGAAGACGCCGGGGCAGCGGTGGTCCACGTCCACTTTCGCGATCCGAGCACCGGCCTGCCGACCACCGAGCCGGACATCATGGCCGAGGTGGTTCAGGGCCTCCGCGAGAACACGTCGCTGCTGCTCAACCTGAGCACCGGCGTCAGCCTGGAATCGACCCTGGCCGAGCGCAAGCGGCCGGTCGCACTGCACGAACCCGAGCTGGCGTCGCTCAACCCGGGCACGATGAACTTTTGCACCGTCAGCCACCGCGACGGCCGCATCATCCATGACAAGACCTACTACAACCCCCTGGAGGCGACCCTGGAATTCGGTACGACGATGCAGCGGAACGGCATCAAGCCCGAGTTGGAGTGTTTCGCCATCTCGCACGTGCACAACGCCCTCTTTTTCTTCGAGCACTATGACTTTTTGGTGGCGCCGCTCCACTTTTCCTTCGTCTACGGCGTGATGGGCGGCGTGCGCTTCGACGCCAGCGTGCTGGACAGCTACCTCCACGCCGTGCCGCCCGGCTCGACCTGGCAGGGCATCGGCGTCGGGCCGTTCTGCTTCCCGGTGGCCATGACCAGCGCTGCCTTTGGCGGGCACATCCGCGTCGGCCTGGAGGACAATGTCTACGCCGACTATGTGACGAAGCGGCTGGCCACGGGCAATGGCGAGCTGGTCGAGAAAGCCGTCCAGATCGCGCGCTTTGCTGGACGTGAACCAGCCACGCCGGACGAAGCGCGGGAGATTCTAAATTGTAGAAACCCGGTTTCTTAAAGAAACCGGGTTTCTGAGGAGGATTCCATGCGAAGCGACGACATGAAAACCGGCCTGCAACGGGCCCAGCACCGGGCGCTGTTTTACTCGATGGGCTACACCCGGCGCGAGATCGAGCAGCCCATCGTCGGCGTGGTCAACTCGTACAACCAGATCATCCCCGGCCACGTGCACCTGGACCGGCTGGTCGACGCCGTGGTGCGCGGCGTGTCGATGGCGGGCGGCACGCCGGTGGTCTTTCCCGCCATCGGCATCTGCGACGGGCTGACCATGGGCCACAACGGCATGCGCTACGTGCTGGCCAGCCGCGAGCACATCGCCGATTCGGTCGAGATCATGGCCAGCGCCCACCCCTTCGACGCCCTGGTGCTCGTCACCAACTGCGACAAGATCACCCCGGCGATGATGATGGCCGCCCTGCGCCTCGACATCCCGGCCGTGGTGCTCAGCGGCGGGCCGATGCTGGCCGGCGACTGGCGCGGCCGCGAGACCGACCTGACCACCGTCTGGGAGGGCGTCGGCCAGGTGACGGCGGGGACGATGAGCTCCGCCGAGATGGCCGAACTGGAGGAGGTCTGCTGCCCCGGCTGCGGTTCGTGCGCGGGCATGTTCACCGCCAACTCGATGAACTGCCTGGCCGAGGCCCTGGGCCTGGCCTTGCCGGGCAACGGCACGATTCCCGCCGTTGATGCGGCGCGGGTGCGGCTGGCCAAGCTGGCCGGGCTCAAGGTCATGGAGCTGCTGGAAAAGGACCTCCGCCCGCGGGCCATCGCCACCCGCCAGGCCTTCCTCAACGCCATCGCCGTGGACATGGCCCTCGGCTGCTCGACCAACACGATCTTGCACGTGCCGGCCATCGCCCACGAGGCGGGCATCGACATTCCCCAGTATCTCTTCCAGGAGGTCAGCGACCGGGTGCCGCACCTGTGCAACATGAGCCCCGCCGGTCCCCACCACCTCGACGACCTGGACCGGGCCGGCGGCGTGCAGGCGGTCATGCAGCGCCTGGCCGAGCGCGACTTGGTCGATCTGGCCGTGCAGACCGTCACCGGCGCGAGCCTGGGCCGGAACCTGGCTTCGGCCGAGATCCGCGATGAGGAGGTGATTCGCCCCTTCGAGCGGCCGGTGCACACCGAGGGCGGCATCGCGATTCTCACCGGCAACCTGGCGCCCGACGGAGCGGTGGTCAAGCAGGCGGCCGTCGCGCCCGCCATGCGCCAGCGGCGGGGCGCGGCCCGCGTGTTCGACGGCGAGGAGCCGGCCGTCGAGGCCATACTGGGCGGCCGCATCGAGCCGGGCGACGTGGTCGTCGTGCGCTACGAGGGGCCGAGGGGCGGGCCGGGCATGCGCGAGATGCTGGCCCCGACGTCGGCCATCGTCGGCA
>CAYLZO010000294.1:0-5503 GCA_964387775.1 uncultured Anaerolineaceae bacterium
TCGGCCAGCGCCTCGGCGGCGAGGGCTTGGAGGCGCTGGCGCAGGGCGTCGAGCTTGTCGGTGGCCACCGTAAAGCCGGCCGCCGCCGCGTGGCCGCCATAGCGGATCAACAGCTCGTCGCATTTCTCCAGGGCGGCCGTGATGTTGAACTCGGGGATGGAGCGGCAGGAGCCCCGGCTCTTTTTCTCGCCCAGCTCGACGACGACGCTGGGCCGGTAGTAGGCCTCGGTCAGGCGGCTGGCAGCCAGGCCGACGATGCCCGGTGCAAAATCGGCGCTCGCGGCCAGAAAGAGGTGGGCGTCGGGGGTCTCGGCCAGGACTTGAGCTTCGGCCGCGGCGACGGTCTGCTCGGTCAGGGCCTGTCGCTTCTGGTTGAGCTGGCCCAGCTTTTCGGCCAGCTCCCGGGTCTCGAGCGGATCGGTGCAAGTCAGGAGCCGGTAGGCGAGCAGGGCCGAGCCGATGCGTCCGGCGGCGTTGAGGCGCGGTCCCAGGCGGAAGCCGATGGCCGAGGTGTCCACCTCGCCCCGGCGCAGGCCGGCGTCGGCCATGAGGGCCTCGACGCCGGGCCGGCGGGGCTCGTTGAGTACGGCCAGGCCGCGGCGTACGAGCGATCGGTTTTCGCCCAGCAGGGGTACCAGGTCGGCCACTGTGCCCAGGGCCACCAGGTCGAGCAGGTCCTCCTCGACGACGTCGGGCGGCTGGCCCATCTTTTGGCCCACGCGCAGCAGCGCCTGGGCCAGCTTGTAGGCCAGGCCCACGCCCGAGAGGTCCTTGAAGGGGTAGGGGCAGCCCGGCTGCTTGGGATTGAGGGTCGCCACGGCCGGCGGCACCTGGGGGCCGACCGAGTGGTGGTCGGTGACGATGAGGTCCAGGCCCTGGCTGGCCCGGGCCACCTCACGCACCGAGCGGATACCGCAGTCCACGGTGACGACGAGGCGCACCCCCTCTTTGTAGAGGCGGCGCAGCGCTCCCAGGTTCAGGCCGTAGCCCTCGTCCACGCGGTGGGGGATATAGGCTCGCACCTGGGCGCCCAGGGCAGAGAGGGTCTGGACCAGCAGGGCGGTGGCCGTGACGCCGTCGGTGTCAAAGTCGCCATAGACGGCCACCGGCTCGCCCCGGCGGATGGCGTGGCGCAGGCGGGCCACGGCGTCGCTCATGCCCTTCAGCCGGAAGGGATCGTCCCCGGCGACGCGGCTGTCCAGAAAGGCGTGGGCCGCGCCGGGGTCCTGTATGCCCCGGTTGTGGAGCAACTGGACGACGAGGGGCGGCAGATCGGGAAAGCTGGCCAGGTGGCGCTCGGTCACCGGGGGCGCGATCTGCCAGCGTTTGGACTGCAAGGTCAAAGCTACGTCTCCATGCGAATAGCTGTAGTGTAAATGGGCGGAAATCCTAACCTACTTGCGTCATTGCGAGCGAAGCGAAGCAATCCCCAGTCATGAGAGAGAAACCGTTTGCTTGGATCAGTGTGTCACCACGACCCGAAAAACCAAGAGCGAGGCTGACGGCTCCTCGCTCTCTTGTGAGGCGGCAGAGGTCACGTGCAAAGTGATAAGGTGGGGAGCCCCACCTTATCACTTGCTACGCAACCACGGCCCGAACCGGTCTAGAGCCAGTTCTGGTCGCGCAGGAACTCGGTCAGCCACGGAATCTCGAAATACTTGCCCTGATAGGCTTCGTAAGCCCAGTAGAGCGTGATCAGCCACAGGAAGGGGGCCGCGAAACCGCAGAGCCCGCCGATAAAGATCGTAACGGCAAAGAGGATGCAGCCGAGGATGGCGATGGCCAGCCACAACACGATGTTGACGGCCAGGGCCTGCACCGCGTGATATTTCTGGAAGGGGCGGGCTTTCATGTCCTCGGCCAGGAGGATAATGATGGCCACGATGGGGATGGGGTACGACAGCGCGGCCATGAGCTTGTCGTTGTCGGTGATGTCGCCGCTGGGCGGCACGGGCGCTTCCTCTACCGAGGGAGCTGTATAGTCTTCTGTCACGTCTTGCACCTCCTTTCGCTCGGCACTGATTTGTCCATGGGGGTGGTGGACTACCGTTTGCGAATCTATTGTAGCAGCCTCAAGGGGAAATGTCAAGCTCGGCGACGAACTGCTAATCCCCGGCGTTCTCCTCGACTTGGGCGATGGCTGCTGCGCGGGCCTGGCGCTCGTTGACGAAGGCCAACAGGACCAGGCCCACCAGCAGGAAGACGGCGATGGAAAAGAGGGCCACCCGGTGTCCGGCCTGCTCGGCGGCCGCCTCGGTCAGCTGGCGCGTGACCACGTAGCGCTCGCTGGCCCAGGCAGCCAGCAGGCCAAAGATCGTCGGGCCGATGAAGGACGACGTGCGGCCCGTCACGGCGAAAAAGCCATAGAACTCGGCGCTCTGGCCCGAGGGGGCAAACATGCCCACCGCCGTGCGGCTCAGCGACTGGACGCCGGTCAGGGCAAAGCCGGCCAGCCCGCCGAGGAAGTAGAACTCGAGCTTGGAATCGGTAAAGTAGAGCCAGATCACGGGGACGATGGTCAGCACCAGCGAGATGATGAGGGACCGCTTGGCCCCAAAGTCGTCGGCGATCAGGCCAAAGAGGTAGGCCCCGGCGACGCTGGCCAACTGGACGATGATCATAAAGATGATGAGTTCTTGTTGCTCCATGCCAAAGAGCACGGCGCCGAGGATGGCACCAAAGTCGAGGATCATGAGAATGCCGTCGTTGTAGATCAGAAAGGCGAGCATAAACTTGAGGAACTCGCGGAAGTGGCGGACGGCCGAGACCGTCTCTTTCAGGCGATTGATGGCCAGGGAGAGATAAGTCTCGCCCTCGGGCAGGTCCTGGGGCTCGGCCCGTTCGCGCAGCCAGAAAAAGAGGGGAAGCGCAGAGAGGGCAAAAAAGACCGCCGTAAAGACCAGCGACAGCCGGACGGTCAGGTTGTGGCCGTCGGTCAACACGATGGGGACCAGGACGATGATCAGGCAGAGGATGCCCCCCGCCGAGCCGATGGCCCAGCCGTTGCCCGAAATGCGCCCGATCTCGGCGGGCGTGGCGATCTCGGGCAGGAGGGCGTTGTAGAAAACCTGGGCGCTGCGGTAGCCGATCTCGGCCAGGATGAAAAAGAGCATGCCCAGGATCACCTGGCCCTCGGTGGCGAAAAAGAGGCCGGCGGTAAAGAGGCAGGCGAGGGCCGTGTAATAGGCCAGAAAACGCTTCTTGGACCCGGCAAAGTCGGCGATGGTGCCCAAGACGGGCGAGGTCACGGCCACCACCAGCATGGCGATGCCCACGGCGATGCCCCACAGGCGGGAGCCCTGCGCCCCGCCGACCACACCTTCCTTGAAATAGGCCGAATAGACGGCCAGCAACACGACGGCGGCATAGGCCGAGTTGCCAAAGTCGTACAGGTACCAGGCCCAGCGCTCGCGCCGGGTGGCCGGTTGGGCCGCGTTGGTCGTTTCCATTTCTCTCCTCCCTCGTGTTGTCAACACCTATCCGGTCATAGCGGGCGTTGATAGATGCGGTGCGTTTTGTAGGGTTTGACCCCAATGGCCTCCATCTCGCCCAGGCTGCGCACGTTCGTCTCCTGGACCTGCACCAGGTCGGCGTATTGGTACTGGGGATGGTCGGCCAGGGTGTGGAACAGCTCGGCGTAGAGCAGCGCGTTGCCGCCCAGACCCCGGTAGCGCTCCAGGATGCCGATTCCGTTAAAGTTGAGCCAGGGCGTCCGCCTGAACTCTCGCCAGAGGTGGAACCAGCCGGTGGGCCACAGCCGCCCCCGGCAGCGCTGGAGGGCTGCCGAGAGGTCGGGGTAGGCCAGCACGAAGCCGATGAGCTCCTCTTCCTTCATCAGCACCGAGATCAGCGGCGGATCGGCGATGCTCAGGATGCGGTCGCCGATGGCCTCCGCTTCGGCGGCGCTGAGGGGGACGTAGCCCTCCACCTCCCGGAAGGACTCGTTGTAGATGGCCGTCACCTGGGGAATGAGGCGGCGCAACTCCCCCTTGGTCTCAAAGTGGACGGAGCGAAAGCCCCGCCGGCGCTTGACCTTGTCGGCCACCCGCAAAAAGCGCTCGGGCAGGCTGATCTGACGGTCGATGTACCAGGAGAAAAAGTCGAGCTTTTTCTCAAAGCCGGCGTCTCGCAGCAGGTCGGCATAGTAGGCAAAGTTGTAGGGGATGCCCATAGCCGGCCGGTACTCGAAGCCTTCGACGAGGATGCCCTGCCCGTCGGCCTGGAGAAAGCCCTTGGGGCCCCAGATGCACTCCAGGCCACGGCCGCGCGCCCAGGCAAAGGCGGCGTCGAACAGGGCGCGGGAGACGGCCCGGTCCTCCACAGCGTCAAAGTGATAGAACCAGACCGTGCGTTCGTCGTGATACTCGTTGAAGCGGCGGTTGTCCAGCACGGCGATGCGGCCCACGGACTCGTCGCCCATCGTGGCCAGGAAAAAGGCGGCCTCGGAGTGCTGGTAGAAGGGGTGGCGGTCCGGGTCGAGCTGGGCGCGGGCCTCGTGGACCAGGGGGGGCACCCACAGGGGCTCGTCGCGATAGAGGCGGAAGGGAAACTCGACAAAGCGACGGACGTCGCGCTGGCTGCCAAGGTCGAGGCGCTGAATGTTCATGGACGATCTCCTTCCCGGCGGAATCAGGCATTGGCAACCCGAACCGCTTTGAGTTTCGGCATCGGCAGCGATGCCGGTGGGCCTGGGCACAGGCCGCGAGGATTATACCACTTCCCCGAGGAAAGTGCAAAAGAGGCGGCCCAGGCGTGGCGGGCGGGCCGTTCGCCCACCTGCGCTTTCACGCCCGGCGCCCGAGTAGAAGCTACGAGCAGCCAGCCCCTGCACGGAAAAGAGCCCGATCCTCTCGAGGATCGGGCTCCTGGCTGTAGGGCGGGTTGTGGCTAACCGCCCGGTTCCTCCATGCCGTGGCGCATCATCTGGAAGCGAACGCCCAGGTAGGGCTGGCCCGGATCGCGGGGATGGCGGCCCAGCCGAACCAAGACTGAATCCTCCCGGTCTCCGCGCACAACGTGGACCGTCACCCGGTCGCCGGGCTGGTACTGCTGAATCACGTCGGACAGGCGGTGAAAGGTGTCAATTGGGGTGCTGTCCAGGGCGATGATGACGTCTCCCGCCTGGAGGCCGGCGTCGGCAGCCGGGGTGTCGGGGATGACTTTGACGACGAGGGCGCCGGCCATGCCCGGGAACATCGGAGCCGGAGGACCCGGCTGCTCGTCTCTGCGGAAGCGGGGCCTGGGGCCGAATTCCCCCTCCAGTTCGCGCTCGATGGCGACCGCAGCCTGCTGCTTGCCAACGACAAAGCCTGCCACGCCGCCGGCCAAGGCGCCAAAGAGGCAGCTAACGAGCACGCCCACCAGGGCAATGCCCGCCACCACGGCGTAAACGTTTTGTCTCTTCTCTTCCATCGTTCTTCCCTCCAATCCCATATCGAGGTTCACCGTTAGTTCATACTCTGATTATATCACAAATCGGTGCCAGCCTAAAGTCAAAGTGCGA
>CAYLZO010000295.1:0-5491 GCA_964387775.1 uncultured Anaerolineaceae bacterium
CAACAACACAGATGCCTTCAAGCAGACGCTGCGGGAACTCAAAGCGGTCGGTGTTTGTCTGCGAGCCCTCACCAGCGATGGCTGGCCAGCTATCCTGCGCGCAGTGCGCGAAGAACTCGAGGGTACCATTCACCTGCTGTGCTACTTTCACGCCAAGAAGAACATCTTTGAGACCTTGGAAAAGTACCGCAAGGCCAAGAAACTGCCCGATGACGCAACTGAACTGCTGGAATGGCGGCGGGCCTTCTTCGATGTCCTGGACGCTCCCAGCTCCAAACTCTACCGCGTCCGGTTGCGCAAACTGACCAAGCGGGTAGCCGATGAGCCGCTTCTCTTGGCTCGTTGCACATCGTTGCAAAAGAAGAGCCACTATAACACCCGCCGACTCCGCAGTCCCTTGCTAGCCGCAACCAGCAGCAGAGTGGAACTGTCATTCAAGTTCCTCACGCGCAAGGCGGAGAGCTTGTACAGCTTCCGGCGCTCTCGGTGCAATGCTGCCCAGAAATCTCTCACGGTCTGGTCCCTGGTGCGCAATTTCATCCCCTACCTACCCGGTGCTCGATATGCCGGTCAATGCCCTGCCGAGTTGGCGGGCGTTGATCTTGAAGGACTCCCATGGTTGCAGTACGTCAATCTAAAACTATCCGAGGTGGATTGATGGAAAACTGAGTGAAAGCTAGTCGAGACTGGCATCTGCGGCCAGCAGCTTGCTCGTGGGCCAAAGTGGAAAAGGAAGTCCAGAAACCACCAGTAAGCCCTCGGCAGGGTTCTCGATTGGCTGTCTGGCTCTTCAGCCAGTTCACTTGGGCGGCTAGAGCCATCAAAAACTCGGTCTGACCCTTCCACCCGACTTTGAAACTATGCCTCGACAGGAATCAAGGCAATCGGCTCCACATCCTGGTGACGGAGGCAGTGTCCCACGTCCGGCAGGGCGCTGAGACGAACCCCCAAGATCACCAGGCACTTCTCGTCGCCAATCTGCAGGGTGTGATCGACAATCCAGACCCAGTCGTCCGCCTGCTCTTTGGGCCGCGTCAGCTTGTAGTAGCCCAGCCTCAGAATCCAGAGGCGGCCTGTGGACCACGCCGGCGCAGTGGCTGAACCCCGCCAAGCGCTGAACATCGTCGCCATCGCTCGCCCGGCACAGCGCAGACTGGCGGCATCAGACAACACCAGCCGGATAAACGACGCCGCATGGCCGACCGAATACTGGTGGCGATATGGGACAATCGCCAACTCTGCCTGGCTCTCAGACTCGGCTGTGGTGGAGCCATTCCCGACCTTCAGCTTTTCCACTTCTTCTCTCAACTGGCGCTCTGTTGCTTGGGCCTCGGCCAATTCCTGCGCCAATTGCTTTGCTTTCTGTCGCCATTGATCGCGGCTCTTTTGCAGAAACCGGTTACGACTCTTGAGACATTTGAGCATCCTTTTGGCCTCACGACACTTGGCCTTCCACTGATCCCGGATTCTCTCGAAAAATCGCGCCAGCTTCGGGACCGGACTCGTGTATTCCTTGTCTTTCGTTGCGCTTTTCATGGCCCACTCCACATTTCAGGTTGGGCATACTGTACCAGAAACTCGCACACACGCAACTCGCGAGCTGGTGCGGAACAAAAACGGCGCCAACTCTGCAGTCAAGAATCGCTTGAAAAGCTCCTCTTTTCATCACCCCACTTCAAGCCTACCTGGAGCGCTCACCCGTCGACCGGCATCTCAATACGGCGTTCATAGAGCGGCAGAATGGCACAATGCGCCACCAGAACCGGCGTTTCACGCGCAAGACCTTGAGCTTTTCCAAAGAAGACGATTGGCTGGAGCGTCAGCTTCACCTCAGCCTGGGGTACTACCATTTCTGTTGGGCACATGGTGGACTGCGAGAAGAAATCTCGCCGCCATTGCCGACCAAAGGTAGTGGTTCGCCCAAGAAGTGGAAAGCCGTTACCCCGATGATGGCAGCTGGAGTCGCGGATCATAAGTGGACGCTGAAGGAACTCTTGACCTTCCGCATACCACCACAAATTGACTCAATTGTTAAGGGACATTAGGAGAAATTGAGTTCAGTTGGTGAACCGGCCTGCGGGCCGTTTCTTGCTTTGGGTGAGAGCTTCGTCTACCGACCCGGATGTCCGCTGGCTGGGCGAATGGCCGGCGTGACACAAGGGGTAATGGGGATTGGGCGAGTATATCTCAAAGCCTGTGCGTCGGGACGGGCCTAGGCCTATCCCGACGCACACCTGATCGTCAATGCTGGCGCAGCACCATGGGTAGGTAGATGCGGTCCAGGGGTATCCACAGGGGCACGTTGTAACGAATCGGCTCGTCCACTACAGTCAACAGCGGGCTTTCGTACAACTCGTAGCCTTCGGCCTGTCCGTCCGCAACCAGCTTGAACCCACCCGGCGGAGTAAAGAAGGAAAAGTATCCTTCTGGGCCGGTGACTTGAGGATTGATCTGCTCATAAAGCTCTGCGTCCCAAACCAGCCACTTATGCCTCACAGTGTCGGAGAGGTACAGGGTCACTGTCACACCTTCTACGGTCTGAGTCACACCCGTTTGGGCCGTCAGGAAGGCATCATAGACGTAGCCGTCGGGGTCGATAAGGGAGCCGATCTGCATCGTGTCGGGGCTGGGGTCACATTCGGCGACGACGAGGATGACGACACTGCCACTGCTGGGCGGGGTGAAGCTGCCGGTGAACACCTTATCCCCATCGGGATCGTATAGGTTGTAGGGGATGGAGTTCACTTCAATGTATACGGTTGCTGTGGCGACGCGCGCAGGCACCTTGACCGTTACGGGCTTATCGGGCCAGAGGTCGATCTCCAGGTCGTCGGCTGGATCCACGCACCCGACCGCATTCCGCGGGTGTTGGGTGATGTCCAGTTGGGCGAAGGTGACGCCGACGGGATCAAAGCACAGGTCTGAATCCACCGTGAGATCGAGCATTGCTTCGTCCGAGGTACCCCAGGCTGTGGAAGCAGTGGCGGTGACAACGTAGGCTCCGTCAAGGAGTGCCTCTTCGGAGGGCAGGTTCCAGCGGTTGCGGTCGTCGGTGGTCGTTTCACCCAGGGCGAGTCCCTCGGCTCCCACCCGCACGATGCTGGCCGCCTGGGCGTGCCCGACAAAGAGGGGAGCTGGTTGGTTGGTGACGCCGCAGACGGGGAACCCGATGAAGGGGGGTGCCGGTGGGTCGGGTGGCCAATCCTGGCCGAATTCGCTGGTGTTGCCGGCGAAATCGGTGGCGGTGGCGGTGAGCTCGGGTCCGGTGAAGGGGCCGCCCGTACTGATGCTCCAACTGCCAGCGCCGCTCGCGGTGGTGCTAGCCTCGAACCAGTGGCCTTCGCCGTGCTCGTCGGAGAAGAGCTCGACGGTGCAATTGGCGCAGGCGGTGCCGCTGGCGGTCCCGTCGTCCAGGTCGTATGCCAGAATGACAGGGGCAGGCAGCTCGGTGTTGCCGCCGTCCACCAGGTTGATGCCCAGACCGCCGTTGTCATAGACGCTGTTGTGGGTCAGCGTGTTGGAGATAGCTGTTACCCCACTGACTCGTATGCCGTCTTCGCCGTTTCTATAGACCTCGTTGTAGGCCACATAGTTGTCCGAGCCGTTAATCGATATACCGTGGTGATCGTAGCCGCAGACGCGGTTACCGCCGGCTGGCGTATCACCGCCGATCACATTATCCGACCCCCAAACGGCGATGCCGCTCCAGCCGCTGCCTATGCAAGTCGTGCCTGAGACATCTAGCCCAACATAGTTGCCCACAATCCGGTTGTTCGCCGGTGCAGTGTAGGGCGGTGCCAGCCAGATGTAGCCGGCAACTATGTTGCGTACTCCTGGCTGGGTGCTGCCGATTTGGTTATGATCGGCGCCGACCTGCATGCCGTTGGTGCCCCCACACCGGCCCCCAACGGCCGCGGCTCCATCGAGATCTGTCCCGATGAAGTTGCCGATCACCGTGTTGCTCATCGCGGTGGAGCCAGCGATTTCGAGCCCGTAGCAGTTGCCGCTGATCAGGTTGCCCTGTCCCATCGGCCCCACTCCCACACTGCGGTCCCCACCGATCTCATTGTATTCCCCACCCCAGATTTCCACGCCATAGTAGGGAAAGTTTACGACCTGCAAGCCGCGGATCGCACAGGCCGATGCCCCATCAATGACGAGACCAGATTGCCCCCAGCCACCATCTACGATGGCATTGCCATCCAGGATCACGCCTGCGTTGCTGGCATCGATAGTCAGACCGTCGGTGATGATGTACGGTAGTATGCTCATCAAGTCGATGGTAACTGGGTTGTCGGGGAGAAAGACGGCTGAGTCAAAGGTGATGGTGTCTCCGGTGTCCGAGTCCAGTAGCGCCTGGCGCAACGTACCGGGACCACTGTCGGCCGGGCTGGTCACAAGCAGGGAAGACCGGACCGCTGCCGATGGCTCTGCTTTTTGCGCATACACGCTCTGTGCCAGTGTGCTCCACAGCATCAGCAGGGCCAGCGCCGCCAGGACGCCGGCCAGGGCCAGCATTCTTTTTCTTTGTTCGCTCTTTATTTCTTGTACTAACATCAGATTTCTCCCTCTCCTTTCTGGTTATGACTATCCTAGCGGCGGGATCACGCCCAACTGCTGCATGAGGCAGAGGTGGTCAGATTGAGCCACCACTCCACGGCCTTGCCGCCCACCACCTTCCAGACGTTGCACATCCCGAGGCACATCTTCTTGCCGTTGGGTGGGATGCCCATCAACGGGTTGGTGAACGTGCCTTCAATGGGCATGCGGATGGCCACCAGGTCACCCTCGGTGATCAGAGCCGAACGTGGATGATTGATGTCGGGCATGGCAGTCCGAAAGCCGCCAAAGAACCCTTTCAACCCCTCAGGTCCCTGGATAGGCTCGGCGCTCAACGGGTTGTGGCCTACGAACTGGGGGGCGACCAACTCACCGAGAAGGTCCAGGATTCGCCCGTTAAATGTCAGAGCCATACGATCGATCACAGTTATGTTTTCTGCGGATATGACGTGCTCTCCATTCTCAGGTTGAGAATCAGATTACTTGGCAACAAGAGATTGGATCATTGGGCCTTACGGTTGCACCTCCTTTCTCGCTAGCCGCATGCTCGTTGCCTGGACGGTCAGAGCCAGCGGCTCCCGACACCTGACTCGTCTCGGCGGAAGAGAGGCTGCCTCAGGCTATGGCCGGTCTCTCCGCTCCGCTTCACTGCGAAGCTGGAGTGACCGTGCCACGTGAGGCTGAGTTACGCGTGAGACATATCCCGTTCCCTATCGACCACAAACCATCCCACGTCTATTGGCAGCCATGCTGCATTCTCACCCGTAACCAACTTGGTCATCCTTCTCGCGTGCACCCATTGTAGCACAATTGGCGAGAAGTATCAAGAACGTGATCCGTCTCCTTGTTGAAAAAGGGGGTAGCGCTTATGGATCTACCGTACTTGTTTAGCGTTCACAGGAGTGAGCCATTGCCCGTCAGGCAGGCGGGA
>CAYLZO010000296.1:0-5471 GCA_964387775.1 uncultured Anaerolineaceae bacterium
CCACTTTTTTCGTTCCCCTCTCAGGGACCTTCAACTACGGTTGGGACAACTTCCCTGCTGATGTTCAGCGGTGTTAGCAGCGTCCTGGCGGGTCAATTTCTACAGGGGGTTTTGTGTTTGCCAGGTATGTTGCCGCCGAGCCGGTGCCAGACCCCCGAAATAGCCCAGGCACATATTGACCCACCCTGTCGGGGGGTTGAGCTGAGGTGCTTCGGGGAGGTGGGGCACACGCGGTTCTGGGATGTGTGGGACTCCCTCTTCCCACCGGGGGGTCGGCGAACGCCGAAGCGCCGCAGGCGCGGGAGGCGACGCTTTCGCAAGGACTTGCCGGAGGATCCCATCCAGATGTAAAACGCGGGTTCACAGGCCTGCCCGAGCAGCAACTCGGTGAGGTCGCTGTCCCATGTCGACAGCGGAGGCGCCATGAACCCGCCCAGCTACAGTAATGTGATGGAAGGAAAAGACAAAGAGTCACGGTTTCAGCACCGGCTGCGGATGGTGCGCCATGCCCAGGCCCACGGGATCCGAGTGACGGAGCGGGTCTTCCGTTGCAGCCGGAACACGGTACGGAAGTGGCTCAGGCGCTACGAGGCCGAGGGGGTGAAGGGGCTGGAGGAGCGGAGCCGGGCGCCGCACCGGATCCCTCATAAGACCAGCCCGGCCGAGGAGGCGAAGGTGGTGGCGGCTCGCCAGCAGGTGCCGAACTACGGTCCGGACCGGCTGAAGGAGTGGTTTGACCTGGAGCCGAGCCCGAACACCATCGGGCGGATCCTGAAGGACCGTGGGCTGACCAAGCCGAAGCGGAAGAAGCGGCACAAGCAGGCGGACCTGCGGGCGGTGAAGGCGCAGTATCCGGCGCTGACGCACTTGCAGATGGACGTGAAGTATCTGTGGGACATCCCCCAGTACTGGCCGCAGATGCAGGCGCTGGGGCTGCCCAAGTACGAGTACACGATTCGGGACACGAAGAGCGGGGCCGTCTTCCTCGGCTTCGGCCATCAGGTCACGGTGACCTACGCCTCGCTCCTGATCCAGCGGTGCCTGAACCACCTGGAGCGCTACGGGATCGCCGCCGACCGGGTAACGGTGCAGACCGATCGCGGCAGCGAGTTCAGCGGCGGCCAGCGCAGGAAGCGGGACTTCGGCTTCGTGCACGTCGTGGAGCAGGAGGCGGGCGCGGAGCACCTCTACACGCCGCCCCGCTGGCCGAACGCGAACGCAGATGTGGAAGCCCTGCACCGGATCATCGAGGAAGAGCTCTTTGATCTCGAGGTCTATCGGGACCTCGAGGACTTCCTCCGCAAGGCCACCGTCTACCAGCACTTCTTCAACTACGCCCGGCCCAACAGCTACAAGGGCCGCAAGACACCGTGGGAGATCGTCGCGGTCGATCATCCCCGGATCCGACCCGGAGTCCTGGCCCTACCACCCGTCCTCCTCGAAGCCGAATTCGAGCAGACCGAGCAGGTGGGTCAGGATGTGCCTGGGTTTGACGCCGGTGCCAGACCCCCATATTCCACTATTGGCGGCTCAGGGGGTACAATTCAAATGGCTCAAGACCTGATCGCACGCCTCGTAGCACTCGCTACTGTGGCGCTCATTGGCCTTTCTGCATGCGACGTTCCTTCCGGAGATCCGCTTGGAATAGCCAATCTTCCGCCGGCCGATGACCTGACTCAGTTCATCACCGGCGACATCGCACAGCAACTGACACCCCAGGACCAGTTCCCCGTGCTTCTGAGAGGCCAAGGCGCTCGGCCGATGATAGATAGCCACCGGGCGGGAGCATTGGCCAAGGAACTGATGGCGAACTATGGATGGTTGAACCGTGCTCTCTTGGAGCGCCAGCACGGGGCCCCCATAGACTTCGGCGCCCTCGAGGTTGGAAAAATCACCTTTGCAGAGTCACCGCACGCTCCCCTTGCCGCCGAAGTGCCGAATTTTGCCCATAAGTATTTCGGGCCGTTTTTCTTGGTCACCCTCGAGGCAGAGGGTGAACCCAAGGTTCGTGTGGCCGTATCGGCATACGCTGGAGACATCGCATTCAAAGCGGGCCAGCTTGTTTATCTCGGCGTCGAGAGCGGCCATGGCAACGAATTTCGCTGGGAAGGGTACCGCACCGTCTCCCCACCGGTCTCGGCGGAACAAGCTGCCATCGGCGTGGCGGCCTTCTCAGGGGCGAAGGTTTCGAATATTCCAGTCTTCGTGCGGCGCGACGGCTCGTTCTCTCCCTTTCATGGTTATTGGAAGATCCGGCTCGACCGAGCTGTAGGGGTGATCGCGGGCGATGAACTCGATCGAAGAAGTACCACGGCGGAGGAGTTCTTCGTGGATGACCGGGGGAACCTGATGGTCTCTGCTGGGGACCACCAACCCCGTCGAGCAGCACAGCCTGCCCTTCGGGCACCGCAGGTGCGCCGCTATAGCGCCGGCCCTTCGGGCCTCGTTGGGACCGTGAATACACCACCCAACCACTCGGTCCCCGTTGACCTGACTCCCGTGGTAGCCCTGGAAGGAGGAACCCGATGAGCGACCATATCATTATGATTGCCGCTGCAGCTGCTTTCTGCTCAACGGCTTGCGCCGATATCGATGATTACGAGCTGCACGACCACCAGTGCACCGTCCAGGTCAATGCCACCTGGAACGGGGCTGATATCGACGGCACGATTGACCACAGCGACGGACGTCAATGTCCGCTCGATGTTCCCATGGCGGGGTTTGTTGAACAGGGTGCGACGTTGTACGACAATACGGCCGACTACCCTGACCAGGGGAACGCCATCAGTTTGGAGATAGAACCCTTCGACGAGTACAACTACCAGAGTTGGACCGGCGATTGGGCGCTCGTGTCCTCATCGACCTTTGTATGGTTCGATTGGTATCTTGACTCCACTAAAGGGCACGTTTGGAGAGGTCAGAACGTTGTGAACTTTGCGCGGGCAAACAGTCCGGATCACGTCGAGCACCGAGTTTGGATGCAGGACGAGATCTATGACGCCAAGGCAGTGATCGAGTTGACCTACACCTGTGGTGACTTCTGTATGTGAAGCTGCGGTGCGCCTGGAGCCCCCGGCAGTGGTTCTCGCCGGGGGCTTGCAGGTTATTTCCGAAGGGGGAGTGCGGTTGGGATTGGGGGTAATAGGGATGCATGAGGACCGACAGCGGCCCAGCCCGCACCGAGTGTTCGCAGCTTGGCGTCTGCGGTTTACTCCTGCGCTTGCCGTCGTATTGAGCTTGTCGCTGGCGCCCTCGGTAGCCTTCGGCCAGGCTGCTTCGGCCTCGGAAGACCTTGTCTGGGGGGATCTGACGTTCACCGCCGCAAGCGCCGCACTTGGCGCAATTACCGGCGGCCTCGGTCGGTGGCTGAACGGTGGCTCCTTCTCGGAGGGATTCACTATCGGATCGGCAGGGGGCGCGTTGGCTTACGGAGGACGCCGGGTGGCTGTCGCCGATTTCGCCGGTGCCGGTATCGTAGGTCGCCAGATCTCCGCCGTGGGCGCGTCAATGGTCGCGAACACCGCCGGGGGTCGGGCTCCATTGGAGCGTGTTGACCTGGCCGTTGGACCGCTGATCCTCCGTTTCGGTCCGAGTGAGACGCTCAATCCACAGCCGCGCCTCGTCCTGTGGGACGCCTTTTGGCTCATTTCTGCCATCGCAGAGCCAAGACTCCAGTTTGATTGGCGTGAGTCCTTGTCTTATGGATCACCCGTGTTTTTCGCACCGGAACATGAGGTTGGGCACCGTGCAGCCGGCAAGCACCGCGGCGGCCTCATCCTCTTGGGCCAGAATTACCGACCAACCACCTTGGAGCACGAGTTCGTCCACGTACTGCAGTTCGACATGGTCCACCGTTTCTGGGGACAGCCGCTGGAGGGCTGGGCTCTCAGAGCCCTCGGGGTAGGCCCCGAGATATCCCGGTGGGTAGAGCTCGGCTTGACCGGCCCGCTTCTGGGTGCGGCGGTCAAGGAGGCGCTGTCACTCGAATGGGAACAACGGCCATGGGAAGTGGAAGCCGAATACCTGAGCCGACGTTGAGAGTGCGTGCTCGGTCAATCGCCGCGGGAGCGATCGTCGCAATGTCCCTGACGGGCTGCGACCTGGGGCTGGTCGATCCGTCAGTGGAAGCTGCCGGTGTGGTGGTTCGGATGCTCATAGATGCTGACGCCGCAGCCGAGACCGTTGCAGGTACCGTCGAGATCGCCCCGGGCAAGGGTCCCGATGGAGACCGTGTGCCTCTGGATCCGCGCCTGTGGGTCAACGGCGACCCGTTGCACCCGACAGCCAACGGTGGTGATCTCACCTACAGCTTCTCCAGGACGCTTTCAATCCCGCCTGGCGTCCTGAACGTGCGCCCTCCTGCATTTTCCGATGTACCTAGTTCCCCGGACTCCATCCTGGTGTCAGTCCTCGCCGTGGCAGCCCCAGATACCATCTCAGTGGCAGCAAGGGGGTCAATAACGTTAGAACTTAATGGAGCCGCGGACCCGCAAGATCCAGCCGTCGAGGCCCCCGGCCTGTCAGTGCACGGGAGCTCCGCGCGCTGGAGAGCTACGTTCGTTCCCGATAGCGCATCCGCCGCGGCCGGGGCGTCAACGATCACCATAGACACGCGGGGAAGCCTAACCTCCAGCGTAGACCTCCCCGCGGTACTGCTGGGTCCTGAATTTTCAGCAGGTAGATTGTTGTTTCAGATATGGGCGGTGACGGACCTCCAGTCAGCTGACAGCCTTTACCGTGTCTCCGTCGAACGCACGGCTGTGGAGGCGGCAGAGGTCCTGATTCAGACATGAGAACAGCGTAGTTGCTGAGCGTCGACCTCGAGTCCTTCCGGGCCGGGAGCCGCCTCCTCGGATGCCAGCCCCATGACCGCCCTGCCGCCCTGACGAAGCACCTTCCCGCACTTCCGCGATAGCGATCGCGTTCGTTCTAGCCGCGAGCAGCCCGCCCCAAAGCCCACGCCGCGTGTTCCCGCACCAGCGGCCACGCACCTGTACCCCATCGTCCAGCACCACCTCGAGACATTCCTGGCCCGCGCCGCCGAGGCCGATCCGTGGGGCGAGGGCGTGGCGGGCTGGGTCGAGGACGACTTCCGGGCCTACCTCCGCTGCGGGATCCTGGCCCACGGCTTCGCCCGCATCCGCTGTGACGACTGCGCCGCCGAGCGCCTCGTCGCCTTCTCCTGCAAGGGCCGCGGCGTCTGCCGCTCCTGCAACACCCACCCTTCGCAGCCAGCCTTGACCCGCCGACACCCACGACACAGCTTGCCGAAAGTAGCTGAAACGGCGTTTGGATTTCCTTCTATGGGGCAGGCCGTCAAGACGCACCTTGCCTACACGCTGGACCGCATCGTTTTGACGGCCAGCGTCCGTTGTTTGCGGCGTCCGGGGCGCTCGTTTACGGAGCGGGAATGAGCGCTCGACGGTGGCTCTCTTCCTTGGGGGGACGAGACTCCGGGTTCTATCGCAGCC
>CAYLZO010000297.1:0-5456 GCA_964387775.1 uncultured Anaerolineaceae bacterium
TGCCGTCCAGGATGCGGCGCAGCTCGTCCGTCTCGCGGTAGGCGAACGGCACCGGTGGCACGCGCACGCCCCCCGGTCCCTGGGCCTCAACGGTATAGGCGCCGGGCGAGCCAGCCACGACGAGGACAAAGTCTTGATATTTGTATTTCATGGCATTCTCCCTACACGATCGCCAAATCCACCAGCAGCGACCGCGCTTCGCGCGGATTTGACGTGGGTCGCTCGCTTCGCTCGCTCCAGAATTCAGCACTCAGAACTCAGAAGACGCCAGGGACACCACCACCCGCAGCCCCACAAGGTTGACAAAGTTGACGGGGATGAGCCAGTTACGGTAGGCGCAGCGGGCGTACCTCTGATTAAAGTTCCAGGAGCCCCCACGCAACACGCGGCGACCTTCCGCCGCCGGGTCCTCCCGCCCATCATCGGCCCGGTAGGGGTAGGGCCGGTACAGCGAACGCGTCCACTCCCAGACGTTGCCGCTCAGGTCGTGGATGCCTTCGGGCGTGGTCCCGCCGGGATAGACGCCCACCGGCGAGGGCCGCAGCACGTGTCCCTCCCAGGTGTTGGCCCGGCCCGCGTCCCAGCGGTTGCCCCAGGCGTATGTGCGGCCCCGCTTGCCGCGCGCTGCCTTTTCCCACTGGGCTTCGCTGGGGAGTTGGATATTGGATATTGGATATTGAACCTGGGATGGCCTGTCGTCGCGCCACACTTGTAACTCATCACTTGCAACTTGCAACTTGCCCTTCAGCCAGGCGCAATAGGCCATCGCCTCCCACCAGTTGACGCCGACCACAGGCTGGGCGGGGTTGTTGTAGCGCTCGTCGTCCCAGAAGGCGGGGCGGTCGCGGGGGCGATCGGCGTAGAACTGCCCCAACGTTTCCCGCATCTCCTCTTCCTCCATCTGGCTCAATTGCTCCCAGGCTGCCACTTGTTGTGGCGGCCACCCGGCGCGGCGGAGTTGGCCCAGCAGGGTCGGGTTCTCCTTCAGCCCGCGCCAGAAATCCATCAACTGCTTCAGCACCCCGCTCTCCACCGCCTCGCCTCGCAGCCAGGGGTGGGCCGCCTCGGGCCAGTAGCGCTCTTGTTGGTAGCCGCCGGCCGCCACAAAGCAGGCATACTCGGCGTTGGTCATTGGGAACTTGCCGATGAGGAAGGCCGGCAGGTCCACGGTGTGGCGCGGGCGCTCGTCCTCGGCCGGGAAGTCCCGGCGGGTCAGCCGCCAGACGTGCCACCAGCTGGACCCCATGCGAAACGGTCCGCCGGGCACGTAGACCAGGGGCGGCAGCAACACCCGCTGGCCGTCCACCTCCACCTCCCGGAAGCGCGGGTCGCCCCCCTTTCCCCGGGGGTCAGGGGCAGGCAGCTCGCCCAACGCTTCCCCGGCGGCGATGCGCGCCCGCAGGTGAACTTGCCCGTCGCTCACGTCGGCCAGCAGGTCGGCCTGCACCGTTTCCGTGAGTTGGGCAGGGACAAGCCCTGCCCCTACCGCAGGCTCGGAGAGGCAGCGGCCGGCGAGCACCGGGTTGGCCCGGCGTACCGCCTCGACAAAGGCGGCCGGGTCGGGAGCCACCGCAAAGGAAGCGGTACTCTGCAGCGCGGCGGCCAGCAGCGTCGGCTCCTCCCAGCCGGTGGTCGGCGGCGGGGGCAGCGGCTCGTAGTCCCCCAGGGGGCCGGGATCGGGCATCTCGGCCGCCAGGCGGGGCTGCCGCCAGCGGTCGGCCAGGACTTCTCCGGCTTGGAAACGGGCCAGCAGGGCGCGGGCGGCGAAATACTCCTGCAACTGGTGGTGGTAGAAGCGGACCTGCTCGCCGCCGTCGGGAGCCAGCTCGGTGTCGAGCAGGGTGGCGGCCAGCCCCAGGCGCAGGATGGCCGGCGGCGGCGTGGCCACCGGCCCATCGCGGCCCTCGACCCGCTCGGGGATGCGGGCCAGCAGCTCGCGGCGGGGCAGGCGCGTGCCCTCGCCCAGGGCCTGGATGCTTTCCGCCAGCCCGGAGAGGGCCATCCGCAGCGGCTCCTTGCCCGGCCAGTCGGGATGGTCGCGCGTCCGCTCGCGGGCCAGCGACAGATCCACGAACCCGGCCAGCAAAGCAGCGCGGCTTGTCGGCCAGGCCCCACCCCCAGCCACCAGATAGGCCAGGATGGAGAGGTAGTAGGGGTTGCGCACCAACTCCAGGAGCGGGCTGTCCGCCAGCCGCGCCCAGGCTTCGGCGGCCAGGTCCGGCTCGGGGGCCAGGTACTTTTCCAGGAACTCGCGCACGCGGCCGTCGTCCAGGCGCTCGATCTCGACCTGGTGCAGGCCCAGCGGCTCGCCATAGTCGCGGCTGCGGCAGGTAAAGAGGACCTGGTTGCCGGGCCAGTCGCCCACGAAGCGCCGCCAGGCGCCCACCCGCGCCCGGTAGTCGCGGCCGTCGGCGAAGGGCATCTCGTTGAGGGCGTCGCACAGCAGGAGCAGGTCGCCCCGGCGCAGGCGCTCACTCAACCCGTCCAAAGCTTGCCCTGAGCCTGCGGAGTACCGCTGCCGTTCCGGTGTCGAAGGGTCGCCGCCGAGAAACTGTTGCCAGACCGCCCCGGCGAAAGCGTGGGGCGAAGGGTAGCCGCGATAGTCGGCGAGGGAGAGGAACAGCGGTAGTCTGCCTTCACCCGTGGTCAGCCGCTGCCGGGCGGCGTCGAGGGCCAGCTTGTAGAGGGTCGTGGTCTTGCCCGCCCCCGGCTCGCCCAGCAGGACCAGGGCCTCGTGGCGCTCCGTGGCCTGGGTGATGTCGTCCAGGCGGATGCGCCGCATCTGCTGGCCCGGCCCCTGGCCCTGCATCTCCAGGAGGGTGAATTCGGGTGGCACGTCGGTCCAGCCCGGCGGCCGCTCGAAGGTGGTCAGCGTGCCGGCCAGGGGCACGAACTGCCGCGCCCAGCGGCCGTAGCGGGGGTTGACCAGCAGGGCGGCCAGGTAGGCGCCCTCGTCAGCTTCACGGGCGGCCACGGGCAACAGGTCGCGGGCGGCCTGGGCCGATAGCTCGAAGCGGGGCGCGTCGGGCGCGGTGACGGTCAGCCGCTCCCGGGCCACATCGGCGCACAGGTCGGCTTGCCCGGCGCGCAGCACCTGGCGTAGCTTGTCCAGGACCTGCGCCAGGTCCTCGCCGCTGTAGCCGCTGAGGACGATGATCTGGTCACGGCCGATGAAAGTGCCGGCGCAGACGTCGCCCTCGACGGCCGCTCCGCCCTCGGTGTGGATCGTCGGTTCGGTCATAGACAATCTCCTTCAGACTTCCGAAGTCTTCGAGACTTCGGAAGTCTGGGTTTCACCCAGGAGGTACTTGCGCACGCGGCGAAGGAAGAAGAGGTAGTTTTCGCGCTCGAAAAAGATGTCCTGGCGGTTGTGACCTCGGTTGTAGAGATGATAGTACTCGCCGGCCACCAACGGAATGCTTCGTCGGGGCATGGTCCACCTCCCAGTTATACTCAGATCTAAGGGCTTGGATAGACTTCCGAAGTTTGGGAAACTTCGGAAGTCTATGCTCGCCATGATGGGGAGTTCCCCCCGCGCCGCGCTTCGACTGTGCCTGGCACGCGCCTACCACGGGGCGCGGGGGTGGATATGCTATTTGGCCGGCCGCCGCTCCCCCACGGCGGACGCGACCGGGGCCGGGCCGGGCTGGCTCTCACTGGCGAGGCATGGCCCCGCATCTCCGGGCGTCGCCCTGCATCCGTGAATGACAGGGTTTGCCGGCCCGGACCAGAGAGGGACACGCTGTTGCTTGCGCAGGACCACAGTCCTGCGCTCTCAGGTGGACCGTGGTCCACCGGAAGCGGCAATCCCTCGGCGAAAGCTATGGACACCACCACCCGCAGCCCCACATTGTTGTTAAAGTTGTCGGGTATGTTCCTGTTACGGTAGGCGCAGCGGGCGTTCCTCTGATTATTGTTCCAGGAGCCCCCACGCAACACGCGGGCGGTAGCGGCCCGACCCCCGTGGGGCAAAATAGCATTTTGCCCTACGCTGTTTTCTGTGTACGCTTGATCCAGCCGCCCAACAGTCGGCCGACCTCGTTGACCAGACGGGCGACGTGTTCGTATTGGCCCGGGCTCAACAGCCTCAGGTCGCGGCAAAGGCGCAGATAGAGCCGCAGCTTGGTCAGGTCGGTGTCGGCCTGGTGCAGTCCAGGCCGGGGATCCTCGGCCCGGGCGGCCTCGATGATCCGCTCCTGAAATTGCAGCGCCGTCTGTTGCACCGTCGTGGCCAGCACGAAGCGGTGCTCGCGCGGGAACTTGACGGTCACCGGCAACAGCCAGCGGAGCAGATCGTAGGTCTTGCTGAAAATAGGCGATTGCTTCACTCACTCCTCCCATCAGACTGGTCCAGTCTCCGGCGCCCGGGGGATGACCGTCGCCGCAAAGAGCGAGCGGCGCAGGCCGTCGGTGTCGCCGTGGGCGGCGTGGGCGATCCAGCCCTGGACGCGGCGGTGCAGGTCCTCGTAGGGCATATCGCCGGCGGCCACGGCGGCGCAGTGGCGGCGGAAGCGCCGGGCAAAGGCCACGCCGTTGGCCCGTTTGAGACGGCGGCGGTGGGGATAGACGCGAAAGCCAAGAAAGGGGATGCCGTTGGTCACCGGATAGACGGTGCTCCGCCGTTCGTGGAGGGCCAGACGCAGCCCGGCCAGATAGTCGCGGACGGCGCGCTTCCAGGTCCAGAGTTGCTGCTTGTCATGGGCAAAGAGCAGAAAATCGTCGACGTAGCGCAAATAGGCGGCGCGCAGTTCACGTTTGACAAAGTGGTCGAAGGGATTCAGATAGCAATTCGCCCAGAACTGGCTGGTCAGATTGCCGATGGGCAAACCCCTGTCGCGATTGGCGGCAAAGAGACCCTGCCCTGATGTGCGGCCGTCAGGCCGCCATGTCGAAGGGTCGTCTTGAGGGAAATAGACCATCTCGTATTCGTCGGCCAGCACGCCCACGCCGCTTTCGAGGATGCGGTCCGCCAGCCACAGCACGTCCCGGTCGGCGATTTTGCGGGCCAGGGTGGCGCGCAGGATGGCGTGGTCGATGGAGGGGAAAAACTGGCGCAGATCGCACTGGAGGACGTAGCGGTAGCGGCGGGCGAATGCCTGGCAGCGGTCCAGGGCGGCGTGCGTGCCTTTGTCCTTGCGGTTGGCATAGCTATCGTCGATGAACGAACGCTCAAAGATAGGCTCGATGACGTTGCACAGGGCGTGGTGGACGACGCGATCGCGGAAGGGGGCGGCCGAGATGAGCCGGTGCTTGGGGTCATAGATGTAGAAGGAGTCGTAGTCGCCGTGGCGGTAAGTCTGGGCCTGGAGTTCCTCTTGCAGGCGGAAGAGATTGTCCTCCAGGTTGAATTCAAAGGCGGCGACGTTGGCCTGGCTCCGCTTGCCCCGGGCCGCCTTTTTGAAGGCCTGGTACAGGTTTTCGAACGACGTCACAGTTGGATACAAATGTTTGTAGGT
>CAYLZO010000298.1:0-5388 GCA_964387775.1 uncultured Anaerolineaceae bacterium
GAGGTCGTGTACAGCACCGGCCCCGACCGCGGCATCTGGGCCGTAGAGATGAACGGCCAGCCCTACCTGGACGAGGACACCGGCGAACCCCTGACCCTCGACGGCTACAACGCCACGATCCGCTACGGCGTCCGGCGGGCTTTGCAGGCCGAGGAACCGGGCGAGCACGTCGTAAGCCTGGTCAACACCGGGGACGTGAATCCCGACAGCGCGGGCACCCGCCTGACCGTGGCCCAGTTCGAGGTCCTGCCGCCCATCCGCCAGAGCCAACTGCCCCTCATCATCGGCCTGATCGTCGGGGTGGAACTGCTGGGGCTGGCCTTTGCCTGGCTGCTGGGTCGCCGCCTCTTTACCGGCCTGGCCGGAATGCTGGACACCAAGCGCAGCATCATCCTGGCCCTGTGCGTCTATGCCGTCATCGCCGTCTGGGGCTTTTTCCTCGACTCGGTCATCGAGTTCTGGTTCCTGGCCTGGATGGTGGCCATCGTCCAGGGCGGCAGCCAGGCGCTGAGCCGCAGCCTTTACGCCAGCATGTCGCCGGCGGCCAAGAGCGGCGAGTTCTTTGGCTTGTTCGGCATCATGGAGAAATTCTCGGCCATCATCGGCCCGCTGCTCTTTGCCGCCGCCGCCGCTGCCTTTGACAGCAGCCGCCCGGCGGTGCTGAGCCTCATCGTCCTGTTCCTCGTCGGCATTTTCTTGCTGACCCGCGTCGACGTGGACGAGGGCCGCCGCGTGGCCCGCCAGGAGGACGCCGAGGCGGGGCTGCGGCCTCCCGCCTGACCGGCGAACGAATCTCTCAGCCAGCAGTGGCCGCAGCGGAACCCGGCCCTGCTTTTTCGCGCCCCCAACGTAATTTTAATCACAGTTTTCTTTGAAACCGTGTGCGATAATGCACCCGCCTCTTCTATTCCGTCATCCCCAGTTCCGTCTTTGACCAGATCCGCGAATGGCTGGAAAAGATGGGCAAAGACACCAGCGACCTGGACGAATTCGAGGAAGGCGCCGAGGGCGGCTGGCCCGACGACCAGATTCACGTGGTCATGGACGTCTCGGACCAGGTCGAGTCCAAGTGGGAGGCGCTGGAGTGCCACGCGACCCAATTCGGGCCGGACAACCTCTTCCGCCGCGTGCCGGAGGACGTGGCCAAGGAGGCCATCAGCCGGGAGCATTTTGCCCTGGCCTGGCCCGATCCGGCGCCGGGCCTGGTACTGGGCGACCTGTTCGACGGCCTGGACGCAGAGATGAGTCTCCCGAAAGAGACCAGGCGCGTCATTGCAGAGACGCAGAGGACACAGAGAAAACAGAAATAAAAATCTTGAAACGCTCGTTATTCTCAGCATGTCTGTGGTTGAGCATCATCCTAGAAAAGGACTGAAGACGATGAATTCTGAACTGAGAAAGGTGAAGCAAATCGTAGAACCGGAGTGGGTGCTGGAGGGAGCCGGCGTCAAGCTGCGGCGCAGCATCGCCGGGCGCCAGTTGGATTACGTGGACCCCTTCCTTCTTTTCGACCACTTTGGCTCCGACAACCCGGCCGAGTACCTGGCCGGCTTTCCCATGCACCCTCACCGGGGCATCGAGACGGTGACCTACATGCTATCCGGCGTGGTGAACCACAAGGACAGCCTGGGCAACGCCGGCACCATCGGCGCCGGCGACGTGCAGTGGATGACGGCCGGGGGCGGCATCATGCACGAAGAGATGCCCGAGCCCCGCGACGGCCAGATGGAGGGCTTTCAGCTCTGGGTCAACCTGCCGGCCCGCCTCAAAATGACCGACCCCCAGTACCAAGAGTTCGACGCCGGCGAGATCCCCGAGCTGGAACGCGAGGATGGGATTCGGGTGCGCGTGATCACGGGCCGGGCAAACGGCGTGCGGGGCATCGTCGAGGGCATCGCCGCCGACCCGACCTACCTGGACGTCACCGTCCCGGCCGGCGGTGAGTTCGTCCACGAGGTCGAGCGGGGCCACTCGGCCGTAGCCTACCTCTTTGAGGGGGCCGGCCGCTTTGCCGCGAATGGCGGGGAGCGCCTGGGCAGCCCCAAGCTGATCGTGTTCGACGACGGCGACTTTGTCAAGTTCCGGGCCGGCGACGAGCAGCCGGCCCGCTTCCTGCTCATGTCGGGCAAGCCGTCCCACGAGCCGATTGTCCGCCACGGGTGCAGTTGCTCCTATCTCCCACACCAGTAAAGCGGGAGAAATAAGCTGATTTGAGTCGTGCCCAAACCACGATTGACGGCTGGCTCCCCAAGAAACCGCGAGATTTCCAGAAGAAGGTGGTACCGACCCAGCGGTGGTAGATGAGAGCAACTGCACCCGTCCGCCACGGGCCGTTCGTGATGAATACGCGGGAGGAAATCCGGCAGGCGCTGCGCGATCTGCGCAACGGCACGTTCGTCAAAGAGCCCGCGTGAGAGAAGGGAATTCAACGCTCCGAGCCCCCGTCCCGGGGGCGATTCGCGTCCTCGGCAGCCTGCTATCGTCCCGAGAACGCGAAGCCTGCCCTTGGAGTACGGGGCTTCGAAGTGGAATGATAGAATGGGGAGAATCCCCATTCTATCCGGTCCTTAATCGCTGCGCCGCGTGCGAAAGACGAGTTTGAGGGGCGTGCCCAAGAAGCGATAGTGCCGCCGGATCTGATTCTCCAGGTAGCGCCGGTAGGTAAAGTGGACCAGCCGCCGGTCGTTGACGAAAAAGACAAAGGTCGGCGGGTCCACGGTGGCCTGGGTGGCGTAGTAGAAGCGCAGCCGCTTGCCGGCCCGGTGCGGGGGCGCGTGGCGGATCACGGCGTCCTCGACTAGGCGGTTTAGCTCGCCGGTCGGGATGCGTACCAGGCGCTCCTCGTAGACCTGGGCGGTCAGGGGCAGGACCTTGTTCACCCGCTGGCCCGTCAGCGCCGAGATGAACAGCACCGGCACATAGTCGAGGAAGCGCAGGTCGGTGCGCACCTGCTTGGTGTAGGCCTCCATGGTGAAGGTATCCTTCTCGATGAGGTCCCACTTGTTCACCAGGACGATGATGCTGCGCATTTCGTCCAGGACGTAGCCGGCCACGTGGGCGTCCTGGGCGGTGACCAGGTCGCGCGCGTCGAGCAGCAGCAGCACCACGTCGGCGCGGGCGATGGATTTCATGGCCCGCAGCACGCTGTACTGCTCGACGCCCTGCTCGATACGTCCCCGGCGGCGGATGCCGGCCGTGTCGATGAGCAGCACCGGCTCTCCCTCCCAGGTCAAGTAGGTGTCGGTGGCGTCGCGGGTGGTGCCCGGAATGTCGCTGACGATGGCCCGCTCCTGACCCAGCAGCTTGTTGAGCAGCGATGACTTGCCCACGTTGGGCCGCCCCACGATAGCGATCTTGAGGGCCTCCGGCTCTTCCTCTTCCTCGACGACGGGCAGGACGGCCACCACCTCGTCCAGCAGGTCGCCGCTGCCGGTGCCGTGCAAGGCCGAGACGGGAAAGACCTCCCCCAAGCCCAGGGCGTAAAACTCGTAGGCCGCCTGCTCGCGGGCCAGGTTGTCGGCCTTGTTGGCCGCCACCAGCACCGGCTTGGCCGTCCGCCGCAGGACCTCGGCCACGTCCTCGTCGGCCGGGGTCAGGCCATCTACCACGTCCACGACCATGACGATGACGTCCGCCTCGGCGATGGCGATCTCGGCCTGCCGGCGGATCTCCTCGATAAAGCCCACCGACGCCGTGGACAGCGGCGCCGGCTGATCCCCAGCACCGCGCCGCTTCTGGCTCTCCACGATCTCCAGCCCGCCGGTGTCTACCACGGTGAACGGCACGCCGTTCCACTCCGAGTCCCCGTAGAGGCGGTCCCGGGTTGTGCCGGGGATGTCCTCGACGATGGCCCACCTTCCGCCGACGGTGCGGTTAAAAAGCGTGGACTTGCCCACATTGGGCCGTCCCACCAAGGCGACAATCGGTTTCAACATCTTGTTCTCTCAGGCAAGACCTGACAGGTCCTGGAGACCCCTGACTCGCTCCCAGGGTCCATTCATGACAAACCGGTTCCTCGACCCACCTGTTCCTGGGACCTGTCAGGTCTAGGCACCTAATCCCGCACGAATCCCATCCGCTCGGCCGGAGGGGCAAAGCCCTGGTCGGGCGTCTTGATCTCGCCGAACTTTTCCTCGAACTTTTCCAGGTTGTCGCCCAGGGCCTTGTAGAGCAGCTTGGCGTTCATGGGCGTCATGACGACCCGGGCATAGACCTTGGCCTTGGGTACGTTGGGCAGCACCCGCGCAAAGTCGACAATGATCTCCGAGGCCGAGTGAGTGATCAGGGCAAAATTGGAATAGGTCGCCTCCAGATCGTTGGGCAGCTCGATCTGGATCTGCCGTTTCGGCTGCGACGGCGGCTGCTGGCGATTGCTCATGCGGACCTCCTGTTCCTTGGTGCGTGGTGCGTGTTGCGTAGGGGCACGAGATATGCACCACGCATCACGCACCACGGCCCCTGGCAGACACAGGCGTCGCTCGCCAGCAACGGCGAACGACGCCCGGATGCTCGGCATAGTTTCGAAAAATCAGAAGGGCAGCGAGTCCTCCTCAAACCCCTCCGGGGGCGGCTCGCCGGCGGGCGGTCCGCCGCCTGTGTCGTCACGGCCGCCCAGGAACTTGACGGTCCGGGCCGTGATCTCGTAATTGGAGGCCCGGACGGTGCCATCTTTGGCTTCGTAGATGCGCGGCCACTGCTGGCCGTCCCGGACGTCGCCCGAGACCTCGCCCTCGACAAAGACCTGGCGGCCCTTGGTCAGATACTGGTTGACCGTTTCGGCCAACCCTCGCCAGCACGTGACGCGCCACCAGGTGGTCAGCTCCCAGTTCCGGCCATTGTACGACTCTTTCCAGCCCGTTGGGCAGGGACGCTCGCCGCCGCCGGGCAGGGTCTTGCTGATGGTGGTCGTGGTCGCCACGCTGAAATTGGTGACCGGTGTCCCGTCGGGCGTGTACCGCATCTCCGGGTCCTGACCTACGCGTCCAATGAGTGTTACGCGGTGAAACATGATTCAACTCCTTTCTTTGTTGAGAGGCGCCTTTCCGGCGCCGAGGAGCTTGATTGGCAGAATCTTACCCCAAAATAGAACAAATGTCAACTCTTCGCAGGTATGCTTCCGCAATTCTGAATATGACCAAGATCTTTCATATTAGCCCAGACGGGGAAGGGGGTTCTACGAGATTCGAGCACCTGAAACCCACAACACTCAGTGTTGTGAGCAGCGCCGACCACTACCCATCGTGGGTCACGATTCGGCTGCGCCTCCGGTTCCCTATCGCGGCTCGATGGGCAACTTGCCCCAGATCTCAAAGCATGGTATACTGGGAAATGCCTTACGTCAACACTCGACTACTTTGCGCAGGCATTGCGCCGATTCCGTCTGAGAAT
>CAYLZO010000299.1:0-5338 GCA_964387775.1 uncultured Anaerolineaceae bacterium
ACCTGGGCGACACCGTCCTCGACCTGGACCTGACGCCCAACCTGGCCCGCTGTTTCAGCCTGATCGGCGTGGCCCGCGAGGTCGCCGCGCTGACCGACGGCTCGCTGCGCTATCCCAGCACCGAGTGGCAGACCGAGGGGGCGCCCGCCGCCGAGCTGGCCCGCGTCGAGATCGAGGACCCCGACCTGTGCAGCCGCTACATCGCCACGGTCATCCGCGACGTCGAGATCGGCCCCTCGCCGCAGTGGATGCAGCGCCGCGTGCGCCGGGGCGGCATGCGGCCCATCAGCAACATTGTGGACGTCACCAACTATGTGATGCTGGAGTGGGGCCAGCCCCTTCACGCCTTTGACTACGACAAGCTGGTGGCCCGCGCAGAGGCCAGTGATGCGGACGTGCCGACCATCATCGTCCGCCGGGCCAAACCGGGCGAGCGGATGACGACCCTCGACGACGTGGAGCGTGTCTTCAGTGAGGAGACGCTGCTCATCTGCGACACGGCCGGCCCCATTGCCATCGCCGGCGTCATGGGCGGCTTTGAGACCGAGATCGACGAGAATACGCGCAGCATCCTGCTCGAATCGGCTAATTTTGGCCTGGTGAGCGTGCGGCGCACGGCCCAGGCCCTCAAGCTGCCCAGCGAGGCCAGCCAGCGCTTCGGCCGGGGCATCCACCCCGAGCTGGCGGCGCCGGCTGCCCGCCGGGCCAGCGAGCTCATGCGTGTCCTGGCCGGGGGCACGGTGGCGCCGGGCATGGTGGACGCCTATCCCGTCCCGCCTGAGCCGGTCGTCATCGAGCTGACCGCGGAGGAGGTCGCGCGCAACCTGGGCATCGCTTTCAGCCTGGACGAGATCGAGCGCATTCTCGAATCACTCGAGTTCACGTGCGAACGCATCACGCCTCACGCAACACGCGTCACCGTCCCCGACCACCGTCTCGACTGCGAGTATCCGGCCGACCTCATCGAGGAGGTCGCGCGCATCTATGGCTACGATCGCATCCCCGTCACCGAGATGGCCGACCGGCTGCCGCCGCAGCGGGCCAACCGCAGCCTGGAGCTGGAGGAGGAGGTGCGCGACGTCCTCGTCGGCTGTGGCCTGCAAGAGACCGTCACCTACTCGCTGACCAACCTCGACCGGGAGGCAGCCCTGACACCGGGCCGGACAGCTGAAGATTTGGCTCAGGACACCTACGTCGTCTTGGAGAATCCCATCAGCGTCGAGCGTTCGGTCATGCGCCACCACCTGCTGACCAACGCCCTGGAGACAGCGGCCGCCAATCTGCGCTTCCGCGACCGGGTCGAGATTTTTGAAGTGGGCAAGGTCTTTTTGCTCCAGCCCGGCGAGGAACTGCCCGAGGAGCCCCGGCGCCTGTCCATCGTGATGACCGGTCCCCGGCAGGAGCGGCACTGGCAGGCGCCTGCCAAGGCTGAGGACGGCTCGGAACAGGGCCTGGATTTCTTTGACCTGAAGGGCGTCGTCGAGGCGTTGCTGGAGCGCCTGCACGTCAGCGGCGCCGTCTTTGAACCGGCCGAACATCCGACCCTTCGACAGGCTCAGGGCATGGCCTTCCATCCGGGCCGCACGGCCCGCCTGCGCATCCACGACAAAGAGATCGGCTACCTGGGCGAGGTCCATCCCCAGGTGCGCGAGGCATTCGAGCTGCCTGGACAGCGGGTCGCCGCCGCCGAGCTGGACCTGGAAGCCCTGCTGGCGCGGGTGCCGGAGACCTGGTTCGTCGAGCCCCTCTCGCCCTACCCGGCGGTGCTCCAAGACCTGGCCGTGGTAGTGGACGAAGAGACCCCAGCCGAGGCGGTGCGGGGCCTCATCGCCGAGACGGGCGGCTTTTTGCTCAAAAAGGTCGAACTGTTCGACGTCTACCGGGGGGAGCCGATCCCCGAGGGCAAAAAGAGCCTGGCCTACGCCCTGACCTTCCAGGCGCCGGACAAGACGCTGCGCGACGAGGTCGCGGCCAAGCAGGTGCAGCGGATCGTCAGGCGGCTGGAGGCCGAGCTGGGCGCTCAACTGCGCAGCTAGCCTCAACCTGCCACACACAAAGGCGCTCGGGATGCCCCGCATCCCGAGCGCCTCTCTATCTCCATCTCTATCTCGAACTACTCAAGCAGCGCGTCCAGCCCCAGCACCCGCAGCCGCGCCTCGCTCGGCACGCCGCTCTCCGGGTCCCAGCCCATCCGCTCGTAAAAGTGGCGCCGGAACCAGACAAAGTCCGCGTCGCGGATGGCGTTGTCCTCAATGGGTCCTTCCTCAAAGGCCGTCGTCACCCGTTTGGGCAGCACGTCGTCGTCGGCCGTGAACCCCTGGCGCTGATTGAAGAGCCGCGCCAGCGTCTGGGCCCGCTCGCCGATGGCCAGTACGTCGGGGATGGTGTACTCGACGCCGGTCACGCCGGAAAGCGCCTGGGCCATGCGTTCGTAGTCGTAGCAGTAGAACATGCAGATCAGGGCGCAGTCCTGGAAGTGGCTCCAGTTCAGCTCGTTGTAAAAGACCGTCAGTTTGTCCTCGTCCAGGGCCTGCCGGTCCACCGGGCCGATGGGCTCCGCCAGGGCCGAGTTGATGCGGTCGATGGAGCGGCCGGCGCGGGTGTAGGCCGTGTCGTGCATGTTCATCATGTGGTCGGCGCCGACGGGGGCCACGGCGTAGCCGACGCCCATGGCCGGCTTGAGGCGGGGTTCGTGCATCGCCAGCGCCTGGCCCTTGACCGTCAGGTTGAAGGGCTGCGACTGGGGGCCGAAACGCTCGGCCATGCGGGCCACGCCCTCGGCCAGCACGTCGCCAAAGCCCTCCCGCTTGGCGATCATCTCCACGGAGCGCACGACCAAATCGCCGTCGCCCCAGCGGTATTCCAGTCCCCCGGTGTCTCGGGCGGTCAGGATGTCGTTTTCGAAACACTCCATGGCAAAGGCGATGGCCATGCCCGTCGAAATGACGTCCAGGCCGTAGCCGTTGGCCAGCTCGTTGGCCTTGAGCACGGCCAGGTTGTCCTCCACGCCGCAGCAGGGACCAAAGGCGGCCATGGCCTCGTACTCGGCCCCGCCGTAGACGGGATCGAGGTTGCGGCTGGGCTCCTCGGCCTCGTTTTCAAAGACCTGCTTGCAATAGACCGGGCAGGCGTGGCACGTATCGCGCTCTTTGAGGAACATCTCGTAGTTGCGCTCGCCACTGAGTTTGTCGGCGTGCTCGAACACGGCCTTGCCAAAGTTGTGGGTGGGCAAGCCGCCAACCTTGGCCAGGCCCGCCAGGCTGTCCTGGGTGCCGCGCCCGGTGGGCGACGTGGCCCAGCTCATCAACTCCTCATAGTTCTGGCCCAGCCAGCGGGCCACCTCCGTCACGCGCGAGCGGTCGGCCACCGGCAGATTCAGGGTGCCCCGCACGGCCACGGCCTTGAGGTTTTTTGAACCCATCAGCGCGCCCAGGCCGTTGCGGCCCGCCGCCCGGTTGACGTCGTGGATGACGGCCGCGTAACGCACCTGATTCTCGCCCGCCGGGCCGATCTGGGCCACGCGAACCCGCTCATCCCCGAGCTCTTCTCGGATCTTGGCCTGCGTCGGCGCGGTCTTTAGGCCCCAGAGATGCTCTGCCGGGCGAACTTTTGCTTCACCATCCTTGATCCAGAGGTAGACGGGCGACTCGGCCCGGCCGCGCACGACCAGCGCGTCGAATCCGGCCCGCTTGAACTCGTGGCCCCACCAGCCGCCCACCTCGGAGCTGCCCAGGGCGCCGGTCAGCGGCGACTTGCCGGCCACGCCGTGGCGCCCCGCGCCGGGAAAGCTGGTGCCCTGCATCACGCCGGGGACAAAGATGAGCAGGTTGTCGGGGCTAAAGGGCTCGGTGTCTGGGGGCAGGTCGCGGAGGAGCAGGTAGGCGGCCAGCCCCCGCCCGCCGGCCAGCAGGCGGTAGACGTCGTCAGGCGGTTCCTCGACGCGCGTCTCGCCCGTTGTCAGGTCTATGTGCAAGATTCTTCCGTAGGTGCCACCAATCATTTCTTTCGATCCTTTCCACAGGGTGAGCGTTCAGGGGGATCTTGAATGGGACACGGATTCACACGGATTTTAGCTACTCGCGACGGAATGCCAACCAATTTCGTCAGCGCGAATCCGTGTAAATCCGTTTAATCCGTGTCCAATCATAACCCCACCTGAACGGTTACTCCACAGGTTTTCAGCGTGCGTATCGTAGCGTTAAGCAAAGGAAAAGTCAAATCGGCCGCAAGCAGAGAGGTTGGCGGATTCAGGGAGCGGAGGCCAGGCGTTCTCGAGGAAAGTGCTGCAGGCTTTCGATGATCTCGTGGACGCCTTCGAGCCGGATTAGCCGGCTATGGATCTGGGCTGGCCCCAGCGCCACGACGTAGCCGATGCCGGCAGCGTGCGCTGCCTGGATGCCCGAATGCGAATCCTCGACGACGATGCACTCAGCCGGCTCCAGGCTCAGGTTCGCCGCTGCCTGAAGGTAGAGGTCGGGTGCCGGTTTGCCGGGCCGGGTGCCGTCGTCGTAGACGATTGAGGCGACGGAGAACCAGCGGTCCAAGTGCAGGTGGGTGATGAAAAAGTCGAGATTGCGCTTGCCCGAGGCGGTGGCAATGGTGTGCGGGATGTCCTGCGCGACGAGATAGTCCAGTAGCTCCTCAGCCCCCGGCGATAGTTGAAACCCCGGCCCCTGGTCCAGGCAGAGGCGGCGATAGAGGATCTCCTTCTCTTCGCCGAGGCGTTCGACCTCGTGCGGAGCCAGGGATCGCCCGGCGAGGTAGGATAGCGTGTGCTGGTTGTTTCGTCCGTGGACGTGAATCGCCATTTCTTCGTCCGAAAAGGGTGCACCGCGCATCTGTGCCGAGAATTGCCGCCAGGCTGATTCCTGGAGCTGGCCGTCCCACCACAGAACGCCGTTGAAATCAAAGATGATGCCCTGGAATCTCATGGCTTGCTGATTCGGGATACGCCCGGTCCCTGCAACCGTGCCAGCGGCGGCAGCGGTCCGTCAATTAGGGGCAGAGCGTAGCGCCTGAATGCCTCGGTAACCCTATTGCCCGCCTCGTTCACGAACTCGCGGGGCAGGCGCTTTTCGGCGTTGGCCACCTCGGCCAGGGGCGCCAGGCCCGTCTGCCAGCGGTAGGGGTCGTCCGAGAGGCGCTCCAGCGTGATCATGTCACCGCTTTCGCCGGCCGCCAGGTGGATCACGGCCTGCCGGCCGACGGACAGGGCCTCCTGCCGGTCTGTCTCGGAGACGCAGGCGCTCAGCACCCGGCCGATGAGGTTGGGCCGCAGGAACCGAGCTTGCAGGCCCAGCCCCTCCTGGACCTGGGCGCTGAGGTAGGCGGCCACGCC
>CAYLZO010000300.1:0-5332 GCA_964387775.1 uncultured Anaerolineaceae bacterium
GCCCACCGAGCCGCCGACGCCCGCGCCAACGCTCGCGCCCACCCAGACACCCGCCCCGACCGACACCCCGGCGCCGACGGCCACTCCCACTACCGAGCCGACGGCCACTCCCGCCGCCGCAGAGCCGCCCCCGGCCCAGGTCGAACCCTGGCCCGAGGTCGAGCCGGTGCCCTTGCCGCCAGAGTGGACCGAGGGCGCAGCGGCCATGGGCCAGACGCTGGAAACCACCGCCGACCTGACCCCGGAGATGATGGGCATGTTGGCCCAATTCCAGCCCCAGGCCGTCGCCGTGCTGACGTTGGAGCAGTGGCAAGCCCTGGCCCCCGAGGTGCTGGCCGCCGTGCCCGACGCGGCCCTGGCCTTTGTGCCACCTGAAATCGCCGGCGACGTGACCGATCTTATCGCTCAGGCGCAGGCCTACCTGGCCGCCCAGGAAGCTGCTGCGGAGCCAACCGAGACGCCGGCCGCCGGCGCCTGGCCCGAGGTCGAGCCGGTGCCCCTGCCGCCAGAGTGGACCGAAGGCGCCGCCACGATGGGCTGGACGCTGGAAACCACGGCCGACGTCACGCCCGAGGTCATGAGCGCGCTGGCCCGCATCCAGCCCACGGGGCTGGGCCAACTGACCTGGGAGCAGTGGTTGGCCTTTGCCCCCGAGACCCTGGCCGCCCTCCCCGAGTCGGCGCTGGAACACGTCAACCCCGAAATCCTCGCCGAGGTGACGGACCTGCTGGCCCGGGCGCGGGCCTACGTGGCAGGGCCAACCGAGGTCCCGGAAGCCGCCACGGCCACGCCCGAGCCCACTGCCGATCCCAACCTGTTGCCCGCCTTCTGGCGACAGGCCGGCCAGCAGCAGGGCATCAGCCTGGAAACTGCCGAGGACATCACCGTCGAGGTGCTGCGCGGCGTGGTGAGTATGGCCCCGCAACTGCTCGACACGCTGACGCCCTACCACCTGCGCCACCTCCAGCCCGAGGTGTTGGCCTGGCTGCCCGCCGATTTCATCGAAGGGCTGCCCGCCGATCTACGCGCCGAGTTGGAGGTGCTGGCTGCTCCGGCTGGTGGCCTGGGCGCCGCCGCGCTGGCTGAAGAGGAAGAGGCGGCCCGCCTGTCGGCCGAGGCGCCGCTGCTGCCCGAGTCGTGGCGGCAGCCGCCCCAGGACGGCTCGCCGGCCCAGGCCTCCTTCGAGACCGCCGCCGATCTACTCAAGAATTCCTTTGGCGTCGGCGCCGCCGACCTGCTCAACCTGATGCTCGAAATGGGCACTACGCCCAACGCCCCGCAGTTGATGGCCGACCTGACGCCGGAGGTCATCCTCTGGCTGGCCGACCAGGACCCCGAGTTCCTGCCGGGGCTCAATCCGGGCACGCTGCGCCTGCTCTCGCCCGAGGTGTTGGCCGCGCTGCCCGAAGACTTTATGGCGACCCTCGACCCCGAACTGCGCGCCGAGTTGGAGGGCATTGCCGCCGGGACGGTGACGGTTTTTGTGCCTGAAAGCACCATCAACCGCACCAACGGCAACCCCAGCGTGTCCATCGTCTTTTTCCAGGGCAGCGGTGAGAACACGGTCACGGTTTCGCACGCCATCTTTGACAAACTCGCCGAGTTGGAAGTGAACAATGACGACATCCACTTTGAGATTGCCTTCGAGCAGAGCAGCTTTATCGAGGAGAGTGTCAGCGGTGTGGCCCGCGAGGGCACGCTGGGCGCCGTCTTTGCCGTGGTCGTTATCCTCATTTTCCTCAGCGGCTTTGTCAACGGCCGCTACCGGCTCAGTTGGCGGGCGACGCTGGTCACGGCCGTCAGCATCCCCTTGTCGGTGCTCATCGGCTTTGCCGCCATGCGCTGGCTGCCGTTGCTGCACAGCCCTCTCAAATCGCTGGCCGACGCGACGGCGAGCGTGCCCGTCCTGGATACCATCACCCTGCTCATTGCCCGCGTGTTCCCGGAGAGCATGACGCTCAACATTATGACCCTCAGCGGCATGACGGTCGCCGTGGGCCGCGTCGTGGACGACTCGATCGTCGTCCTGGAAAACATCTATCGCCGCATCCAGCGCGGCGACGCCCGGCGCGAAGCTGTCATCGGCGGCACGCGCGACGTGGCCATCGCCATCTTTGCCAGCACCATGACGACGGTCATTGTCTTTTTGCCGCTGGGCCTCATCGGCGGGCTGATCGGCGAGTTTTTCCTGCCCTTCGGCCTGATCGTGACCTATGCCCTGACCGCCAGCTTTGTCGTCGCCATCAGCGTCGTGCCGGTGCTGGCCTACCTCTTTATCCGCAAGGAGCACATGCCCGACCAGAGCGAGACCTGGATGCAGCGCGCCTACACGCCCCTGCTCACCTGGGCGCTGCGCCACCGCTTTTGGACCCTGGTCGTCGCCGCCGTCCTGTTCTTGGGCAGTTTGTGGCTGCTGGGGCAGCGCCCGCAGGCCTTCTTGCCCTCCCTGGGCGAGCCGAGTATCAACGTCACCATCGACCTGCCCAACGGCACGACCATGCTCGAAACCGATGCCCTGGTGGCCGAACTGGAAACCTACCTGGCGGCCCAGGAGGGCGTCGAGGTCTATGAGACCGAGGTGGGGTCGAGTTCGGGCATGTCGATGGAAGCCATGTTCAGCAGCGGCGTGGACCAGAGCGCGGCCAACGCCAGCATCTCGCCCGCCTCGAAGGAGGACCTGGACCGGCTGTTGCCCCTCATCCGCGCCGAGGCCGAGCGCATCTTTGGCGCCGATTACGTGAAGGTCTCCAGCGCCGACCTGACCTCGGCCGGCTTTGGCGGCTTTAGCCTGGTGCTGACCGGCGACCCCGCCGACCTGGCCCAGGTGGACGACCAAGTCATCGCCACACTGGAAAACGTCGATGGGCTGGCCAACGTCTCCAGCAACCTGACCACCGGCGAAATCATCATCCGCATCGATGGCCAGCGCGCGGTTAGCTATGCGGCCGAGATGGAGACGCGGGACACGATGGGCGTCACCGCCGTGGCCAAGCAGGCCGTCGCCGACCTGGACTTGCCGGACAGCATCGCCATCACCGAGGGGTTCGAGACCCGCGAGCAGACCCAGGGCTTTGCCGACATGGGGCGGGCGTTGGTCATCTCCATCGTCATGGTCTACCTGGTCATGGCCCTGACCTTCCGCTCCTTCGTCCACCCCTTCACCATCCTCTTCAGCCTGCCGCTGGCCGTCATCGGCGCGTCGCTGGGCCTGACCCTGGCCAACCACGTGTTGGGCATCTCGGCCATGATCGGCTTGATGATGCTCGTCGGCGTGGTGGTGACCAACGCCATCGTCCTCCTGGAGCGGGTGCAGCAGAATCGCAAGTGGCGAAACATGGACGCCTACGATGCCCTGGTGGAAGGCGGGCGCACCCGGCTGCGGCCCATCTGGATGACGGCCCTGGCCGCTGTGCTGGCCCTCATCCCCCTGGCCCTGGGCCTCAACGAGGGGGCCATCATCGCCGCCGAGTTGGCGACGGTCGTCATCGGCGGTTTGCTGACCAGCACCTTCCTGACGCTGATCATCGTGCCCGTCATCTATTACACCTTCGAGCGCACCGGTCAGCGGCTGCGCTGCCAGCGGAACAAGACCTAAAGGCCCGTCATTGCGAGCGAGCGTAGCGAGCGAAGCAATCCCCCACCTCAACACAGCCGGGGATTGCTTCGCTGCGCTCGCAATGACGGCAACTCGTGCCACCTACGTGCAGGGGTTATCGAAGCGGTATAGGCTTATGTTTCTGCTGTTGACCGTAGATATCAGTTTTTTTCAACGAAAAAGTGATAGATAGCTCTTGGGCGGTATCTCCCGCGTTGGGGTTGATGCGCCATCAACCCCAAGGGGCAACCCAGGCAAATGGCGTATGTTGTGGTATCGATGCCATCTACCACGGGCGTATTTTGACAATGTCATATTTCCGGAAGCTGCTGCCTGCGCAGACGTGATTTCCGAGAGCGAGTTCTGTTGACCAAGTGCTCAACCACCAAAGCTGTAGCATCTTGGGGTGAAAGCTGAGGCAGAGGCATCACCGCTCGCAGCAACTCACGCACATTACCAACCGATAACAGAGGCAAGACTTCAACCTCATACTGAGCCAAAAGCGATGGGTCCTGCTCAAAGCGGCTCATCCAGTCGAGGCGGGTCTCAGCTATGAACCAACTAGCCAGGATAGTCAAGGCCAACTGGTGTTTCCACGCCTGGTACTTCGTAGCTTGAAACTCGTCCCAGCCCAACTCACTCTTGGCGTCTTGGTTGCTCCGTTCGATGAAGTAGCGATGGCTCTTGCGCCAGGACATCTCTTTCAACGAGATGTCCGCTGCGGCGTTGCTCAACACACAGGTCACCATGCCCTCATCCCGCCGGATGAGCAGCCATTCTTCACGGACCTTGGTTCCATACACCGTCCAGACCCGGCGACGGCCAAACTCGGCTCGCAGCTCCCCTCGTTCGTTGGGCCGCAACGTGATGGTTGCACGTTCCAGTTTGTCGGAGTACAGCAAATCTTGAACCTGACATCTTTGTTGAGCCTGGATGCGCGGTCGTTTCGAAGGCTTGTTTCTCTTCGTCAAGGGATACACGATCTCGGGCTTGTCCAAATAGACCGTGGTGTTCGCAGGAACGTCGCCATAGTACTCGATTCCTTCCTGATCCAACTGATAACGAAGCTTGTTGTTGCGGCCATACAGGTCATCCATCGCGACAGCCACGAAGGGCACGCCGTTGCGCTTCGCCCGTTGGATCATCTCCCAGCCCTTCTCCGGTTTGGTCTGGAAGGTTTGAGTCTCTGGAATGCCCGTTTCCTGACGAAGCTGGGCATAGGCCGGAGTGAACCAGCGCTGTTGCAGGAAGAGTTCGCCGTCGATCCAAGTGTTCACCCGCGGCGTCACCAGAGAGAGAAAGACGCCCACCTGACTCATCTCCACCTTGCCCAAGCGCCCATTGTGTTGTCGCCCGGCGCCCGCGCTATGTCCCCCAGCCTTCTGTTCAGCACTTTCATCCAGAACCAGCATCGCGCCCGATTGAAACTCGGGGTGGCGCAAGATGTCTTCTTGAATGGCTTGAATCAGGGCCGAATGGGACCAGGGCGAGTTGCTGATGAAGTGCTGCATGTTTTGGGGGTCGATGTTCGCTTGCCGGCCGATTTGGGCGATGTTTCTTTTGCTGTCCATGCGTAACAAGCCACTCACATAGGCCAGCCCATAGGGGCTGGTGTCCCGAGTCTTGGTGCGCAAGAGAGGGCGAAACCTGTCGTAGAAGCTACCCAGGCGATCGCCCATCTGTTCGATTTCTTCAAGGGGCGGCAGGCCCCAACGGACCGCTTTTGTTGTCGATTCA
>CAYLZO010000301.1:0-5243 GCA_964387775.1 uncultured Anaerolineaceae bacterium
GGCGCTGGCCAGGCCGGCCAGCGCCCAGCCCAGGGCGCTCCGGGCAGGAAAGTAGGCCACGACAAAGAGCCCGGCCAGCAAGCCCAGCAGGGCCGACAGGATACCGGCTTGGGTCGCCGTGGCCTGTCGTGGTGAGGGGGCCGTCACCGTGCTGCCGAACCCCCGGGCTTCCATCGTCTCGGCCAGTTGGATGGCCCGCTCCAGGCTGCTGGCCAGCAAGGGCAGCACCAAGGGCAGCAGGTCGCGCAGACCCCGGAAGCGGTGGCCGCGGATGCGCTGCGCCTCGCGGATCTCTTTGGCGCTGAGGACCATCTGCGGCACAAAGGTAATGGCGATGGACAGGACGACGCCGACCTGGAAGAGGAAGGGTGGCGTGCCCCGCAAAAGCTGGTAGTGGTCCACCACGGCGTTAAAGGCGGCAAAAACGAGCAGGATGGTGAGCAAGGTCAGGCCGCTGACGGCGCCGGCGACGACGCCCTCCAGGGTGATGGCGCCGCCGACGATGGGCCAGTTGTGGGGCAGGCGAAAGAGGACGATACGGCCGACGTGGATCGAGAGGGCGTTGAAGGGGATGGTCAGCACGAAGAAAAAGAGGCCGATCTTGACGAACGCCCCCCAACTGCTGCCGATGGGCGAGGTCCGGCCCAGCGCCGCGTAGACGAGCCAGGCCGCGCCCAGGATCAGCGCCGCGTAGAGGGGGTTGCGCAGCACGAAAGCCGGCACGGTGGCGGCGACGAGCCAGGCAACCCAGGACCCGGTGTGAAACATGTCAATTCCCAATGACCGATGAGCCAATGACCAAGGCGCCCATGATGTACATCAACTGCGGCGCAACCAGACGAAAGCGCCGATCAGGGCCAAGACCAGGACCATGAGGCCGAAGGGCAGGTAGGTCGTCAGCGAGGGGGTGGTCTCGGGCGTGGGGGTGGGGGTGGGCGTGGAAGTGGGCGTCGGCGCGGTGGGTGGTGAGGCCGTCGGCGAAGGGGCTGGTTCTGGGGTGCGGGTTGGGATCTGGGCCGCTGTCGGCTTGGCCTCGGGCGGGATGGGCGTCGGCGAGCTGGGCAGAGATGGGGAAGCGGCGGCAGTGGCTGTAGGCGGGGGTGTGGGCAGCCCACAGATCGCGGCGAAGGTCAGGTCATCCGAGGGCGGCGTGCGGCCGTCGCCCCAGACCCAGGCCTCGACCGAACCGGGCTGGACCCGCCGCAGCGCCGCGCCCAGGTTCGAGTAGGTCCAGCCCTCGGCGCCGGGGTCGCGATAGAAATAGTTCCAATAGGCGCATCCGCTGCTTCCGATGCCCATGCACTGGCAGAAGCAGTGCTCGCCCGGCGGCACGCAGCCCTGGCCCTCGATCTGGCAGACTCTGACGCCCATGGTGGTCGTGTCCACGACCATGTCCAGGCCGGAATCGACCAACAGCTCGTTGCCCGAGATCTCGTCGCCCTCGAATTCGAGGCAGAGGGTCTCGACCCGTCCCTCGTCGAACTGGACGACGAGGCCGGCCTGGTTGGGCTCGTCGGCCAGGCCCGGGCCGGCGTGCCAGCCCAGTCCCCAAAGCAGCAAGATACTCAGCAATCCGAATGCCTGGCGCATGGTTCCTTTTCGCCCTCCAGGGCGACCCGGCCGGCCGGTCGGGTTGACCCTTTCCGCCGCCCGGACGCGGCCGGGCCGCCCACACCAGGAGGTGGCTATTGCTTGCGTCGCAGGGCGTAGGCGCCGCCCAGCAGCGCCAGGCCACCCGATATCAGGGGCAGGGCCAGATTGAGCGTCCCGCCGCCTGTCTCGGGCGTCGTCGTCGGGGCGGCGACGGCCGCCTCGCCGACGTCCATCGTCGCCAGGGGGAAGGCCTTGCCCGCCAGGGCCGGCAGGGCCTGGACGGTGGCCAGCAAGTTGTCGTCGGGGACGGCGGCCTGCCAGGCAAAGGCGCCGCTTTCGTTCTGCAGGGCTTCCAGGGCAGTGACCGGCGTGTTGCCCCCGGTCGTGGTCCAACTGATCGGATCGATCCCGGCGGCGATGAGGGCCTGGATCGTCACGGCTGTTGAGTTGGCGTCGGTGTCGGTGCCAAAGTCGGACGGATTCTGGTAGGGCCAGCCACCGTCCTCGTTCTGGATGCCTTTGTAGTAGGCCAGGACGTTGGTTATGATGCTGCTGCCCGGGGTCTCGCCGGCGGCGACGAGGGCCTGCACGGCAAAGGCGGTCGAGTTGGTGTCGCCGGCAGTCTCGGTCGAGCCGTCCCAGGCCCAGCTTCCATCTTCCTGCTGGCTGTCCTTGATGAGTTCGACGGCGCCGTCGGGGATGGGCCGCTGGGCGCTGGACAGGGCCAGGACGCCGAGCAGGTGGCTGACAAAGGTGTCCATCTCGCCCCCGATGCGGCCCTCGGCGCCGATCAGGGTTTCCAGCTTGGCCACCGAGTCCACGCCGCCGAATTCGCGGGGGTTCTCACCGGCGGCGATGGCGGCCAGGATCAGCTTGGACAGGTCGCCGGCGGTGGTCGCCGACGAGGCGTTGGCGGCCAGATAGGTCAGCGGCGTGTTGCCGTCCTGGCTCAAGTCGGCGAGATCGGCCCCGGTGGCGACGATGGCTTGCACGACGTCGGCGGTCGAGCCGATGGCGCTATCGGGACTGAAGCCGCTGCCAAAGCCGCCGTCGGCGTTCTGCTGGGTCTTGAGATAATCGAGGGCGGCCGCGACGTCGGCGGCGGCCAGGGCGGGCAGCGCGCTGACCAGCAGCGCGGCCAGCGTTAGAATGACGATGATGGTTCGCTTTTGCATTTTCTCTCTCCTTCAGTTTTTTTTGGACTTTGGACATCAGACTTCGGAAGTTTATGCTTGCCAATTTGCCCTACAAAAAAGCCCTGACCTGTCGGTCAGGGTATCTTTCCAACTAGAAACCTCTTGTCGGTAGACAAGAGGTCGGTTCATGGTCCCAGTGCCATGCGCCCACCCCCTTTCCGCGAAGGTTCGCAGTGCGCGATCCTGGCGGGCGTCCTGGCTTGCTCAGTGGGTAGTGGGTAGTGGGTAGTGGTCAGAGCGGATCTCTGACCACTGCTCACTGTCCACTGCACACTGTTCTCACAGTTGCGGGACAGCACCGGACTTTCACCGGTTTCCCCCCTTGGGCCCCGTGCATCCGGACAGCGGGGCACCACGATCATCGCTATTCAATTGCGTGAAGCCAGTATAACATACCTGGCAACGGCTGTCAAAACGAGCCTGGCGAAGGTCAGAGAAGTCGGTGACTCCTCCGACCTTCGCCAGGCTGGGTTACTTTGCTACGCCTGCCCCCCGACTTCGCGCTCCAGCCGCTCGAAAAAGGCCACCATGAAGGCGTGGCGCTCCTCGGCCAGTTGGCGGGCGCTGGGGGTGAGCAGCCGATCCCTGATTTTCCGCAACTTGAAGTGGAACTCGTGGACCGGCGTGTGCTCGGCCTGGTTGTCGGGGGTTTCCCGGTAGCCGGCGGGCACGCGGCTCCACAGCCGCTGGCCCTCGTGGCCGCCGTAGGCAAAGGCCCGGGCCACGCCGATGGCGCCGATGGCGTCCAGCTTGTCGGCGTCGTGGAGCACCTGCGCCTCCAGCGTCTGCGGGGCGGGGCCGGTGCGGAAGCGGTGGGCGGCGATGGCGTGAGCCACGGCCTCGACCTGGGCCGGCGGCTGATCGGCCAGCAGGCGGCGGGCGAACTCGGCGCCGGCCCGGGCGTGGTCGTGGCTCAGGCGGTCGGCCTCGTCCACGCGGGCCACGTCGTGGAGCAGGGCCGCCGCGCGCACGACCTCCAGGTCGGCGCCCTCGGCCCGGGCCAGGCGCTCGGCCAGGGCCAGCACGCGGAGGACGTGGTCAAAGTCGTGGATGGCGTCGGCCCCGGCATAGTGCCGGCGGGCTTCTTTGATGGCGATCATGGGCTATCCTCTGTGATGGCTTTGGCCAGCGCGTCGCGGAAGGCGCGCAACCGGCTGTCCTCGGGGAAGCGCTGGAGTGCTTTGTCTGCTTCGGCCAGGGCGGCATCGGGGTAGCCCATTCGGGCGTAGGCGTTGGCCAGGGCGGCGCGGTATTCGGCTTTGCCGGGCTCCAATTGGCCGGCGACCTTCCAGTGGGCCGCAGCCTTGGCCCACATGCCCAGGTCGCGGTAGCGCACCCCCCGGCTGTAATAGTCCAGGTCCTTTCTCAGGTCCCGGTCCAGGTCGGCGTCGTAGGCGCGGGTCTCCCACTCAAAGCCGGGAGCGCTGTCCACCAGCCACCGCAGGGCCAGGGCCACGAGGCCGAGACGAAAGAGGGCCGGCACCCAGCCGGCCAACTGGGACAGCAGCCCCACGCCGATGCCCACGACGAGCAGTCCCAGCAGCACGAGGGAACCAAAGTACACCACCCGGATTCGCAAGGCCAGGCCCCCCGCCGCGAGCAGGCAGAGGGCGGCCAGGGCGTTGTTGACCAGGGCGAAGGTGCCGGCGAACTCGACCAGCTCGCCCGGCACGCCATCGGGCTGGAAGAGGGCCGAGCCGACCAGAAAACGCACGGCCGATTGGGTCAGCCACTCGGGCAGGCGGCCCAGATCGACCAGTTGGGCCACCAGAAAGCTCTCACCCCACGAGGCCACGGCCAGCACGACGAAGGAGAGCACCAGCCAGCTCAGCCAGGCGCCCGGCGCCCGCTTGCGGTGGCGCAGCGTCACGAGCCGCCCGCAGTGGGCGCAACGGGGCTCGTCCTCGCGGATCGATCCGGCGCAATAGGGGCAGCCGAAGGGGTCGATCTCGACGGCAGCGGAGGACGGCCTCGGTGGGGGCTCGGTGGTTTCGTCGGGGATGGCGGCGAGCACCGGGCGTGGCGATGGAAGTGGAGGCGCCGGGGGCCGCGTGGCTGGCTCTTCTGATGCCGCTCGATCTCCTTCGGCCAGATGGCGCAGGCCGGCCCGGGCAGCGCGATTGTCGGGATTCAGGGTCAGGACGTTCTCCAGGCAGATCTGGCGCTCCTCGGGGTCGTCCACGACGCCGCTCAACCACAGCCAGGCGGTTTCGTTCTCCTCGTCCCGGGCGATGACTTGCAGCAAGAGGTCACGGGCCCGGGCGTTTTCCCCGGCCCGGGCGGCGGCGATGCCTTCTCGCAGCAAGGGTTCGAGTTCCCTGTTTGCCATTGGTTCCGGTGCTCCTCGGGTTAGTGGGTGCATTATACCATACTTTCAGCCGTTGTTCGACTCTGGTCAAGGAGACCGTCATGAGTTTGGGACATGGCTCTGGGCTGCTTTCAGAGGCCAGACTA
>CAYLZO010000302.1:0-5229 GCA_964387775.1 uncultured Anaerolineaceae bacterium
CCTGGCCATTACGTTTATGATGCTGGGCCTGGTGGCCAGCCTGGTGGGTGGGCTGATGGGCGGCACCACGCGCGTCTGGTACTATGTCGTCGCCGCCGTCTGCGTGCTCATCGGCCTATCGATGCTGGGCGCCTTCCACCTGCCCGAAGTGCCGGGTGCGGCGCGGCTGCGTGAGCGGGTACAGTTACGAGGCATCCCCGGGGCCCTGGCCCTGGGGCTGGTCTCGGGCCTGGTGGCGTCGCAGTGCGCCACGCCGGTGCTGGCCGCCATCCTGACCTACGTCATGAGCCAGGACGGGGCGATGGTCTACGGCGCAGCCTTGCTGTTCGTCTACGCCCTGGGGCGCGGTGTGCCGATTGTGTTGGCCGGGACCTTTACAGGGGCGCTCAGGCAACTGCAATCGTTTGGCCGTTGGTCGCCGGTCATCGAGCGGGCCAGCGGGGTGATCATCATCGGCGTCGGCCTTTATTTCCTGTGGATTGCGTGAAGGAGCGACCGTGAGCGAGCCGCGCCGCATCTGGCTGGCCCTGGAGGGGCCAGAGATCGTCGAGATGAAACAGGTCGTGCTGGACCGCGACGTGGCGGGCGCCGCCGCCTTTTTCCGAAGAGTGGTGGCGCCCCGGGTGGACGACGCCTTCGGCCGGCGGCGCGGTATCCCCCTCAGCGAGGAGGACGAGGAGAACCATGAACGTCTACCTGGATAACGCGGCCACGAGCTGGCCCAAGCCCGAAGCGGTCTACGAGGCCGTGGATCACTTTATGCGGCAGGTGGGCGCCACCCCCGGCCGCGGCGGACATCGCCGAGAAGAAAAAGCCCTGCGCATCGCCGACGAGGCCCGGACAGCGCTGGCCGAGCTATTTCACGCGCCCGACCCGCAGGGCGTGGCCTTTACCATGAACGCCACCCAGGCGATCAACATGGCCCTCAAGGGTCTGCTGCGGCCGGGCGACCACGTCGTCACCTCGTCGGTCGAGCACAACGCCGTGTGGCGGCCACTCAAGGCGCTGGAACGGCGTGGCGTGGAACTGACTGCCGTGCCCTGTGCGCCCGACGGGATGCTCGACCCGGCCGACGTGGAGGCCGCGTTGCGGCCAGACACGCGCCTGGTGGCTATGCTGCACGCCTCCAACGTGCTGGGCACGATCCTGCCCCTCGCTGCGGTGGGCGAGATTGCCCACCGCCGCGGCGCGCTCTTGCTGGTAGACGCCGCCCAAAGCGCCGGGGCCTATCCGATTGACGTGCAGGCGATGGGCATCGACCTGCTGGCCTTCGCCGGGCACAAGGGGCTTTATGGCCCGCACGGCACCGGTGGCCTGGTCGTGCGGCCCGGCATTCACCTGGAGACCTGGATCGAGGGTGGTTCGGGCTTTCCTTCGCGGCCGCAGACGATGCCAGCGGAGTTGCCCGCCCGGCTCGAGGCCGGCACGCAGAACGCCGCCGGCATCGCCGGGCTGCTGGCCGGGGTGCGCTTTGTGCTGGAACAGGGGGTGGACCGCATCCGCGCCCACGAGATGGCGATGACGGAGCAACTGATCGGGCCGTTGCGGGCCATCCCCGACCTGGCGGTTCTCGGGCCGGACGATCTGGAACAGCGCACGGCCGTGGTGTCCGTGACCGTCGAGGGCTATTTCCCCGACCAACTGGCCGCCGTGCTGGACAAGGTGTTCGGCGTGGCGACGCGGGGCGGGCTGCACTGCGCGCCCCAGGCCCATCGCACCGCCAGCACGCTGGAGTGGGGCGCGCTGCGCTTGAGCCCCGGCTATTTCACCACGGCGGAAGAGATCGAATACGCCGTGGATGCCCTGAGGCAGGCGCTCTAGATGGCCAAAGAACGCATCGGCAAGACGCTGATCATCCTGGACGAGGACGAGGTGCGCCAGGTGGGACGCCTGGCGCGGCAGGCCGATCCACAGGCGATCTATGAGTTCGTCCGGGACGTGATCGCCAAACGGGTTGAGGCGGCGCTGCGGATGCGTTGCGGATAGATTCTCTGTGGAGAGAGAAAAATGATCGCAAGTGAGCAAAAGATTAAAGCGGACAAAGCGGCCCGCCTGACGCGGCATATTCTGTCAGCCTTGTTTGGCGGTGGCGAGGGGCAAAAGGTCGGCGTTCGCCTGTGGGATGGCACGCGCTGGCCGGACGACGCACCTCGCCCCGCGACGATCGTCCTCAAACACCCCGGCGCCCTGCGCCAGATGTTCCTGCCGGCGACCGAGTTGAGCCTGGCCGAAGCCTATCTCTACGACGACTTTGACATCGAAGGCAACGTGGAAGCTGTCTTTGACCTGGCTGAAAGGCTGGGCCGAGAGGGCCCGGGCCTGATGGAGAAACTGGGACTGGCCCGCGACCTGCTGCGACTGCCCGCCGGCCCCAAACACGAGCACGGACGGCGCGGACGAGCCAGGCTGGAAGGAGATCGGCATTCGCTGGAGCGTGACCGCCAGGCGATTGCCTATCACTACGACGTGTCCAACGACTTTTACGCCCTGTGGCTCGACCGGCGTTTGGTCTACTCCTGCGCCTACTTTGAAACGCCGGACGAGGACCTGGACCCGGCGCAGGAGCGAAAGCTGGACATGCTCTGCCGCAAGCTGCGACTGCAGCCCGGCCAGCGGCTGCTGGACGTGGGCTGCGGCTGGGGCGGGCTGGTGATCCATGCCGCGCAGCGCTATGGCGTGGACGCCACCGGCATCACCCTCAGCCAGCCCCAGGCCGACCTGGCCAACGAGCGCATCGCCCAGGCGGGTCTGGCTGGCCGCGCCCGCGTGCAGGTGCGCGACTACCGCGAGGTGGACGAGCCAGGCGGCTACAATGCCCTGGTCAGCGTGGGCATGTTCGAGCACGTGGGCGCGGCGTTGTTGCCAACCTACTTTGACCTGGCCTGGCGGCTGCTGCGGCCGGGCGGGGTGTTTCTCAACCACGGCATCGCCAACACCTTCGAGGAGCGTCCCCGGCACGGCCCGTCCTTTTCCGACACCTACGTCTTTCCCGACGGGGAGCTGGCGCCGATCAGCGTGACGCTGCGGGCCGCCGAAGAGGCCGGGTTCGAGGTGCGCGACGTGGAAAGCCTGCGCGAGCATTACGCCCTGACGCTGCGCCACTGGGTGCGCCGCCTGGAGGCCCACCACGAGCAGGCATTGCAGTTCGTGGACGAGCCGACCTACCGCGTCTGGCGGTTGTTCATGTCCGGCTCGGCGCAGGGCTTCAGCGCCGGGCGGCTCAACGTCTACCAGAGCCTGCTGGTCAAGCCCGACGAGCAAGGACGGAGCGGCCTGCCGCTGACGCGGGCCGATTGGTACAGGGATCGCGGGTCAGGGCCAGTGGTGAGGGCTGATTGAAATGCTCAGATCGGTGCTGATCATCGTCGCCGGCTATCTGGCGGGCTCCATTCCCACTGCCTACCTGGCCGGTCGCTGGCTCAGAGGCATAGACGTTCGGCAGCACGGCAGCGGGACTGTCAGCGGCTCCATGGTCTACGAGCACGTGGCCCCCTGGGCCATCGTGCCGGTCGGCCTGCTCGACCTGGGCAAAGCCGCCTTGCCGACATGGCTGGGCCTGCGCCTGGGCCTGGGGATGACGACCGCGGCCGCAGCCGGATTGGCGGCGACCGCCGGTCACAACTGGCCGATCTTTTTGCACTTTACGGGGGGGCGCGGGCTGGGTTGTTTCCTGGGCGTGCTCCTGGTTCTCTTTCCCTGGGGGGCTTTCTGGCACCTGGGCTTTCTGGCCGTTGGCTGGCTGCTGGGCGACTCGGCGCCTTTTGCCCTGGCCGGATTGCTCACCCTGCCGCTGTTGGCCCGGTGGGTGGATGGGCCGGCAGGGGTCGCCCCGCTCAGCGGGGCCATGCTGCTGTTGACGTTGGGCAAGCGCCTGGAGGCCAACCGGCGCCCGTTGCCTCCGCCCGGTCCGGAGCGGCTGCGCGTCGTCCTGCGCCGCTCGTTCCTCGACCGGGACGTGGCCTCGCACCGGGATTGGATCCGGCGCTGATTTTCGCGATAGAAAAGGTGAAGCTATGGAACTCTTTTTGCTCGCAACGCTGACCTGTCTGGTGATCATCACCATAGGCTATGCGATCAACAAATACTTGCGGATGCCCTGGATGTTCACCGTGGTCGTGTTCGGTATGCTCCTCTCCGCCCTGGGCCTGTTTCAAGAGACGATGTCCGGTGAGAGCTTTCGACTGCTATCCAGGATGGGCATGTTGTTTTTTCTCTTTACCATCGGCCTCGATCTGGAACTGGACCAGATCAGGAAGCTGGGCGGGTATATCGTCGGTGGGAACATTCTGCTGACGTTGACCGAGGGCTTGCTTCTGGGCTTGCTCTTTTACTTTGTGTTTCCAGAGTTCGTGAGTCACTCCTTCGTCGTGGCCCTCATCGCCGGGATTGCCTTTGGCACCGTGGGTGAGGTGATCCTGCTGGCCATTCTGAAGGAGTTTGGGCTGGAAAAGACCAGGTTTGGACAACTGGCGCTGGGCATCGGCGTGTTCGACGACGTGTTTGAGATCCTGGCCCTGGCCGTCATCATCGCCCTGCCGGCGTTCGCGACGGGTAGCTCGCACGAGGGCGCGTGGCACGAGTCCCTGACCATCGTCTTGACCCTGGTCGGCGTGTTGGTCGCAACAGTCGTCCTGTCCCTGGCCGGCCGGTACACGCGCCGTTACCTGGAAAAGGTGCCTGACAACTCGTTCGTTGCCCCGTTTTTCATTTTCATGCTGCTGTTCGCCTTCATCTACTTTGGGGCGAGCGGCTTCGAAAACTTGGGCGTGGTCGCCGCCATCTTCAGCGGCATCGCCGTGAGGCAGGTCCTGCCGGAGAGATGGGTCCAGCAATACAAAAAGCCCATCTATTTCGTAGGCAATATCTTTCTGGGCCCGTTTTTCTTTCTCAGCCTGGGCGGCCACATGTCTTTCGACTCGCTGCTGGCCTATCCGCTGCTGATCCTCGTCATCATGGCCGTCTCCCTCCTGTCTCGAATGGCTGTTTCGTATCTGTTGTTCCAAAAACTCCTGGGGGGGCGCCAATCGCTGGTCATGGGTGTAGGATTGACGACCAAGTTCAGCACCAGTGTGATCAGCGAGAACCTGCTGTTCACGTCCGGCCTGATCGCCCAGCCTCTGTACACGACCATCATGGCCGCCTTTATCATCTTGAAGCCGATTATCGTCGGCGTCTTTTCGAGGAGCCTGGCAATGACGAAGGATAGCATCCAACAGCAAGCCCACGTCG
>CAYLZO010000303.1:0-5229 GCA_964387775.1 uncultured Anaerolineaceae bacterium
TCGAGGTGGGAGGTCAACATGGAACGGGTTGTAAGCGCCACGGAAGCCCGTATTCGATTCGGCGAGTTGATGCGTCGTGCTGTGGACAGCCACGAACCGATCATCGTCGAACGTGCGGGACAGTCTCACGTAGTCGTTCTGTCTGTGGAAGAATACGAGCGTTTGCTTAGAAATCAACAGAAAAGAGACGACTGGCAGGACCTGGTCCGTCAGGCGCGGGAGCAGATCCAGGCAGACCTGGATGGCCGTGATCTGCCGCCGCCTGAAGAGATACTGGCACAGATCAGGGAGGAACGCGATGAGCAGCTCCTGGCTCTGCGTTGACGCCAACCTGGTAATTCGCCTGGTCGTGGACCCGTCAGATCGGACCGTCCAACAACTCTGGGAGCAGTGGGCCGACGAACGGCGACAACTCGCCGCCCCGACGCTACTTCACTATGAAGTCGCCAATGCGCTGTATCGCTATCAGGCACTGGGGCTGACGAGCCCATCGTCGGCGCAACTCGCTCTGAGAGCCGCGCTGGCTCTGCCTATCCATCTGCACGGCGAGCCTGACCTACATCGCCGCGCCCTGGAGCTGGCTCAACGCTTCTCTTTGCCAGCAGCCTACGACGCTCACTATCTGGCCCTGGCCGAATACCTGGGCGGCGAGTTCTGGACCGCCGACGGTAAACTGGCCCGCGCGGTCCCAGCCTCAGTTTCGTGGGTGCATCTCGTAGAGTGATTGATTCAACCTGTTTTGCTCAACTTCACTTCCGCCACCCCTTCCACCGCTACCAGCAGATGGTCCTCGACGTGCTGGACGGCGAGGCGGGCGACGACCGCAAGCTGCACGTCGTCGCCCCGCCCGGCGCGGGCAAAACCATCGTCGGCCTGGAGCTGATCCGCCGCTTTGGCCGCCCGGCCGTCGTCTTTTGCCCCACGACCACCATCCAGCAGCAGTGGCAGGAGAAGGTCGGGATGTTCACCGCCGACCCGGCCTGGCTCGACGCCCACACCAGCCTCGACCCGCGCCGCCTGGCCGACGTCAATGTGCTGACCTACCAGGTCCTGTCCACCCCCGGCGAGAACCTGGAATTCGTGGAGCGCATCGCCGTCGAGCGCTGGGTGGACGATCTACTCTCCAGCGACAAGGCCCGCACCGAGGCCGAGGCCCGGCAGCGCATCGCCACGCTGAAGGAGGCCAACCCCAGGGCCCACCGCCGCGAGGTGTCCAAGCGCTACCGCCGCGTCAAGCGCGAATTCCTGCGCGACCGGACCCTCGACGGGCGGCAGTTCCTGCACCCCAACGCCCGCGACCTCATCGAGCGCATCGTCGCCCTGGGCACCGGCACCGTCGTGCTCGACGAGTGCCACCACCTGCTCGACTACTGGGCCTTTATCCTGCGCGAGCTGATCCGCTCGCTGCCGGACGCCCGCGTCGTGGGCCTGACCGCCACCCTGCCCGACCCGGCCAACCCGATCGAATACGAAAACTATACCTCGCTGCTGGGCGACGTCGATTTCGAGGTGCCGACGCCGGCCGTGGTCAAGGAGGGCAACTTGGCCCCCTCCCGCGATCTGGTCTATTTCTGCCGGCCCTCGCCCCGCGAGCACGCCTACCTGGACGAGATCCAGCAGCACTTCGAGGCCGTCGTCTGGAAGGCGACCACCGAGTCAGCTTTCCAGGATTGGCTGTGGGCTTTCCTCTTTCCCAACCAAGACCTGACAGGTTCGCGGGACGCGAACCTGTCAGGTCTGTCGGAGGCTTTTCGCCGTGAACCGCTGCTGTGCATCGCTGCCGTCAAGTACCTGCTCGAAATCCGCGTGCCGCTGCCCCTCGACCTGCCGTTGGTCGACGAGACGTTGGAGCCGCTGACCATCGACGACTGGCTCATCCTGATGGAGAACTATGCCCTGCGCGCCCTCAAGCTCAGCGCCGACCCGGCCCAGCAGGCCCTCTACCGTGACCTGCGGACCGCGCTGCTGCCCTTTGGCATCACCATCAGCGAGCGGGGCATCCGCCACGGCCGCTCGCCGGGCGACCTGGTGCTGGCTCTCTCGGAGGCCAAGGACCGGGCCACGGTGGACATCCTGCGCGCCGAATCGGAGGCCCTGGACGACCTGCTGCGGGCCGTGGTCATCACTGACTACGAGCGACTCAGCGCCCGCACCCGCCGCCTCAAGGGCGTGCTCGATCCCGACGCCGGAAGTGCCGTGCGCGTCTTTCGCCGCCTGGTCGCCGACCCGGTCACCGAGCTGTTGGTGCCGGTCCTCGCCACCGGGCGCATCGTGCTGGTCGCCGCCCGGGGCCGCCCGCTGCTGGAGAGCGCCATCCGCCGCTGGGTCGAGGCCAACCGCGCCGACTTTGCCTGGGACTGGCGCCCGACCGAGAGCGACCAGGTGCTCCAGCTCGCCGGCAGCGGGCGCGACTGGTCGTCTCGGACCTACGTCGCCCTGCTCACCGACCTGTTCGAGCAGGGCCTGACCCGCTGCCTGGTGGGCACGCGCGGCATTTTCGGCGAGGGCTGGGACTCGCTGCGGCTGAACACCCTCGTCGATCTGACCTCGGTGACGACCAAGACCGGCGTGCAGCAGATCCGGGGCCGGACCATCCGGCTCGACCCGGCCTGGCCACGCAAGGTGGCGCACAACTGGGACGTCGTCTGCGTCAGCCCCGCCTTTGACAAGGGCGACTACGACCTGCGGCGTTTCGTCGCCCGCCACGCGCACACGTGGGGCATCGTCGTTGCGCGTGACACGATCTCCCCCTCCCCCCAGGGAAGGGGAGCTGCTCCCTCTCCCCTGGGGGAGAGGGTTGGGGTGAGGGGGGAAGCCCTGGCCGGCCGCATCGTGCGCGGCGTGGCCCACGTGGACCCACGCCTGGCGGCCCAGTTAGCCGCCGGTGACTTTCAGCGTCTGGATTATGCGGCCTACACCCGTCAGATGCTCGACGCCGTCTGGGACCGGGACGCCATCCATGATCTCTGGGACGTGGGCGGCGCCTACGACAACCAGATCTACAGCACGGCGCGCATCGAGGCCGGCGACCTGAACTTTCGCACGACCTACACCCTGGGCCAGTCGCTGCGCACGCTGATCGGGCGGACGCTGACCAGCCTGGTGGCCGTCGGCGCGACGGTGTGGGTCAACGGCGCGGGCCTCGTCGCCGCGCCGGGGCTGCCCTGGCTGCCGCTGACGGTCGCCGGCCTGACCGGCACCGCAGCAGCGGCCACCTTGGCCGTCAACGCCTACCGCGTGGGGCAGGTCTTCCGCCGCGCCTTCCTGGAGCTGCCCGCCGACTCGGTCCTGCTCGATATGGGGCGGGCGCTGCTGGCCGCGCTGTGCGACGCGGGCGCCGTATGCGCCGAGCTGCCGGACGAGAGCGTGCGCGTCGTCGAGACGGCCGGCGGCGGCTTGGAGGTGTTCCTGGACGCCGCCTCGCCGGAGGACGCCCACACGTTCGTGCACGCCTATCGCCAGATGCTGGGGCCGCTGGGCGACGCCCGCTACCTCATCGAGCGGGACAGCACCAGCCTGCGCAACCCGGCTTATCGCGCCTCGTGGCGGCTGGTTCGCGGGGCGCTGCGCTTGGACGACGACCTGAAAGCCTATCACCGCGTGCCCGACGTGCTGGCTTCGCGCCGCAAGCTGGCCGAGGCCCTGGCCCGGCACTGGCAGCGCTACGTGGGCGGCGGGCGGCTGGTCTACACCCGTTACCCCGAGGGCCGGCGCATCCTGCTGGAGGCGCGGGCCGAGGGGCGGGCGCCGGTGCGGCAGATGGCGTTTGAGCTTTGGAATTGAGGAATTGGGGATTGGGAGGCGGCGGATGGATTCGTCGACATTGGGGAAAGGCATCGTCGTGCTGGGGGTGGTGTTGGTGGTCGTGGGGGGGCGGATTGTGGTTGCTCGGCAAGGCCGGGTTGCCACTGGGCCGGCTGCCGGGTGACATCCGCATCGAGCGGGATGGTTTTTCCTGCTACTTTCCCCTGGCGACCACGATCCTCCTGAGCATCGTGTTGACCGTAGTGCTGAACATCGTCATCCGGTTGCTGAACCGGTAGGGGTTGCGATGAAAACCAGCAACTTTGACTACGAACTGCCCCAGGAACTGATCGCCCAGACGCCCGTTGAGCCGCGCGACGCCTCGCGACTGATGGTCGTCCATCGGGAGACGGGCCAGATCGAGCACCGTATCTTTCGCGACGTAGGCCAGTACCTGCGCGCCGGCGATCTGCTGGTCATGAACCAGACGCGCGTCATCCCCGCCCGCCTCTTTGGTCGCAAGGCCGAAACCGGCGGCCGGGTCGAGCTCCTCCTCCTCCACCGCCGCGACGAGCGGACCTGGGAGGCCCTGGTCCGGGGCAAGGGCTTGCGGCCGGGGGTGGTCGTTCAATTGCAGGGACCGGGTATCGGGAAAGCGGGGAATCAGGAAGCCGATTCCCCGATACCTGATACCTACTTATCCGACGCCCAAATCGTGGCCGAAACGGAATCGGGCAGTCGCATAATCCGCTTCGACCGCCCCATCGAGCCGCTGCTGGACGAGTTGGGCGTGATGCCCCTGCCGCCCTACATCCACAAGCCGCTGGCCGACCCCGAGCGTTACCAGACCGTCTATGGCCGCATCGAGGGCTCGGCGGCAGCTTCGACGGCGGGCCTGCATTTCACTCCGGAGCTGCTGGTCGAACTGCGGCAGGCGGGCGTCGAGATGGCCTTTGTGACGCTGCACATCGGCCTGGACACCTTCCGGCCGGTCAAGGAGGTGCGGGTCGAGGATCACGAGATCCACAGCGAGTGGTACGAGCTGACGGCGCCGGTGGCCGAGCAGGTGAATCGCGCCAAGCTGGAAGGCCGGCGCGTGATCGCCGTGGGGACGACGGTCGTCCGGGCCTTGGAGTCGGCGGCGGCTGGTTCGACTCCGCTCACCACGGACGGTTGCGGCCCGGACGGTGAGGCATGTGGCTGGCGCACCGTCGCGGCCTACGCCGGACCCACCGACCTGTTCATTTACCCCGGCTACCCGTTTCGCGTCGTAGACGCAATGATCACCAATTTTCATCTGCCGCGTAGCACACTGCTGATGCTCGTCTTGGCCTTTGCCGGGCGGAACCTGATCTTCCGCGCCTATGACGAGGCCATCCGGGTGCGGTATTGGTTCTTTTCCTTTGGCGATGCGATGCTATTGTTGTAATAGACGGTTCCTGCCGCGAGTTCGTCAACGGGCCACAGCTAGAGCATGTCCCGAGA
>CAYLZO010000304.1:0-5217 GCA_964387775.1 uncultured Anaerolineaceae bacterium
TCGTCGTGGCCTTTGGCCTCGTCGGGCTGTTGGCCCTCGGCGCGCTGGTCGTAGTCCGCCGCCGGTCGTAGCTCCAACCACCGGCGCGACCTCGGTCGCACGTAATCGAGCGGGCTTTGCCTCCGGGCAAGGCCCGCTTTTTTGGTGGCCTGTTGCCAAGTCACTTACATTCCAACCACGGTCATTGCGGCAATCGGAGATTGCTTCGGTCGCTCCGCTCCCTCGCAATGACAAGTGCGCTTGCCCCGGGCCGGGGTTGTCATTGCGCCCAAAACGTGCTATCATAAAAAAGCAAGGGTGAAGAGATCGGGCCGAGGGAGGATGTCGTGAGGACCGTTTCCGCAATCTACAAGGGGGATCGAGCCGTCGAGCTGCTCAAAGACGTTGACGTTCCCCAGAATGGGGCCGTGTGGTTCACTACCGGACACTTTTTCTGCCAGGTGCTTCAGAATCGCGGATCTGCAGAAAAACACGGATTGGACTCGTTGAATTGGACCACATAGTTCATCTGCTTCGGAAAAATCCGCGAGTTTCTGTTGATCCGCGGCTCTTCCGCCCGGCGACCATAAAAGTGTCCGGTAATGAACCGTGTGGGTCGTCATTCCGGGAGAGCAAGATGAGAGAGACGTGCACCGCCAGCTCCAGGGTGCGGCCGAAGGGGTTCTGGCAAAGCTCTGGGACAACGAAGAAGATGACGTCTGGCACGAGTACCTCCGCCCACAGCTGGTTTTCACGGCAGGTCATCGCCGAGATCGAGGGGCTAATTGGGTCAACGTGAACGCTGCCAGGCGTAACCTTGAGCTGCGATTGGCGGGCGGGCTTTGTCTCCGGGCAAAGCCCGCTTTTCCATGCCCGCGCCCTCTGCCCGGAGGAGTGTCCGGCGAGGGGCGGGCTGGCAAGATCGTCCCCGCGGCCTGCCCCTGGACAAGGAGCCCGAATTCGAGTATAATCCCGCCCGGAGATGAGGACGGGATGAACCACACGGGTATCCACGGGACGACGGCTGTGATCAAACGCGGCATGGACCTGGCCGGCGCAACGCTGGGCCTGGTCCTGACCGCCCCGCTGATGGCCATCGTCGCCGTCCTGGTCAAGCTCGACTCGCCGGGTCCCATCCTCTTTGTCCAGGAGCGGGTGGGCAAGGATGGCGAGCCCTTTCGCATCGTCAAGTTCCGGACCATGGTCGCCAACGCCGAAGCGAGATTGCCCGAATTGATCGACGTGGAGACCCTGGACCCGCCCGTCTACAAGCTCCACCCCGATCCCCGGCTCACCCGGCTGGGACGCTGGCTGCGGCGCTTTAGCCTGGACGAATTGCCCCAGTTCTGGAACGTGCTCCGGGGCGAGATGAGTTTGGTGGGTCCCCGGCCCGAAGAGGGGTGGCTGGTCGCCCGCTATTCGCCCCACGCCCGGCAGCGCCTGGGCGTCAAGCCGGGGATGACCGGCCCGATGCAAGTCCTGGGGCGCGGCGATCTCTCGTTCGAAGAGCGGGTCCGCATCGAGACCGAGTACGTCGAGCACCATTCCCTCTGGACGGATCTCAAGATCCTTCTGCAGACGCTGCCGGCCGTGCTGCGGGGCAACGGGGCCTATTGAGAAACAGGGCTGCTGTGGGTCGATGCCGTGGGCGGGAACGACAACCCGTCTTGCACGACCACAGACATGCCCACGCGACAAGTTGCACGACGGGGGAGAGTGTGCTATAATCGCCCGGCCTTAGCACCCTTCATCGTCCGCATCTGAGAATGGCTCTCACACGTAGAACGAGATCACGGCGGTTCGGTGGGACGGATTGGCCAAGTTTTGTTGGGAGAGAGGAAGCATGGAACTACGACAATATTGGAACCTGTTACGCAAGTGGCTGTGGCTCGTCGTGCTGGGCACGGTCCTGGCCGGCGCCACATCTTTTATCGTCAGCCGCAACATGACGCCCGTTTACCAGGCCAGCACCACCCTGCTGGTGACGCCCGGCTCCACCCAGGCCCTGGACAATTACTCGTCCTTGATCGCCAGTGAGCGCCTGGCCCAGACCTACGCCCAATTGCTCAGCAGCCCGCCCATCATCAAAGAGACCTACGCCCAGCTCGGCATCCCCCTGCCCCAGAGTGTGGGGAACGAGGGGGCGGAGGCGCTCGAGGACAGCCCCAGCGGCTTTTCCGTCTCGGCCCAGCCGGTGCGCGATACGCAGCTCATCAACGTGCAGATCACGGGCACCGACCGCGAGCAGATCGCGCTGGCGGCCAATACACTGGCCGACGTCTTTATCGACTGGCAGAACAACGTCCAGGCGGTCCGCTACGCCGAGTCCAAGGCCAACCTGACAGCCGAGATGGAGCGCATCCAGGCCAACATCCAGGAGACCGAGGCCGCCATCCGCCAACTGGAAGCCCAGGAGGAAGTGGACGCCGGCGAGCTCGCTCGCCTCGAGGACGAATTGGCCCAGGATCGCAACAACTATTCGGCCCTGCTGCGCAGCTACGCCAGCATCAGCCTGACCGAGGCCAGCTCCGGGGACACCATCACCGTCGTGTCGGAAGCCGTGCCGCCGGTGGCCCCCATCCGGCCCCGGGTGATGATGAACACCCTGCTGGCCGCCGTGGTGGGCGCCATGCTGGCCGTGGGCGTGGCCTTTCTCGTCGAGTACCTGGACGACACCGTCAAAGAGCCGGCCGACCTGCAAGTGGCCGACCTGAACACCGTCGCCGCCGTGCAAAACGTCAGCTTGAACGGCAAGGGACCGACCGAAGGGCTCTTTACCGTCAGCCAGCCCCGGTCCCTCGCCTCCGAGGCCTACCGCACCTTGCGCACCAACCTCCAATTCTCGTCGCCCGACCGGCCCCTGCGCAGCCTGGTGGTGACCAGCGCCCTGGCCACCGAGGGCAAGACCACGACCTCGGCCAACCTGGCGGTGGTCATGGCCCAGGCCGGCAAACGCGTGGTCTTGCTCGACGCCGACCTCCGCCGCCCCAGCCTCCACAAGACCTTTGGCCTGCCCAACCGGGCGGGCTTGACCGACGCCCTGGTGGGTGAACCGGGCGAGATGCGCAGCTATTTGCAGGACACGGACGTGGAGAACCTGCGCATCATGACCTCGGGACCGCTGCCGCCCAATCCCCAGGAATTGCTGGGCTCGCAACGGATGAAGGAGCTCATCCAAGCCGTGCAGCAGGAGGCCGACATCGTCATCGTGGACACGCCCCCCTCCCTCCTCATGGCCGATGCCAACGTCCTGGCCGCCCACGCCGACGGCGTGCTGCTGGTGGTGAACACCGGCCAGACGCGGCGCGACGCCGTCCAGCGGGCCACCCATGGGCTGCGCCAGGTGGGCGCCCACGTCGTCGGCGGGGTCCTCAACCGGGTCGATAGCCGGGGCGGTCGGGGGTATTACTATTACTACTACGCTTCAAGCTACTACGGCAAGGATGAGCAGGGGGACCGTCCGGGTCCCATCGGCCGGCTCCGCCGCCTTCTGACGCCGTCTGGAATGAAAAGCCGTAGGTCCTCTTGAGGTCAAATCTGAACCCACTCCATGCGCTTGACCCCAGGTCCGGACCACCTCCCGGCTGTCGTAACGCAACCGACAGCCGGGCCTTGTATGAGGGAGGAAGCGTATGATCGGGCAGAAAAGCCATCACAACCGGCATTGGCTGGCTCTGAGTGTGACGGGATTCTTGCTGGCCCTCCTCGTCTGGGCCTTGCTGGGCGCCTTTTCCCCGGCCCAGGGGCAACCGGCCGGGGAAAGCGCCCTGTCGGCCCGCGAGCGCTTTGGCTTTGTGGCCACCGCGTCCGACTGGCGCGAGGCATTTGACGTCGGCCAGCTTCGGGCCGGCTGGTACGTCGATGCGACCCAACCCACCTGCGATCCCGCCCCCGAGGGCATGGAGCGCGCCGCCCTGCTCCGCGTGCACGCCGGCTACACCGTCGCCCCCAGCAAGCTGGGGCCCATGGTGGACAACCATCCCGGCGGGCTGTGGCTGGTCGGCAACGAGCCCGACTGCATCTGGCAGGACAACGTCGAGCCGGAAGAGTACGCGCGCATCTACCACGACGTCTACACCTTTATCAAGGGCCGCGACCCGACGAGCCGGGTCTCGCCCGGCGGCATCGTGCAGGCGACCCCCCTGCGCCTCCAGTGGCTGGACCGCGTGCTGGCCGCTTACCAAAACCAGTACGGCCAGCCCCTGCCCGTGGACGTCTGGAACATCCACAACGCCATCCTCAACGAGCAGGCGGGCGGCTGGGGGGCCGACATCCCGCCGGGCATCGACGCCACGGAGGGCGTCCTCCGCTCGGTGGACGACAACGACGACCTGGCCATCTTTGAGGACCAGATCTGGACCTTCCGGCAGTGGATGGCCGACAAGGGCTATGGCGGCTACCCGCTCATCGTGACCGAATACGGCGTGCTCATGCCCGACGACTATGGCTTTGACGCGGACCGGGTCAAAGCCTTTATGTCGGCTACCTTTGACTTTTTCCAGAACACGACCGATCCGACCCTGGGCGACCCCGGCGACGGGGGCCGCCTGGTGCAGCGCTGGGCCTGGTTCAGCCTCGACGTCCAGCCCTGGGACCCCCTCACCGGCGAAGGATTCAACGGCAACCTTTTCGACCCTGATACGACGGCCATGACCGCCTTTGGCCAGCACTACGCCGGCCACACGGCGGCCTTCCCCCCGCTGGACTACGTGGAGCTCGAGCCCGGCGTGCTGCGGACCACGCCGGTTTCCGCCCTGCCCGCGCCGACCCAGACCCTGACCCGGCAGCTCGCTGTCAAGGTCGTGAACGACGGCACCGTGGCCGCCGGCTCCTTCCAGGTGACCCTGGCCTACGACGGCCCGGCCAGCGGGGCCTTGACCGAGACCGTCCCCGGCCTGGCAGGGGCCTCGTCCGACTGGGTCACCTTCACCCTACCCAACCTCTCCCTGGGCAGCTACGACCTGGCCCTTGACCTCGATCCGGCCCGGCAGGTGGCCGAGTCGTCCGAATGTAACAACGACGGGGCGGCCAGGCTCGTCGTCCCCAGCGACCAACGCTATCTGCCCATTGTCAGCCGTCAGCCGTCAACCATCAGCCGTCAGCCATCAGCCGTCAATACCCAATCCCCAATATCCAATATCCAATATCCAGTATCCAGTATCCATTCCCCAACTTCCGGCTTTGAGGAATTCATCGTCCCCACCGCGGCCAGCTACCCCGCCCAGATCGCCCTCGACG
>CAYLZO010000305.1:0-5195 GCA_964387775.1 uncultured Anaerolineaceae bacterium
CGTGAGGGTCTTGTCACCCGGCTGCCATCCGGAGGGCGTCACCTCGCCGGTGACGCGGGCCGGCACCCTGGCCGTGCTCAACGCCGAGGTGGTCAGCGTCCTGGCCCTGCTGCAGATCGCCACGCCGGGGGCCAAGGTGTTCTACTGCGGCGGGCCGGCGACCATCGACCTGCGGACCGGGGCCTACACCGCCACCTCGCCCGAGGCCCTCTGGCTGCGCACGGCGGTGGCCCGCATGGCCCGTTTCTACGGCCTGCCCTCCATCGTCGGCGCCGGGGCGACGAGCGCCAAGACGCCGGGCGCCCAGGCGGCCTGGGAGAACACGCTGTCCTACCTGCTCCCCTCGCTGGCCGGGGCCAGCCTGCTCTTTGGCGTCGGCCTGCTCGACGGCTCGAACCTGCTGACCTACGAGCAGATCCTGCTCGACGCCGAGATCGCGGCCATGGTCAAGCGGCTGCTGGCGCCCGTCGCCTTTGACGACGGGGCGTTTGCCCTGGACCTCGTCGCCGAACTGGGGCCGGGCGGCGTCTATCTCGACCAGCTGCACACGGTCCAGCACATGCGCCAGGCCCTGTCGCTGCCGCACCTCGGCGACCGCGACAGCTACGACGAGTGGCGGCAAAAGGGGGCGCGCACGCGGGTCGAGGTGGCGCGGGAGCGGGCCCGCGACATCCTGGAAAGCCATCAGCCGCCGCCCCTGCCCGACGACGTGCGCCGGGCGATGGCCGGCGTCGTGGCCGCCTATTCGGCCTCGTAGGGCAAATTGGCAATTTGCCCTACTCCCATGGGGGTGTCGATGCGAATCGAAGTGGACTGCGAGTCGATCCGGCGCAACACCGAGGCCGTCGTGGCCCTCTGCGCACCGCAGGGCATCGAGGTGGCAGCGGCGACCAAGGCCTGCTGCGGCCATCCCGACGTGGCGCGGGCGATGCTGGCCGGCAGCGCGTCGCTGCTGGCCGAGTCGCGCCTGCGCAACGTGCGGCGGCTGCGGGCGGCCGGCATCGAGACCGACGTCATGCTGCTGCGCCTGCCCTCGCCCGGCCGGGCCGAGGAGGTGGTGGCGCTGACCCAGGTGAGCCTCAACAGCCAGGTCGAGACCGTGCGCGCCCTCTCGCGGGCGGCCCGGGCGCGGGGCACCACCCACCGCGTCGTCCTCATGCTCGAAACGGGCGACCGCCGCGAGGGGGTCATGCCCGAGCGGGCGCTGGCCGTGGCGCGGGAGATGGCGGCTCAGCCCCACATCGAGTTGGCCGGGCTGGGGGCCAACACGACCTGCATCGCCGGGGTGCTGCCCACACAGCAGAACACCCAACTGCTGGTGGACGTGGCGGAAGAGATCGAGCGGGCGCTGGGCCTCGCGTTCCCGGTGATGTCGGCCGGGAACTCGGCCAGCCTGGCGCTGCTGCTGCGGGGCGAGATGCCGGCGCGGGCCACGCAACTGCGGATCGGCGGGGCGATCCTCATCGGCGAGGTGGACTCGACCGGCGACTGGCCCGACGCCGTGCCCCACAAGGACGCCTTCACGGTCCACGCCGAGGTCATCGAGGTCGAGACCAAGCCCTCGGTGCCCGAGGGGCCGGTGGCGCCCAACGCCTTCAACGAGATCCCCGAGTGGCCCGACCTGGGACCGCGCCGGCGGGCCATCGTCGCCCTGGGCCGCCAGGATTTGCAGATCGAGAGCCTGGTGCCCCACCGGCCCGGCGCGACGATCCTGGGCGCCAGCTCGGACCACCTGGTGCTCGACGTGAGCGCGGCCGACCCGCCGGTGCGCCTGGGGGAGGAGTTGGCCTTTCGGATGCTCTACGGGGCCATCGCCACGGGCATGGCCAGCCGGGCGGCGACGCAGGTGATTAGGCCAATAAACTGAAAGCCTTGAAACGAAAGAAGCCCGGAGTCGGAAGAACTCGGCTCCGAGCCGTAGTAGACCCCCCACTGTCATTCTGAGCGGCGCACGGCGGGGGGCCGCCGCTCATTGTGAGAGAAACTGTCCCCTGTCATTGCGAGGAGCGCCAGCGACGCGCCGTCCCGGCATCGGGGAAGCAATCCCAGATTCTTCGTCGCTCGCTGCGCTCGCTCCTCAGAATGACTACCACGGTTGTAGCACTAGCCATAGTCCACAAGTTGCTCACGCAGCAACCGGCTCGCCAGGCAGCTGACCGACACACCCTCTCGACGTGCTCTCGCCTGCAGACTCTCGACGACCGCCTCTTCCAGTTCTACCTCGTAGGTGCGCCCCCTGAACTCACTCTCTACGTCCACAGTACGAAAATCGCCAGTATAGTCCGTCGTATCGTGGGTGTTCCAGAACTCGGCCGCTTCTTCGTAGGTGGCAAACTCTTCTGGAATCGGATCAATATCTGTGTTTTTGCTCACGGTAGTACCTCCGCTCGGCTGGCGTCATGTCTCGGGCCGAGATAGGCAAGGCTGCGGCCCGATCCTTGTGGATGAAAAAGATGACCAGATATCGCCCCTCCGCCGTCTGCCCGTAGGCCACGTACAGATTCTCGCCCTTTACCCGCCCTTTTTCGGCAAAGCGCACGTGCGGCTCTGAGAACAGCACGTCTTCCACTTCGTCGATCATGACATCATGCTTGGCGGCCATCTTTTCGACAAATCTATCTTTCCAGATCACGTTGTAGAGCCGCAACTTGCACCTCTTCAGAGCGCCGTGCTGAACTGGCTGACATTATAACTCAGGTTCCAGGATTCTGCAAAAATCTGACAACGCCCTTATACGAAAGGGCTCTCCCGGATGGGAGAGCCCTTGGTGGTGTGCCAGTAGGGCAAGTTTAAAACTTGCCCTACTGCTAGGCCTTGCCCAGCAGCTTTTTGGCGACGACGACGGCGTTGGCCGCGTCCTCGGCGAACCCGTCGGCGCCGATGTCGTCGGCCCACTGGGGCGTGACGGGGCAGCCGCCGACCAGGACCTTGACCTGGTCGCGGATGCCGGCCTCTTCCAGCAGCTCGATGACGGTCCGCTGGTGGAGCATGGTCGTGGTCAGCAGGGCCGAGAGGCCCAGGACGTCGGCGTCGTGCTCCTGGACCTTGGCCACGAACACGTCGGAGGCGATGTCGATGCCCAGGTCGTGGACCTGGAAGCCGTTGGCGGCCAGCATCGAGCCGACCAGCGATTTGCCGATCTCGTGGATGTCGCCCTGGACGGTGCCGAGCACGACGGTGCCCAGCACCTCGCGCTCCTGGCCGGCGGCTTGCAGGGCCGGCTCCAGGACGGCCAGGGCGGCCTTCATCGCCTCGCCGCCCAGGATCAGGTCGGGCAAAAAGTACTCGCCGGTGGCGTACAGCTCGCCGACGGTGTCCATGCCGGGCGTAAAGCCCTGGTTGATGGCGTCCAGCGGCGCGATGCCGGCCGCCAGCGCCTGCTGGGCCAGCGCGGCCGCTTCGTCGTCGTCGCCGTCGATGACGGCTTGGGCCATGGTTTTGTATAGTTCGTCATTCATTTTGGTCTCCTGTGGTGTGAGGTATCAGGTATCGGGTATCGGATTATCGGGTATCAGGTATCAGGCTGGCTGCCCGATTCCTGATCCCCGATTCCCCGATTCCCCGATACCTGATTCCCCGGTTCCTGGTTTCCTACGCAATCGTTCTCTCCGGCAGCTTGGACAGGCCGGCGGCGGCCGCGTGGCGGGCCGCAATGGCCTCCAGCTCGTCGAGCGTCGCGGCGGGCAGGTCCGGCGGCTCCCAGGCGGCGATCAGTTCCTGGACCTTGCGGTGGGCGCGGGCGTTGACGTCCAGCGCGCCCTTGTCGAACCAGGTCTGGCGAAAGTCGCGGTCGATGACGTCGGTGGGGATATAGTCGGCCTGGCGAAAGTTGCGGCGGGTGTGTTTGCTCTTGAGGAAATTGCCCGCGTGGCCGACTTTACGCATGACGTGCAGGGCCAGCGGCTCCTCCGAGTCGTCCACGCCGGCCACCAGGCGCTTGGCCATGCCCACGATCTCGGCGTCGATGACCAGCTTTTCGAGGCTGAAGCAGCTCTCGAAATCCATCATACCCGGGCCGGACATCATGTTGACGCCCGCCAGCGCGCCGAGGATGGCGCCCGAGGCGGTCTCCAGCCCGGTCTGGGCGTCGACGATCTTGGTGTCGGCCATGCCCAGGTAGGCGTGGGTCGGCAGGCCGCCGGGCTTGACGGCCTTGCCGATCTGGGCGTAGGTGCAGTCGAGCATCATCGTGGCGATGGAGCCCATGGGCGTGGTGCCGGTGCGCATGTCGAACGAGGCGGGCGAGCCGCCCCAGACGATGGGGCTGCCCGGCTTGGCCAGTTGGTGGATGGTGATGCCGCTCAGGCACTCGGCGGCGTGCTGCACGGCCGAGCCGATGACGGTCGCCGGGCCGGTGGCGCCCATGAGGGGCATCGACACCAGCTCGGCGGGCACGCCGGCCCGGGCGGCGTCGATGAGGTTGGCGCAGGTGATGTCGCTCCAGAGCAGCGGCGGCGAGGGGCAGACGTCGAACACGGCCCGGGGCTTGGCGGCCAGGGCCTCGGCGCCCCCGGCGACGGCCACCAGCAGCTCGTGCATGATGGCAAAGGACTCGATGGCAAAGGTGCCGGTCACGATCGGCTTGCGGGCGTAGCGCAGCAGCAGGTAGAGCCGGTACCAGTCGGCCATCTCTTGCGGCACGTCGCCGCAGACGATGGACGTGGCCACGGCGTCGATCTGGGGCAGCATCTCGGCCAGCCGCACGTAATTCTCACAGTCGGCGGTCACGGGTGTGCGCGACTGGTCGGCGTTATAGTCGGCGATCTCGATGGCCGCCGAGCCGGGGTCAAAGTGGACGTCGTCGCCGCCGTAATGCACGACCGGCTCGCCGTCGAGGTTGTAGAGATAGAACTCGCCGGGGGCCGAGGCCACACAGCGCTCGGCCAGGTCGCGCGGGATCTGGGCCACGCGGGTGTCGAAATCGACGGTGGCGCCGTGGTCGGCCAGCAACGCCAGTGCCTCGTCGTAGTGGACGCGCACCCCGGGGTCGAGCAGCAGCTCGTAGGCCTCGTCGAGGGCGCGGTCCACGGTCACGGATGACAGAAACTCCAGCTTGGGTCGAATCATGATCCTCCTCCAATGGTGGATTGGTGCCTTGGTAAATTGGTAGGTTGGTAGATTGGTGCCCGCGCAATGGGACAGGCGCAGAAGGACAGGAAAACAGCCGTCCGTTCGCGGGTTATCGGTTGTTAGAA
>CAYLZO010000306.1:0-5133 GCA_964387775.1 uncultured Anaerolineaceae bacterium
ATTCTTGAGATCTCTGATGGTGCCCAATTTCACCTATATTCCCACATGAGCCAAAATGGCTTTGGCTGAAAAAGCTGCGTTGACTCTTATGCGTATAGATCCGGTTCCACACAGCCACCCACGGTTCTCCTCTTCAACATACACCCTTCGATCAAGCTCGCCACGGCGCGGCAAGAGGATGTCGCCTCGTTCGATCCTGTGAACCTCAAGTTCTTGGGCCTTTTTCTCAGGGACTTGAGCAATCTCTGAAATGTCAATCCTTTCTTCACTCATATTGGCTGGCATAACAACCGGTACTCCAACATCCACATAATCGGATTGATGCAATTGAGCGCCGAATGGACCAATCTGAATCCCAGCACCATCGTCACAAAATGTACTCAAGGGGCGACTCTCGAATCGTGCTGGATCAAACTCTGATTTGCGGATTGCTGAGCGCAGGTCATATGCAGAGTCAATGCTTTCCTTGTACTGATTAACAACCTCGTCGGCGACGTTAAGGAGTACCGCAATCCGCCGTTGCTCCGTCAGCGGCGGCAGGGCGAATTCTTGCCGGGCTAGCGTGCGCCAGTTGATGGTCGGTGATAGGGACCCGACTGAGATCTCCAGCGCCCGGTTCATGAACAGGTCACTTTGCATGAAAAAGGGCAAGAACCCGGGTAGCATGACGTCTGCCTTGGGGCGCAAGACCATCGCGTGCGCCGAACAGATGCCCTCGAACTCGGCCACGGCCAACTTGCGCTGGTACACTCGCCGCCGGCCAAAGATGATGTCGCCTGTGCGAAAGAGAAGCTTGGTCGCACCTACGTCGGAGGGCTCCCCCCAACGGCGAATTTTGAGCGAGTCGGAATCAAGGTGCGCCAGGCCTACGTAATAATCGACGTCCACATCGTCGGGCTCAACGCGGTCGGTCACGTTGACGGCCATCTGGTCAAAGCGCCATATCTTCCAGCCGGGTTTCAGCACCCGCTCCGTCATTCCGCTTCCCCGGCCAAGACCAGCGCTTGCTGCACCAGGTCGGCGCTCAAACGGATGCCGCCTCGCTGCATCCGCTCCAGGCCGGGGCGCACGGCGTCCAGATGTCCCAACTCTTTGGCCTTGAGCAGCAGGCCCAATACCCCGGTGATGGGCAATCCCAGGCGGCGGGCGTGGCGGCGCCCCAGGCGTTCGTCGATGAGGACCAGGTCAGCCTGGCGTTCCTGGGCCAGGGCGATGACCTCGGCCTCGCCCCGATCCAGGTCGCTCAGCAGGTCGGCTCGCCGGGGGTCGTCCAAGGCGACCGTGCGAATGTAGGATGCCGTGGCCAATTCAGCCGCTCCAGCGCGCGCGCCGCCGGCCCGCAGCTCGGCAGCCACCGCCGGCGGGATCCAGACCTCCTCGTAGAGCGCTTGCAGCAGGTCGAGCTGCTGCACCAGGGCCAGGGCGATGATGGGCGTCGTGTTGCTGATCACAATGCGGTCAGGCATTTGCCATATCCTCGGCCAACTCGTCCGGCTCGACGCCGATGGGCGACAGGCCAAAGCGCTGCAATTCAAAGACAAAGTGTACACGCTCCATCCCGGCCAGCCGCGCGCCGGTGCCGGTGGTGACTCGCCCTTGCTCGTACAGCTGGGTCGCCAGCAGCAAGCGCGCCTCGGATTCAAACTTTTCCGGCGTGCTCTTGAGCGACAGCAACAAATCCTCAGAATAGGGAATGGTCAACTGGTAAACGGTCATTATTGCCTCCTGTCTATCTGCTGCCTCGTTTCCCCTATTATAGCACAAGTTCGTCCAGCATTTCCATCAGGGCGTCCATCTCCTGCCAGAACAGGCGCCCCTCCTGCTGCCAGGCGGCCCACAGCTCCGGCAGCGAGCGGCCATCGTCGCCGCCGTGGTTGTTGTTCACGCGCTTGACGTAGAGGGGGATGGACAGGCTGTAATCCTGAGCGGCGATCTCGTCCAGGGCTGCCGCCACGGCGAAATCGGGCTCGGCCCCGAACTGGCGGTAGGCGTCCAGGATGCGGGCCTGGTGTTCCGGCTTGAGAAAGCTCTGCGCCCGCTCGCGGGCCACCTCGTCGACGGCGTCGATGAACAGGATCTGCCCCCGGCGCTCCGGCGGCTTCTGGCTGCGGCAGACGACGACGCAGGCTTCCATGGGCGAGTTGTAAAAGAGGTTGGGTCCCAGGCCCAGCACGCACTCTACCAGGTCGGCCTCGACCAGCCGCTGCCGCATCTCGGCCTCGTCGCGGCGAAAGAGCACGCCGTGGGGAAAGAGGATGGCGCAGCGGCCAGTGCGGGGGTCCATGCTGGCCAGGATGTGCTGGAAAAAGGCGTAATCGGCCCGGCCTTGAGGCGGTGTACCCAGGAAATTACGGCCCCAGACGTCGCTCTGCCAGGCGTCGCGGTTCCACTGCTTGATGGAATAGGGCGGATTGGCCAGCACCACGTCGAAGGTCCGCAGCCGGTCGCGCTCGGTAAAGGCCGGCCGCTCCAGCGTGTCGCCACGCACGATGGCGAAATCCTCGACACCGTGGAGTACCAGGTTCATGCGGGCGATGGCCGCCGTCATGTGGTTGCGCTCCTGGCCGTAGAGGCGCAGCGTGCGGTGCTCGCCGCCGCCGCGCTTGACCTCGTCCAGGGCCGAGATCAACATCCCGCCGGTGCCGCAGGTGGGATCGTAGATGCTCTCGCCCGGTTGGGGCCGGAGCATCTGGACCATCAGGTGCACCAACGTGCGGTTGGTGTAGAACTCTTGCGCCGTATGGCCGCTGTCGTCGGCGAACTGCTTGATCAGGTATTCGTAGGCGTTGCCCAGCTCGTCCTCGGGCACCTCGGCCAGCGACAGGCTGTGAGCCGAGAAATGCTCCAACAGGTTCTTGAGCGTGGCGTCGGGCAGGCGGGCCTTGTTGGTCCACGGCGCATCGCCAAAGATGCCGTCCAGCCGGTCGGGGTTGGCGGCCTCGATGGCGCGCATGGCGTTCTGCAAGGCACGGCCCACGTCGCGGGGCACGGTGCGCACCTCGTCCCAGTGGGCGCCCTCGGGGATGACAAAGCGGTCGTTGGCCGTGTCGCGGGCATAGCCCTCGTCACTGGAGAAGGTCAGCGCTTCGGCGTACTCCTCATCCCACACGTCGGACAGGCGCTTGTAAAAGAGCAGGGGAAAGACGTACTGCTTATAGTCGCCGGCGTCGACCAGGCCGCGCAGGATGTTGGCCGCGCCCCACAGGTACGATTCGAGCTCCTGCTGGGTCATCCGCTCAGGCATCGAGCCAGCCCCCTTCGGCCATGACCTCGGCCAGTTGCTCCTCGGCCTGGCGCACGCGGGCCAGCGCGGTCTTGAAATCGACAATCGCTTCCGGCAGCGGCGGAATGTCCTCGCCGATGGGCGGCAGCACGTAACGGGAGATGTTGAGCGTCCAGTCCTCCTCCTGGATCTCGTCCACGGAAACGACCCGCGCCCGGTCCTCGACATCCTCGAAGGCTTGCACCCAGCCCAGGATGGTGGCTACGTGCTCGGCATCGAGGTGGTTTTGCGCCCGCGCTTTGCGGTAAAGGGACGAGGCGTCGACGATCAGCACCTGCCCGGCGCGCGTGCCATGCTCTGCATGGCCAAGCTCCTTGCGCCGGCGCAGGACCAGGAGGCAGGCCGCCAGCCCGGTGCCGTAGAACAGGTTGGGCGCCAGACCGATGACGGCCTCGATCAGGTCCATCTCCAGCAGTTTGCGCCGGATGTCGCCCTCGACGCCGCCGCGAAAGAGGGCGCCCTGGGGCAGGACGACGGCCATGCGGCCGGTGTAGGGCGCCATCGAGGCGACCATGTGCTGCACCCAGGCAAAGTCGCCGCTGTTGTCGCTGGGCAGCCCGCCAAAGGCCCGGCCCCAGGGGTCGTTCTCCCACACCTCGCGCCCCCACTGCTTGAGGGAGAAGGGCGGATTGGCGATGACGCAGTCAAAGGTCGCCAGCCCGCCGGTGCCGGGGTCGGAGAAGACGGGGTGACGCAGCGTATCGCCCCGCTCGACGGAAAAATCCTCGATGCCGTGCAGCAGCAGGTTCATGCGCGCCACCGAGGCAGTGGTCAGGTTCTTCTCCTGGCCGTAGAGCTTGCCGAAAAAGGTGCGCGGATCGCCACCCCTTTCGCGGACGTGGGCCACCGCCGCCAGCAGCATCCCGCCCGTGCCGCAGGCGGGGTCGTAAATGGTCTCGCCCTCCTGGGGATCGAGGATGCTGACCATCAGCCGCACCACGCTGCGCGGGGTGTAGAACTCGCCCGCCTTGCGGTTGGTGGCGTCGGCGAACTGTTTGATCAGGTACTCGTAGGCGTCGCCGATGACGTCGCTGGCCACGCGGCTGTTGCCCAGGTGCAGGGCCGAAAAGTGCTCGATGAGGTCCTTGAGCAGGGGATCGGGCAGGCGGTCCTTGTTGCTCCACTGGGCGTCGCCAAAGACGCCATAGAGATGCTCCTGGTTGGCGGCCTCGATGCAGCGCAGGGCGTTCTGCAGGGCGGTGCCGACATTGGCCGGGGTCTCGCGCACCACATTCCAATGACAGGCTTCGGGCACCTGAAAGCGGTGCTCCTCGGCAAAATCCTCGCCGTAGGTGTCGACCGCCTCTTGGTACTCTTCGTCCCAGACGTCACAGATGCGCTTGAAAAAGAGCAGGGGCAGGATGTAGCTTTTCCAGTCGGTGCGGTCCACAGGGCTGCCGCGCAGGATGTTGGCGGCTTCCCACAGGTGGGATTCCAGCTCGGAGAGGGTGATGGCTGCTTGGAACAACGGTTGTTGCATCATGTGGACTTTGCCCGTGGTAACCGTTCAGGTGGGGTTATGATTGGACACGGATTAAACGGATTTACACGGATTCGCGCTGACGAAATTGGTTGGCATTCCGTCGCGAGTAGCTAAAATCCGTGGAATCCGTGTGAATCCGTGTCCCATTCAAGATCCCCCTGAACGCTTACTGCCCGTGAACTACTCCTTTGTAGGGCTGGTGGTCCAGGGAACGGTTCTCACAATGTCCGCCCGAATGCGAAAAACACCCGGGACCGGCTGGTCTCTATTATAGCGCGAATTCGGCTAGAGCACAAGTCAGGGGGTCATAATCCAGCAACGAAGAACACGGGAAAGTTGAACATCACCGAGGGGTGACCAGGGAGCG
>CAYLZO010000307.1:0-5118 GCA_964387775.1 uncultured Anaerolineaceae bacterium
GACGCCGTACTTGATGGCCCGCCCGCCGCCGGCGTTCTCGGCCACGTTGCCGCCCACAAAGCACGACTCCAGGCTCATGGGGTAGCCGGCGTAAAAGAGGCCGTGGGGCTGGGCCGCCTCGTTGATCTCGTTGGTCACTACCCCCGGCTCGACGGTGACCGTCATGTTCTCGGTGTCGATTTCGAGGATGCGGTCCAGGCGCTCGACGGAGAGCAGGATGCCGCCCCGAACCGGCACCGCCCCGCCCGATAGCCCCGAGCCCGCACCGCGCGGCGTGACCGGCACCCGCTCGCGGTTGGCCAGCTTCAGAATCTGGCTGATTTCCTCCGCCGATCCGGGCTTGACCACCACCTCGGGCAGGTGGGCGTGTTCCTCGCCGGCCACCTCGTCGTGGGCATAGCCCGCCATCCGCTCCGGCTCACCGTAGAGCACGTGCCGCCCGCCGACGATGCCCCGCAATTCGTCCACAATCCCCGCCGTCACCGGTTCGTAATGGCTCATCTGCCAATCTCCAATATCCAATCCCCAACATACGGCACCGTCTGCGGCCCATCGGGCAACACCGCAATCGCCGCGCCGGGATTGTGCCGCCGGATGGCCGCCACGGTCTCTTCGATGGAGCGGCAGGGGATCACCAGCGCGTGGCGCAGTTCCTCGTCCGTCAGCCCATCGGCGTAGACGTGGACCCGGGCCTGGCGCTGGATCTGAGCCTGGACCTGGGCCTCCCACTGATCGTGGCAGCGAAAGCCGGGGACCAGGACCCGGGCCAACAGCTCCTCAGGCGAGTCTGCCTCCCACAGCAGGCGCTTGTATTCGCCGTGGTCGGGGATGCCGTCCCAGCACTCGGCGGCTAGGATTATGTCACCTCCCGGCCGCACGATCCGGGCCGCTGCCGACATGCCCTTGACCCCCTGGTAGAGGTTGAGGTCGAGGGGGTAGCCGCTGTTGGACGTGATCACCACGTCGAACGGCGCTGCCACCGGCCGGAGGGCCGTCTTTCGCACGAACTCGGCGCCCCGCCGGTGGGCGGCCAGCATCTCGCCGGCAAAGACACCCGTGATCTGGCGCTTCTGGTTCAGGGTGACGTTCAGCAAGAAGGTCGGCTCGGTCGCCTGGACCACGTCCCGCATCTCTGCCCAGATGGGATTGCCCCTTCGACTCTGCTCAGGGCCAGCCCCCAGCACGGCCCACGTCGCGTTGGGATCGGCGATCATGGCCGGGCCGTGGTTATCCAGGATCGACTCGACGTCGGCGATGCCGGGCAGCACGGCCTTGGGACCGCCGCTGAACCCGGCAAAGAGGTGAGGCTCGATGAAACCGGTCAGGATGCGGACCGACGCCTCGGCGTAGGCGCGGTTGACGCGCACGGTCCGCCCTGCCCGGTTGGCCGCCACGCCGACCAGGCGGGCGTCGTCCCAGGCGTCGTGCTGGACGATGCGGTAGCGGTCCACGACCCCGTCGCCCAACATGGTGCGCAGCTCGGCCCCGGTCTGGGGGCGGTGAGTGCCCAGGGCGTTGATGAGCACGATCTGTTCATCGGCCATTCCGGCCCGGGCCAATTCGTCCAGCAGGGGCGGCAGGACGCGGTCGTTGGGCATGGGCCGGGTCAAGTCGCTAAAGACGACGGCCACGGCATCGTCCGGCGCCACCAACTCGGCCAGCGGCCGCGTGCCGATGGGCGCGCGGAGCGCCCCGGCGATGGCCTGCTGCTCGTCGGGCAGACCGGGTACAAAGGCCGGCTCGATGACGGTCGCATCGTCGGGGACCTCGATCTGCAGGCCGGTCCGGCCATAAGCCAACTCCAACTTCATCTGTCCCTCCCCATTCTGTCAGTGGCACGCCCCGGCGCCATTCATGGCCCGCTTGGCGCCGGACGTAGAACCGCACGTTGACCTCCTCAAAATCGCGATGGAAGGGGATCGGCCGCCCGAACACCCGCGTGTCGAGAAACAAAAAGCCCACCACGCTGACGAGGTGCCGTCCCCGCCAGGTGTCGAGCTCCGTGCCGGCGGGCAGATAGGGGCGGAGCGTCCCCGGCGCGACCTCGTAGTTCAGCATTGCCAGGTAGCGCCATTCGGCTGTCAGAAATGGTCGTTCGTCGGTCATCGGCCTCCTCGGTCCGGCTGGCGACCAGTATACCATCATCCCCGTTCCAGGGCAAGACCGGCGGGCCGGTCCTGTCCGGTCGAGGGGCGGGTTTTGCATCTCTGGCAGCGGCGTGGTACAATGGGCGGCAGGGGCCGAAGCAACAGACAGGAAGAACAGGAGAAAGTGCACGTTGACGTTTCCCGGAACAACCAAACGAAAGAACCGCACCTCTATCCTCCAGGCGTTGACCCGCAGGGGCGAGCTGACCACCCGGCAGTTGGTGCGAGAAACAGGCCTCCCCGAGGACATCATCCGCCACCACCTGGATGACCTCAGCGCCATGGGGATGCTGGGCATCAAGCAGGTCAAGCGCTCGCACGGCTTCCGGCGGGCATTTTTCATCAAGGACGTGATCTAGTCCCACCCTTTTTCGGCACGTCTGCTCTATCCCACGCCGCCGGACAGTTCCTCACCCCGCGCGGGCCACGGCCTCTGGAGGCAACTTGGACAGACAGCAAGCCTGCGCCCAGGTAGAGATGGTCTGGCCCACGCGTCTCGTGGATGAGGCCCCACCGGTGCGCCTGCCGCCGGGCTACACACTGCGCACCTACCGGCCGGGCGACGAGCCCCGCTTCTACGAGATCATGGCCCTGGCCGGGTGGCCGGGCTGGGACGAGGAAAAGCTGCGGCCCTGGCTGTGGCGCATCCTGCCCGCGGGATGGTTCATGGCCGTGCATCAGGCCAGCGACGAGGTCGTGGCGACCGGCATGGCCACCCACGACCCCACCTGGCGACACCCCTTTTGCGGCGAAATGGGCTGGCTGGCCGCCGATCCGGCCCACACCGGCCGGGGCCTGGGGCTGGCCCTCAGCGCGGCGGTGACAGCCCGCTTTCTTGAAATCGGCTACCGCTGTATCCACCTCTACACCGAGCCGTGGCGGCTACCAGCCCTCAAAATCTACCTGAAGCTGGGTTACGTTCCGCTCCTGGACGCACCCGAAGCGCCAGACTGCTGGCGCGCCATCTGTGCCGAACTGGACTGGCCCTGTTCCCCCGAGACGTGGACGGCGGCCTGGTCGCCCCCTACCCAGTAGCGGGCTGCCGGTGCGCCCACCGCTCCCCGCCGTCCACGTGCAGCACCTCGCCGGTGACGTACTCGGCGCGGACCAGGTAGCGCACCGCCTCGACCACGTCCTGGGGGCTGCCCCAGCGGCCCAGCAGCGTGTTGCCAGCGCCCCACGCGATCTGGGCCTCGGTAAAGCCGGGCGGGGGCAGGACCGGGCCAGGGACGATGCCGTTGACCCGCACCTGGGGCGCCAGCGCCACCGACAGGCTGCGGGCCAGCGCCCACAGCGCGCTCTTGCCCACGCCGTGGGCCAGGTAGTTGGGCCAGGGCTGAAAGGCCCCCAGGTCGAGGATGGGGATCAGCACCCCCTCGCCGCGCTCGATCATGCCCGGCGCCAGCCCCTGGGCCAGCAGCAAAAAGCTCTCGACCAGCACGCCCTGGAGCATGCGCCAGGTCTCCAGCGTGACGTCGAATAGGCCGGCGCGGACGTAGGGCGACGCGGCGTGGACCACGACGTCCACCCGGCCGAATCGCGCCAGCGCCGCCTCGACGACGGCCCGGGCGTTCTCCGGGTCGCCCAGGTCGGCGGGCACGGCCAGGGCCTCGACGCCCAGCGCCCCCGCCTCGGCGACGGTCTCTTCGGCCGGCCCGGCCGAGCGGTTGTAGTGGACGACGAGGTTGGCCCCGGCCTCGGCCAGCCCCAGGCTGATGGCCCGACCGACGCGCACCCCGCCGCCGGTGACGAGCGCAACTTTGCCTCTTGGATCCATTTTGATCTCCTCTCTTGGAACAGCAAATTCCCAGTCTGTAGGGCGAGTTTCAAACTTGCCCGAAAATCGGATAGTCGCCCACCTGCCGGGCGGTGTCCAGCATGGCCAGGTAGTATTCGGGCACGACGCCGGGGTAGACCGAGTTGCTGGTGGACAGCAAAAAGCCGCCGCCGGGCGCGGCGGTGCGGATGACCCACTCGGTCTGCTCGCGCACGGCCTCCACCGGCCCGTCGACGAGCACGGTGGCGCAATCCACGTTGCCGATGAGCGTCAGCCGGTCACCATAGTCGCGCTTGAGTTGGGCCAGGTCCAGCGCCCGCCACAACTCGACCTCGTCGGCAACGCGCTGCCGGTGATAGTCCGCGACGCGGCCGGCCCGCAGCGCCTCGTTCTGGGCCACGCCTCGGACGCGCCCGCCAAAGGTGCCCACGTCCTCGCCGATCAAGAACACGGCGGGGTCGCGGCGCATCTCTTCGACCATGGCTTCTCGGATCGCTTCGGAATAGGAGAGTTGTCGCATGGCAGCCTCCTAAAAGACCAGCCCGCCGTGGGTGTCGGCATAGACGCCGTGGAGCGCCTCCTCAGGCTGGGGCAGCGGCACGGCCTCGGCAAAGGCGACCGCTTCGTCCAGTTGCTCCAGGACGCCGGCCTCCACCTCGGCCAGCGCCGCCTCATCGAACGCCCCCGCGTCGAGCAGACGCCGGCGGAAGGCGGGGATGGGATCGAGAGCTTTTTCAGCATGTCTCCCCCCTACGCCGAGGCCAGGGCGTTGTCGGTCTGCCTGAACTTGAGGTACACGACGCCGAGGATGACGTTGATGAAGAACATGACCACGGCCAGCGCGGCGCCGTACCCAAAGTGGAAGAATTGGATCGCCTCGCGGTACATGTGCAGGCTCAGCACCTCGGTGGAGCGGCCCGGCCCGCCGTCGGTGATGGCCAGGATCATGCCGATGGCGCTGATGCTCTCGATGGAGAGCAACACCAGTGTCACCAGCGTCACGGGGCGGATCAGGGGCCAGGTGATGCGCCAGAAGGCTTGCCAGCCCGTGGAGCCGTCGATGGCCGCTGCCTTCATCGACGCCTGCCGGGGCCCTGTCCGTCCGGGAAGTTTGACAGCCGAAAACTATTTCGAGCCCCCCCATAGTACCCGATCCGCCTCGGACCTCATAATATCTATCACGCCTCACAGCAT
>CAYLZO010000308.1:0-5098 GCA_964387775.1 uncultured Anaerolineaceae bacterium
AAAGCATCGGCAAACTCGGCCGTGAGCAACGCGACGAGGGCCAGGCCATAGTGGGCAATCCGCCGCCCGACATAGTCCCACCAGCCGCCGGGGGTGAGCACATCGGTCAGGCCCAGGACCAGGGTCCACAGAGCGGTGACGACGAGCGTTACCTCCAGCAGCCGCTGCGCCCGGCTCCGCTCGAACCGATGACGGACCCCCAGCAGCAGCAGCAGGCCGTAGCCCAGGACGACACTAACGTGCGCCGAAATCAGGATGACTTGCCACATAGCGCCACGATTATAGCACAACTTTTGCGAGAGGAAAAAAGAGCAAGAGGGCGGCACAACTCGCGAGCACCGCATCAGCACGTTCGTTGACTTTCCCGAACCGGTGTGCTAGAATGCCCCTGGTGAATCCCTGAACAAAGGAGACCCGATGAGTACACTACTGGTCAAGAACGCCACGCTTCTCGCGACGATGGACGACCGCCGCCGTCGCATCTCTGACGGCGGCCTCTACGTCGAGGACAACGTCATCCGCCGGGTGGGACCCAGCGCCGAGCTGCCGCCCACCGCCGACCGCGTCCTCGACGCCGACGGCATGGTCGTGCTGCCCGGCCTGGTCAACACCCATCACCACCTCTATCAGAGCCTGACCCGCGCCCTGCCTGCCGCCCAGGACGCCGAGCTGTTCGGCTGGCTGACGACCCTCTACCCCATCTGGGCCGGGCTGACGGGCGAGGCGGTATACGTCAGCGCCCTGGTCGCGCTGAGCGAGCTGGTGCTCTCCGGCTGCACGACGGCCGCGGACCACCTCTACCTCTACCCCAACGACACCGCCAAGGAAGCGGTACTCCGCAGCCGCATCGACGACGAGATCCGCGCCGCCCGGGAGCTGGGTGTGCGCTTTCACCCCAGCCGGGGCAGCATGTCGCTGGGCAAGTCGAAAGGCGGGCTGCCGCCCGACTCGGTGGTCGAGGACGAGGATGACATCCTGGCCGACTGCGCCCGCGTCGTCGAGCAATACCACGACCCGGCGCCCTACTCGATGTGCCGCATCGTCATCGCCCCTTGCTCGCCCTTTTCGGTGACGCCCGACCTGATGCGCGCCTCGGCCCGGTTCGCCCGCGAGCGGGGCCTGTCGCTCCACACCCACGTGGCCGAGACGCTGGACGAGGAAGCGTTTTGCCTCCGCGAGTTCGGCGTGCGCCCCGCCGAGCTGATGCGCCAGCTTGACTGGGTGGGGCCGGATGCCTGGTGGGCGCACTGCGTCCACCTCAACGACGACGAAATCCGGCTGATGGCCGACACCGGCACGGGCGTGGCCCACTGCCCCACCTCCAACATGCGGCTGGGGTCGGGCATTGCGCCCATCCGGGCCATGGTCGACGCCGGGGTCAAGGTCGGGCTGGCCGTGGATGGCAGCGCCAGCAACGACAGCGGCCACCTGCTGGCCGAGGCCCGCCAGGCGATGCTGCTCCAGCGGGTGGGGCGTGGGGCGTCGGCCCTCAGCGCCGAGGAGGCGCTCTGGATCGGCACGCGGGGCGGGGCCGCCGTCCTGGGCCGCGAGGACGTGGGCGCGCTGGCGCCGGGTCTGGCCGCCGATTTCATCGGCGTGCGGCTCGACCGGCTGGCCTTTGCCGGCGCCCAGGCCGACCCGCTGGCGGCGCTGGTCTTTTGCGCCCCGCCGGCGGTGGACCTGTCGGTCATCGACGGGGAGGTGGTCGTGCAGGACGGCGAGTTGCTGCCGATGGACCTGGCGCCCGTGATCGCGCGGCACAACGAGTTGGCGAGGGAGTTGCTGGCGCGGGCGAAACGTGATGCGTGATGCGTGAGGGCTAACCCGCCAATCCTATTCGAGCGACTGTATCTTCTCAATAAACTGGGGCAAATCGTTCGTAGTAGGCGCTTCAGCGCCGGAAAAGCGCACTGAAGTGCGCACTACGAACAAGCCCGCCCCAAGTTATTGAGAAGATACGAGCGACTGCAGAAAATCGTAAATACAAGCCCGGAATCGGTCGAAATCTGACAGGTTGTTCTGCAGAGTTTCATAGAGGATGTCTGCGTCCACCTCCCAGTACAGGTGGACCAGGCGATTTCTCATCCTGACCATTCGATGTGCAGTCAGTTCAAAGTCGGACTCGATGATCTCATGCTCACGCAGCACCGTGAAACTATCGGCGTAGGACTCGGGCGCTCGGAAGCCGCGGCGGACGATGATGTGATGGGCGACGTCAATAGAGCCCCTTCTCCTTGAGATCGGCTTCCAGGCGGCCGAAATATGCCCCGCTCATCAGAGCCAGAACCGGCTGAAAGTCGAAATAACGCTTGCGAGTGGACACTTCGTACTCGACACGAAAGTCTTCATCTGTGCTATAGACAAGCACGCCCCTGGTGAGGACCTGCCCCTGGACCCTGAGCGGCGCGTCGTCGAGGCTGCGCACGTCGGCGTTCCGGATGCCACAGTCCCGCTCCAACTCCGCGGCGATATCGAGCTCCATCATAAAGCGATCGTAGGCATCGAGCGGGCAGTCGGGGGCGAGGACCAGTGCAATGTCCACGTCGCTAAAGAGCGTGGTGTAGCCCTCCACCGTCGAGCCGTAGACATAGGCCAGCACCACCGGGCGCCCCTGGAGAATTCCAGGCAAACAGGCACGCAGCTTTTCGAGGACATTTGGACCTGACGCTTTTTCGCTCATCACCGGGACCTCCCACCGGCTATTCTAGCATGCTCCCCCCAATCTGGCAAGCCCACGCCGCCGCAGACGTTTTGTCTGCGCGCTGGTTTCGTGATACAATGGGCGCCTATGACTTCCAGAACCAGGGACTCAGCACCAATCGCCGCCGTCGTCCTGGCCGCCGGCAGCGCGTCGCGGATGGGCACGCTAAAACAACTGCTGCCCGTCGGCGGGCAGCCGATGGTCCGCCGCGTGACCGAAGCCGCCTGCGCGGCCGGGCTGGCCCAGGTGGTCGTCGTGGTCGGCGCCCAGGCGGAGGCGGTGACGGCGGAGCTGGCCGGCCTGCCCGTGGACGTCGTCGTCAACGACGCCTGGGCCGAGGGCCTGAGCACCTCGCTGCGGGCCGGGCTGGACGCCCTGCGGCCCGAGGTCCAGGCCGCCCTCGTCGTCCTGGCCGACCAGCCGGCGCTGACGCCCGAGCTGCTGCGAATCCTGGCGGACCGCTATCGGGCCACGGGCGCGCCCCTCGTCGTGCCCTTCTACGAGGGCCGGCGCGGCAACCCGGTGCTCGTCGCCCGCCGCCTCTTTCCCGAGTGGCGGGCGGTGGAGGGCGACCGGGGCGGGCGGGCGCTGCTGGCTCGCTATCAAGACGAGATGGAGCGGGTCGACGTGGACGACCCGGCCGTGGTCCGCGACGTGGACACCCGGGCGGATTACGAAGAGATGCGAGACGCCACGTGACCGGCGAAATCACCGCCGACCAGGCGGCCAGCCGGCGCGCCGCCCTCGTCGCCGCCATCCTGGCCTCGTTTCTCACGCCGTTCATGGACTCGGCGGCCAACGTCGCTCTGCCCACCATCGGCCGCGAGCTGGCCATGGACGCCGTGTCGCTGAGCTGGATCCGCACCGCCTACCTGCTGGCCGCGGCCATGTTCCTGGTGCCCTTTGGCAAGATCGCCGACATCCACGGCCGGAAGCGGATCTTTACCTACGGCACGAGCATCTTTACCTTCGCCGCGCTGCTCATCGGGCTCTCGACGTCGGGGCCGATGCTCCTCGCCGTGCGCGTGGGGCAGGGCCTGGGCAGCGCCATGATTTTCGGCACCGGCGTGGCCATCCTCACCTCGGTCTTTCGGCCGGAGGAGCGGGGGCGGGTGCTGGGGCTCAACGTCGCCGCCGTCTATCTGGGGCTCTCGCTGGGGCCGTCCATCGGCGGCTTTTTGACGGGCTCGCTCGGCTGGCGGAGCATCTTTTTTCTCACCGTGCTGCTGGGCCTGGTGGCCATCGGCTTTGTCGTCTGGCGGCTGGAGGGCGAGTGGGCCGAGGCCCGGGGCGAGCGCTTTGACCTGCCCGGCTCGGCCATCTATGCCCTGAGCCTGGTGGCGCTGATGTACGGCTTTACGCGGCTGCCCGACCTGCTCGGCGCGGGGCTCATCGTCCTGGGGCTGGCGGGCCTGGCCGGATTTATCGCCTGGGAGCTGCGGGCCGAGTTCCCCGTGCTCAACGTCCAGCTTTTGGCCGGCAACCGGCCCTTTGCCTTTTCCAACCTGGCGGCGCTGATCAATTACGGCGCCACGTCGGCCGTAGCCTTTTTGTTGAGCCTCTACCTGCAATACACCAAGGCGCTGACGCCCCAGCAGGCTGGCCTGGTGCTCATCGCCCAGCCCGTGGTGCAGGCGGCCTTTTCGCCGCTGGCCGGCCGCCTCTCCGACCGGGTCGAGCCGCGCATCGTGGCCTCCATCGGCATGGGGTTCACGGCCCTGGGACTGGCCCTGCTGATTTTTATCAGCCCCACGACGCCGCTGTGGGCCATCGTCGGGCGGCTCGTGCTGCTCGGCTTTGGCTTTGCCCTCTTTTCGTCGCCCAACATGAACGCCATTATGGGCGCCGTCCGGCGGCGCTTTTACGGCGTGGCCTCGGGCATGCTGGGCACCATGCGCCTCATCGGCCAGATGCTGAGCCAGGGCATCGCCACACTGCTCTTTGCCCTCTACATCGGGCGCGTCGAGATCACGCCCGCGCTCTACCCGCAGTTCCTGAGCAGCGCCAAGACGGCGTTTGTCATCTTTGCTGTCTTGTGCGTGGCCGGCATCTTTGCCTCGCTGGCGCGGGGGGATATTCGAGATTAGATATTGGATATTGGGGGTTGAATCTAATGGAAATTGAGGAAAAAAGGTTAATATCTAATATCCAATACCTGGTCGTCGACATGGATGGGGTGCTCTACCGGGGCAGCGAGGCGATTCCCGGCGCGCGCGGGTTCCTGGCCTTTCTGCGCCAGCGCGACATCGGCTTTGTGTTGGCCACCAACAACTCGACGCGCACGCCGGCGCAGTTCGTGGACAAGCTGGCCGGGATGGGCATCGACATCGAGCCCCACGAGGTGCTGACCTCGGCCCTGGCGACGGCCAACTACCTGAAAGGCACCGCGCCGGTCGG
>CAYLZO010000309.1:0-5087 GCA_964387775.1 uncultured Anaerolineaceae bacterium
CCCTGGTCAGTGGCGGCCAACTGGACGGCGTCTACCTGGCGCTGCTGGTCCTGGCCGTCCTCTCCAGCTTTGAGGCGGTCCAGCCCCTGCCCGCCGCCTTCCAGCACCTCGACCGGAGCCTGGCCGCGGCGCGGCGGCTCTTCGAAGTGGTGGAGCCGGAAGCAGGGAATCGGGAATCGGGTACCAGGTATCAGGTATCAGGTATCGGGTATCAGGCACCACACACCACGCATCACGCAATACGCAATACGCAATACGCACTGCGCGTCCACGACCTGACCTTCGCCTACGAGCCGGACGCTCCCCCCGCCCTCGACGGCCTCACCCTCGACCTGCCGGCGGGCGGCTTGGTGGCCGTCGTCGGGCCGAGCGGGGCGGGCAAGACGACGCTGCTGCGCCTGCTGCTGCGCTTCTGGGAGCCTGACCGGGGCCGCATCGAGCTGGGCGGCCGCGACCTGCGCGCCTATCCCGAGGACGAGCTGCGCCGCGCGTTTGCCGTCGTCGAGCAGCGCACCCACCTCTTCAACGCCACCGTGCGCGACAACCTGCTGCTGGCCCGGCCCGGCGCCACCGACGCCGAGCTGCGACAGGCCGCCGAGCAGGCCCAGATCCACGAATTCGTCGCCGCGCTGCCCCAGGGCTACGACACCTTTGTCGGCGAGCTGGGCCAACGCCTCAGCGGCGGCGAGCGGCGGCGGCTGGCCATCGCCCGCGCCCTGCTGCAAGACGCGCCCCTCTGGCTGCTCGACGAGCCGACGGCCGACCTCGATACCCTCACCGCGCGGGCCGTGATGGCCCGGCTCCGGGCGCTGATGGCCGGGCGCTCGGCCCTGCTCGTCACCCACCGGCTGGCCGGCCTGGACGCCGCCGACGAAATCCTGGTCCTGCGCGCCGGGCGCGTCGTCGAGCGGGGCCGCCACCACGAACTCTGGCAGGCCGCCGGCCTCTACCGGCGGATGTGGGACTTGCAGCACCGGCGGCTGGCGCGAGCCTGACCATTCCTGGGAGCGAGACCTTGGGGGGTTCGTCTCTTGGCGCACGTTCTGCAAGGCCGGATGAACCAGCGCTCCGGGGACCAAATCCCCAACAATCTGTCCCCAAACTTTGCCATATTCAAGATTTGTGCTATACTAAGGCCGTAGCGTGCGCCGGTCGGGTTTGTGGCGCAGCCATCAATTTACACCAAATTCTTGAGAAAAAGGAGGAATCCCATGCGCAAACTCTCAATCGTGCTCATATTGCTTCTCGCGCTGACCCTCGCCGCGTGCGGCGGCGACGGCGCGTCCAACGGCGGCGGCGGGGACGCGGCAGCGGGCAAGACGGTCTTTGACGAGGTCGCCGCCCCGGCCTGCAACACCTGCCACTCCCTGCAGCCGGGCGAGGACATGGTCGGCCCCTCATTGGCCAACATCGGCACCGAGGCCGGCGACCGCGTGTCGGGCCAGTCGGCGGAAGAATATCTGCGCAAATCGGTCACCGACCCGAACGCCCACGTCGTCGAAGGCTATAACGCCAACATCATGCCCTCGACTTACGCCAACCAGCTCTCCGAAGAGCAGATCGACGACCTCGTCGCTTACATGCTGACGCTCAAGTAATCATCCTTTGGCCCGGCAGGAATCCTGCCGGGCCAGTGTTTTTATCCCACCACAATCCATTTTCAGGAGGTAGACGCCCATGATCGTCACGACCAAGGAATTGTTTGAACTTGCCTATGGCAACTTTGCCATCGGCGCCTACAACATCAACAACATGGAGCAGGCCCTGGGCCTCTTCCAGGGCAACGTCGATTCCCAGGCGCCCTTTATCGTCCAGATTTCGCGGGGGGCGCGCAACTATGCGAATCCCAAGATGATCGAGGCCATCATCCGCGCCGCCGGCGATCTCTTTCCCGAGGCCATTTTCGCCGTGCACATCGACCACGGCGACGAGGAGACCTGCTACGACGCCATCGAGTCGGGCTTTTACTCGTCGGTCATGATCGACGCCTCGCACCACCCCTTCGAGGAAAACGGGGCCATCACCAAGCGTGTGGTGGAGGCGGCCCACGCCCAGGGCCTCAGCGTCGAGGCCGAGCTGGGCATGCTGGGCGGCGTGGAAGAGGACATCCAGGTGGACGAAAAGCACGCCCAGCTCACCGATCCCGACGAGGCCAAAGAGTTCGTGGCCCGGACCGGCTGCGACAGCCTGGCGGTGGCCATCGGCACCAGCCACGGCGCCTACAAGTTCACGGGCCGCCAGGGCCTCCACTTTGAGCGCCTGGCCGAGATCCAGCAGCGGCTGCCCGGCTTTCCGTTGGTCATGCACGGCTCGTCGTCGGTGCCGCGCGAGGAGGTGGAGCGCATCAACGCCGCCGGCGGGGCCATGGACCCCTCGGCCAGGGGCGTGGACGAGGACGAATTCGCCAAGGCCGTGCCCCTGGGCGTGACCAAGGTCAACATCGACACCGACGGCCGCCTGGTGTGGACCCGCGTCCACCGCGAGTTCTTTCGCGACGAGCCGGAGAAATTCGACTTTCGCGGGCCGGGCAAGGTGTTCGTGGCCGAGTACGCCAAGTTCATCGCCCACAAGAACGAAAAATTGGGCAGCGCCGGCCAGCTCGAAAAGGTCCGCGCCGCCCTGACCTGAATTCTCACCAGACACGGATACACACAAAGGGCCTGTCCATCATTCACTTCGCACATGCGAAGCCAGCAAAAGTCATCCTTCGACAAGCTCAGGATGACTTTGGCGGTCTCCGAAGCAGAAACCGCCTGAAATCATCCTGAGCTCCGTCGAAGGATGATTTCAGGCTAGCTGCAAAAGTACAAAGTTGTTTTTGGACAACTCCAAAAAAGCGCCAGAATCCGTGTCCTATCAGTTCTGACTCCCGGCGGCCGCCTGGCTCGCCGGGAGTTTTTGGAGGAGGGCGATGAACCTCAAACAACGGGCGGCCCGCGCCACGCTCGAACACGTGCGGAGCGGCATGGCCCTGGGCCTGGGCACGGGCTCGACCACGGGCTACTTTCTCGACCTGCTGGGCGAGCGGCTCCGGGCCGGCGCGCTGCACGACGTCGTCGGCGTGTCCACCTCGGAGCGGACGGCGGCGCGGGCGCGGCGGGCGGGCATCCGCCTCACCACGCTGGCCGACCTGGGCCGCCAACGCCCGGCACCCCTGCTGGACCTGGCCGTGGACGGCGCCGACGAGGTGGACCCCAATCTCAACCTCATCAAGGGCCTGGGCCGCGCTCTCTTGCGCGAAAAAATCGTCGCGGTCCACGCCGCCCGCTTTGTGGTCATCGTCGATGACTCGAAATTGGTCGAGCGGCTGGGCCGGGGGCCACTGCCCGTCGAGATCGTCCCCTTTGAGGCCGAGGTCCACGTCCGCTGGCTGGCGACGCGGGCCGACCGCGCCGAGTTGTGGCTTGAGGACGACGGCTCGCCCGTCGTGACCGACAACGGCCACTACCTGGCCCGCTGCTGGTTCGACGATGGCCTGGCCGAGCCCCACGCCTTGGCCCGCGCCCTGGCCGGGCGGCCCGGCATCGTCGAGCACGGGCTCTTTTTGGACATGGCCGACGCCGTCCTCGTCGCCGGGGCGGGGGGCGTCCGTGTCCTCGAACAGGAGAAAGATGGGTAAGAAATTCCGAACGTCCTGCTTGCTTTTGCTGGTGGTCGTGCTGTTGGCCGGTTGCGACGTGAACATCAACATCGGCACCGGAGAGGCAACGCCCACCTCCCCACCCAGCGAGCCTACGGCGACCCTTCCACCACCCACAGCCACGCCACAGCCAGCGGCGCCCACCGCGACCTCGGAGCCGACCGAGCCCTCCGAGCCTGCGCCCTCGCCCGAGCCGGAGCCGGAGCGCATCCGCTTCGATCCCGGCGCCACCTCGGCCACGGTGACCGGCCGCGTGGCCGCAGACAGCGCCGACGTCTATGTGCTGCGGGCGCTGGCCGGCCAGACGATGGACGTCGAGGTCCTTACGCCGTCGAGCTCTGTGCGCCTGGAGATCTGGGGCGAGGACGGCACGGTGCTCAAGCATCAGGCGGTCAATGGGCCGTCGTGGGTCGGCGTGTTGCCCGCCACCCAGGACTATTTCGTCCAGGTCATCTCGGCGGGCGCGGCCGTGGATTACACGCTGCGGGTCACCATCCCGCCCCTGGAGCCGGAGCCGGAGCGCATCGAGTTCGAGCCGGGCGCCATCCCGGCGACCCGGACGGGCCACGTGGCGGCGAATGGGGCGGCGCTGTACGTGCTGCGGGCGATGGGGGGCCAGACGATGGAGGTCGATCTCGTCTCAGCGGCCGATCTACACCTGGAGATCTGGGGCGAGGACGGCACGCCGCTCAAGCGGGCGGCCGTGGGCGGCCCCTCGTGGATGGGCACCCTGCCCTCGACGCAGGACTATTTCGTCAAGGCCGTCTCGTTCGGCCCGGTGGCCGACTACACGCTGACGGTGGCCGTCCTGCCCCTCGAATCGGAGCGGCCGGCGACGCGCATCGAGTTCGAGCCCGGGGCCACATCGGCGACGGTCACGGGCCACGTGGGCGCCCACCAGGCCGACCTCTACGTGCTGCGCGCGCTGGAGGGCCAGACGATGGAGGTCGTGCTCGACTCGCCGGCTGAGGACGTGCTGCTGGAGATCTGGGGCGAGGACGGGATTCCCCTCAAGCGCCACGTCGATGGCGAAACCGAGTGGACCGGCGAGCTGCCGGCCACCCAGGACTATTTCGTCCACGTCGTGTCCTTCGGCTCGGCGGCTGATTACGCGCTGACGGTGACCATCCCGCCACCGTAGCGACGGCGACCGGGGCCAGGTGCGTGTCGGACCTCCCGTTTCAGGCATCACGCATTACGTCTGCCACCTTGCGGACGACCTCGATCAGCCCCAGGTCCGGCAGGGAGAGGACGGCAAAGGCCGGCAGCCCCAGGCTTTTCCAGAAAGGGATCGGGTCAAATCGGTTGGCCCGGGCGATGAGCAGGGTCATGACCGTGCCGTGGGTGACGAGGGCCGGGCCTTGCCCTGAGGGACTCGAAGGGTTGCCCGCGGGATGCTGCTCCAGGACGCGGGCGACGGCGGCGGCAAAGCGGGCGTGGGCCTGGT
>CAYLZO010000310.1:0-5052 GCA_964387775.1 uncultured Anaerolineaceae bacterium
AGGCCGGGCAGGAATCGCGGCAGCGTGACCGGTTCGGGATGGCCCAGGTGGTAACAATTGACGCGGCCCACGGGCGGCGGGAAGAGCACGACCTCCTTGCCGCTGCCGGCGGGCACGTTCACCAGGCGCCCCTTCTGAAAACTGGGCACGAGGCCGGTGAAAATGTGCAGCGTGTGCAGGATGACGGCATAGCCCTCCGAGTCGCTGGCGCTGGAGCCCCAGGCGACGTTGACCTCGTCGGGCTGGTCGAACTTCTGGATACCCTTGAGGGCCAGCAAGTTCGACAGGCCGGGCGTCCAGCCCAGCCCGGTGAGCACGGTGACGCCTGCCACGCGGGCCAGTTCGTCCAGCTCCAGCACGGCCTGGGCGGCGTCGTAATCGTCGCAGAGGCTGACGTAGGGCACGCCGGCCTCGATGGCGGCTGCTGCCACCTTGGCCTCGTAGCGGTAGAACGGCCCGATGCCGCCCGCCGCCGCGTCGTGGCCCTCGATGGCGGCCACCAGGGCGTCGTGGTCGTCGGCGTCCACCCAGACGGGCGTCACCTTGTCGCCCAACTCGGCGGCGACGCGCTCGGCGGCGGCCAGGTTGTAGTCGGCCACGGTCAGGGCGGTAACGTGGCCCTGGGCCAGCTCGGCGGCCAGTTCGCGCACGGCGCGGCGGGCCATGTCGCCGGCGCCGCCCAAGACGATGATTTTCATCTCTTTCTCACTCCTTTGGTTTGAATCTTGGTCAACTAGTCCTCATCGGCCGTTGATAGCCCTTCCAAAAACCCGACAAAAGCGAGCAGATCGTGTTGCACCAGATCAAAAGTAGGTTGCAGACCACGCACAAGCTCAGCGATCCGGTCGGCGCGCAGATTGAAGGTGTACACATTGCGCACCACATGACGAAACTCGAGATAGTCGGTCAGTGCGTTCCGCGCTTCAGCCGAAAGCGCCGGGGGGCGCAAGCCGGGAACCTCCAGCGTCATTTGCGCCAGCAAGTCCCGGTGCCAGCGCGGACCTGACAGCCGCGTCTCGTCCAACTCGGCAGCGATCAGTTCAAAGAGTCGCTCAACACCAACGTAAAAGCCGTGCAAATCGAGCGCGGCAGCGGCCAGGAAGTAGTCCTGGTCCTGGGGCTGCTTGCTGGCTCGATCCAGGCCGCTCTCTGCCCGGTCGACGACTTTTTCCAGCATCGAGAGTTCGGATCGAATTCGTTCCGCCAGAAGGCGATAGCGTGGGATCACAGGGGCACTCCTTCTCGTTCGATGGCTGCCAGCAATTCCGGGGAGCAGGTAGCTGCGTCCACCAGGTTGAGTTCGATCTCGCGCGAGAGCTCTCGCACGGCGCCGGTGGCCCGCAGCCAGTTGGCCGGCGTCAGGCCCCAGGCTGCCAGATCGACGTCAGACCACCGGGTGAAGCGGTCCGGGTGGACGAGCGAGCCAAAGGCGACGACACGCCGGACGTCGAAATTCGCCCTGAGCAGGGCCGCTGCCTGTTGAGCCAGCCGCCAGGCTTGCTCGCGGCGTGCCTCCTCTTGCTCTCTCTCGTCACGCAAACGAGCGAGTGCGGTGCGTTTGTACTCTTTCATCTTTTCGCTCGGAATGTGTATGTGGCTCATTTCGAGTCCTCAGTTGTCTCGCCAACCTCGACTATAACGTTTCTCCTTCGTCCTTCCCTGCCTGAATCAGTTGCCTGAGAAACGCCTGATGCTCGTCCGTTTCCAACCCCGCTTGTAGCACAGCCAGTACCCGGGCCAGGTCGCCCTTGAGCAGGGCCGGCACGTCCAGGCAGAGGCCGGGAAAGACCTCGCTCCAGACGATCCCCTCCTCGTCGGCCTCCAGGGGGACGTACTCGCCTTCTCGCAGCCGGAACCAGTCCACCGTCCCGTCGTACAGCCGCCAGACCAGGTATTCTAGCACGCCGTTGCGGCGGTAGGCCGTCATCTTGTCGTGCAGGTCGTAGGAGGCGCTGCTGGCCGCCACCTCGGCGATGAGCTCCGGCGCCCCTTCGAGATAGCCATCGGCGCCGACGTGCGATTGCCCGCCCAGGGCCTCGTCCAGACGCAGCAGGGCGTCGGGCTGCGGCTCGTTGTCCAGGTCGAGGCGGACGGTGGCGTTGCCGCCCGCACTTGTGCCCGGGGTGAACGCACCATAGATTCCCAGCCAGGCTACGGTTGATGCGATAGCCTGACCAAGGCGATCTCGGCGCGGAGGCGGAACGTGAACCACTCCTTCGATCAATTCAGCCTTTTTGACGTGGGGCAGGGCTTCGTAGCGCCGCTCAAACTCGGGGCGCGTCAAGCGGTCGCCGCTCTCCAGGGGGGGAGGCGCGGCTACGTCATCGTATGACCTCGTGGGCAGCCAGGCAAGGTGCGCCCATCGTTCGGTAGTTGTGGCTTCTTTTAGGCTCATACGCAAACCCCCTAACCAGACCTGACAGGTTCCAGGGCAATCGCGTTTGGACCTCTAACGCCTGTCATTGCGAGCAAAGCGAAGCAATCTCTGCTTGTTTCAAGGGGATTGCCTCGTCGCTGACGCTCCTCGCAATGACCAATGCGATTGCCCTGCAGGTCCCAGCAACCGGTTTGTCGAGGGACCAATTTGCCTTGAACAGAACTTGGGATCGAGTCCGAGTTCCCAAGGACCTGTCAGGTCTGAGTCGTGATTCTACGGATTCCGATTCCGCCGTGACAGCAGCCAGGCCAGGGCCACTGCCGCCGCCCCCACACCGGCCGCCAAAGCAGCGGCTGGCCCCACGCGCTTGCGCGTCCCGTCACCGGAGGGACCCTCCCGACCGGCCGGCCGCGCCTCGGCCAGCAGCGCCTCCAGCTTGTCGGGGTGGCGGCGGAGCTCGTCGGCCAGCTCACGCTTCCGCGCGATCTCTTCGTCGGTGACGTAGCGGCCAAAACTGCGCAGGCCCTCCAGTTGCAGGCCGTGCTTTTTGAAGAGGCGGTAGATTTCCTTGACCTTGTCCATCTCGATGTTGCGGCCCAGGGTGAAATTCTCGATGCGGTCCTCCATGGCCAGCAGGGCCGCCTCGGCCAGGCAGGCGTAGGCCACGCCCGGCGGCAGGCCGATGTCAAAGCCGAAATCGGGCTCGCCGGGCAGCAGGATCTCGCCGGCTTCGATGCACAGCACGTCGGGCCGCAGTGCGGCGTCCTCTTCTTTGACGTCGGGCGGGCGGGCCACGTCGCACACCACGCAGCCCGGCTTGAGCTTCAGCACGTCGATGACCTTTTCGCCGATGGCCGTCGTGGTCGTGATCACCAGGTCGGCCTCGGCCAGGTGGGCGCCGGCCTCGGTGGCGATGACGACGCGGGCACCCGGCGTCTCAGCCTCGATGGTCTGCTTGAGGGCGATCAGCTTCTCCGGGCGGGGCGCCACCAACACCACGTCGCCGATGGCCTGGGCGATGAGGCGCGAGCAGACCGAGCCGATGGAGCCGGTGGCGCCGATGACGACGCCCCGGCCCCGCGTCAAATCCTGGGCGCCCATCTTGATGACCGCCTGCTTGGCCGCCTCCAACGTGGCGGCCACGGTCAGGCTGTTGCCCGAGGTGATGGCAATGTCCGACTTGTAGGCCACGGTCATGCCTGCGTCGCCCACGACCTTGGTAAAGGCGCCCAGGCCCATGATCTCGGCGCCCATCTGCTGGGCCATCCGCGAGGCGACGATGAGCCGCCGGTAGGTGAACCCCGGCTTGTGGCGCATGAACTCGCGGGGCGTGGCCCCCAGGGTGATGAGAAAGCCCTCGACTTCCTGGCCGGTGGCCGCCGAGCGCACGCCCGTGATGCGCGACAGGTAGAGGGGCCGCATGTGGGCCATGCTCCATTCGACCAGGCGCTTGGGCAGGAAGCGCAGGTGCTTGAGGATGGGGTGGTTAAAGATGTTGTCCACGGTGAGGGGGTGGATGACAAAGGCGAAGCGGTTCACGTCGCGGGGCTCGTTCAGGACGGTGAGGCGCGGCTCCAGCCCGCTGTGGGCCACCAGGTTGAGGTAGTCGTCGTCGGTGATTTCTGAAACCGGGCGATCCAAGAAACTGACAAAAATGGCTTCAAAGACGTTGCTGCCGACAAAGGGCCTGTCCTGCCTGTCCTGCCCGTCCTGCCCGTCCTGCCCGTCCTGCCCGTCCTGCCCGTCCTGCCCGTCCTGAGCCGGGTCGAAGGAAGCCGGGTCGAAGGAACGTTCGTCACTCAGCGGCGGGGTGATGGTGATGAGTGACTCGGCGCCCCGCTCGCGCAGGTCCTCGACGTCGCGTGCGGAGAGGGTGTTGGTGATGATCACTTTGCCGCGCAGGTTGTCGGGCGCAAAGCGCCGGATGTAGACATAGTCGCCGGCGATGACGTCCGCCTGGTCGAAATACTTGACGCCGCGTGGGGTGCGCAGGTCCTGCTCGGCACCTACGGGACAGAGCCGGCCGTAGGGCGCCCGGCAGAGGGCGGGCAGGACCAAGCCCGCATACCGCTCCAACTGGCGGAACGAGCGCAGGGCAAAGGGCAGGTTGAGGTGAAAAATGGGGTCACCAAAAAGGATGCGGTGGGTGAAGCGGCTCAGCACCTGGGCCATGCCGTAACGATCAATGCCCGAGACGACGAAAATCCGCTTGTGGGCAAAGATGCCCTCGTGCTGGCGGGCGACCCGGCTCACGGCCCAGCGCTCCAGCGTGTTTTTGAGGTGGACGCCGTCCACGACGGGCGTTTCCCGGGCAGCTTGGGCCACTTGTTGGATCTGCTGGTGGATGAACGTTCGGTGGCCGACCTTGAAGTAGACGTTCATGCCGCCCAGGCCGATGGCGTCCACCGCGCCGTCGAACTCGGCGACCAGCTCGCGGGCGCGGCCCACGTCGCCATCGGCGCCCAGTCGCCGGACGTGGACCTGCTCGTCAAAGATGCGTGTGGAAAACTCAAAGTTGCGCCTGGCTGGCCCGAGGCTGATACTGACGATTTCTTTGGTCATAGTTCGCTCCTCGGCTTCCCGATTCCGTTCTCATTTCGGAGAGGTGCGATCCAGGTAATTTTGCAGGCAACGATATTATACCAGGTTTTGACGGAGGGTCAAGGTGGGGTTCG
>CAYLZO010000311.1:0-4990 GCA_964387775.1 uncultured Anaerolineaceae bacterium
CCGCGCCGTCGGGGCCGCTGACGTCCACCGCCTGGCGGCGGGCCAGCGCCCGGCCGACCTGGGCCTGTTCCGGCTCCCGGTCGAGGAAGCCACGCACCTGGCGGGGCAGGACGCGGGGCGCGTCGCGGCGGAGGCGGACGCGGTCGGCCGCCTGCTGGCCCGGCGCGGCAAAGTTGAGCGCGCCGCCCTGGACCGCGCCGACGTTGACCACGTATTGGGCAAAGGGCACGGCCTGGATCGGCTGGCCGCTCGCGTCGAGGACCTGTTGTACCTCCCGCCATTGGGTTTGCTGCGGAGATGCCATCGAACCACTCCTTCCCTGCCAGCGTGCGCTAGGAGGCGATGACGTCGTCTGGCGCTTTCTGTTGGTTCCATTATACCATACTTTTTCGCGAATGGAGTATCGATTCGGCGATGGACAGTTGATAGGAAGTGTGCTATACTGCACTCGCCGCCGCGTTCGGACGTGGGCCAGACGTGGGCCGACCGTGGGCCGCCCACGCGCCGCCCATCACGCGCCGACCGGCCCGCCGGTGTACAATGGAATCATGTGTCATGTATCACGTGTCAGGTGTCAGGTGTCATGGAGTGATCATGCTTGCCCGATTGGGCCGCCGCCTGTGGCTGGGGGTGGCCGTACTTCTCAGCTTCATACTCGCCGCCGGCTTGGCGGTCTATTTCTGGCTGCTGGCCGACCTGCCCGTCTTGCGTGACCCGCAGGCGCTCTATCACTACGCCGCCGCGCCGAGCAGCAAGGTTTATGACCGGCACGGCCGGCTCCTCTTCGAGATGCCGCCGCCCTACAGCGGTTTCCACTCGCCGGTGGCCCTCGACGAGATGCCGTTGGCCCTGCGCCAGGCCATCGTCGCCACCGAGGACGCGCGCTTTTACGAGCATCCCGGCTTTGACCTGGCCGCCATCCTGCGCTCGGCGTGGCTAAACGCGCAGAGCGGCGAGATCGTCTCCGGGGCGAGCACGATTACGCAGCAGTTGGCCCGCAACCTGCTGATGAGCCCCGAGGAGCGCTACGAGCAGACCTACACCCGCAAGCTGCGCGAGGCGATCCTGGCCTGGCGCATCACCCATCGCTACTCGAAGGACGAGATCCTGGCGCTGTACCTCAACGAGATCTATTTCGGCAACCTGGCCTACGGCGTCGAGGCGGCGGCCCAGACCTACTTTGGCAAGCCCGTGCGCGACCTGGACTTGGCCGAGTGCGCGCTGCTGGCCGGGCTGGCCCAGTCGCCGCCCTACTACAACCCCTTCGAGCACGCCGACCGGGCAGAAAAACGGCAGGCCGTGGTCCTGGGCCTGATGGTCGAGCAGGGCTACGTCACCGAGGCGGAGGCCCGCCAGGCCGAGGCGGAAAAGCTCTACTTTGCCCCGGCGCCGTTCGACATCCGCGCGCCCCACTTTGTGATGTACGTCCGCGGCCTGCTGGAGGAGGAGCTGGGCCTGGCGCGGCTGGAGCAGGGTGGCCTGCGCATCTACACCACGCTGGACCTGGACCTGAACGAGACGGCCCGCGACGTGGTCCGCCACCGGCTGGCGCGGCTGGCGGCCTGTGACGGCGAGCCGGCCAACTGCCCGCCCGGCGGCCACAACGTGCGCAACGCGGCCCTGGTGGCCCTCGACCCGGCGACGGGCGAGATCCTGGCCATGCTGGGCAGCCCCGACTATTTTTCGGCCCGGATCGACGGCGCCGTCAACGGCACGACGGCCCTGCGCCAGCCCGGCTCGTCGATCAAGCCCATCACCTACGCGGCGGCGTTTGAGAGCGGCATCGGCTCCAAAGGAGGCGCGCTGACCCCGGCGACGATGATGCTCGACGTGCGGACCTCGTTCGTGACCAAGGAGGGCGCGTCCTACGTGCCGCTCAACTACGATCTACAATTCCGCGGCCCGGTGCGCCTGCGCGAGGCGCTGGCCTCGTCGTACAACCTCATCGCCGTCAAGGTGCTGGACACCATCGGTGTGCAGTCCATGACCGGTCTGGCCCGGCGGCTGGGCATCACCACCTTCGACGACCCGGACCGCATCGGCCTGGCGGTGACGCTGGGCGGCGGCGAGGTGCGCTTGCTGGAGGAGGCAGCCGCCTACGCCGCCTTTGCCAACGGCGGCTACGCCGTGCGGCCGGTCGCCGTGCAGCGCGTGGAGGACGCGGCGGGCAACGTGCTGCTGAGCGCCCCCCCTCTGGTCCCCCCCGTGGCCGGCGGCCACAGGGGGGAGGCCGTGCTCGACGAGCGGGTGGCATACCTAATATCTAATATCTTGTCGGACAACGTGGCCCGCATCCCCAGCTTTGGCGAGTTGAGCCCGCTGAAGCTGACCCGCCCGGCGGCGGTCAAAACGGGGACCACCACCGACTTTCGCGACAACTGGACGGTGGGCTATACTCCAGACCTCGTCGTGGGCGTGTGGACGGGCAACGCCGACAACGAGCCGATGCGCGACATCTCGGGCGTCAGCGGTGCGGCGCCCATCTGGCACGATTTCATGGAGGCGGCGCTCAAGGGCACGCCGGTCCGCGACTTTGAGCGGCCCGAGGGCCTGGTCGAGGTCGAGGTCTGCGCCCTGTCGGGCCTTCTGCCCGGGCCAAATTGCCCGCACCGCGTCACAGAGCTGTTCCTGGAGGGCACCGCGCCGACCGAGACGTGCGACATGCACCGGCGCATCGCCCTCGACCGGGCCACGGGCCTGCCGGCGACCGGGGACACGCCGCCGGAGCGGATCGCCTACAAAGTCGTCACCGCCTGGCCGCCGGAAGCCGAGGCCTGGGCGCGGGAAGAAGGGATATTGGATATTGGGTATTGGGCATCGGAGCCCGATTTGGCGCTGGTGGACTCGGGGGGCGAGGGCCGGAAGCTCGAATCTCAGAATTCGAGCGCGCCCTTGAAGATGACGGGGCCCGATGCGGGGGCCGTGTACCGGCTGGACCCGGCGCTGCCCCGCGACGCGCAACAGATCGAGGTTGCGGCGCGGGCGGGGGCCGGCGTCTCGCTGCGGGCGGTGACGCTGCTGGTAGACGGCCGGCCGTTGGCGGAGTTTGGCGCGCCGCCCTATCAGGCGCTGTGGCGGCTGGCGGCGGGGCGGCACGTCTTCACGGCGGAGGGCGTGACGGCCGCCGGCGAGCGGGTGTCGAGCGACGCGGTGTGGATCGAGGTGCAAGAGTAGACAGTGACGTGGCTATTCCCGAGTCGTGATCTCAGTTTTCAGCAGGAGAAGAACCTGGAGCAGACTCAACGGTTCGCTCGGTACAACGTTGGTGTCGCTGCCAAGGTGGCAATGGTGCGGAAAACCCTCGATCTCGGGGTGATGGGGCGTGTTGTCCCAGCGTCGGCGCAAAATGACTCTGTTGCCATCCATCCACTGGTAGCGGTAGTCGGTGGTAGCGATCTGGTCGCTCTCTACGACAAAATACTCGGATCCCTCAAAAAAGTCTCCATTGCTCAACGTCGCTCGGATGCGAATGTAGCCGTCGTCCGTGTTGGCCCAACTGCGGATGATTATATAGTCAGCGATGACGTCGCTGGCAATCAGAGCCAGAGTGATTTCATTCAAATAGTCAGCAGGATCGAACTCAGGCATCGGCATCGTCTCCGCGCAGGAGACGGAGCCGTTCGGTGAGGCGTTGGCGCATTTTGCAAAAGACGTTCCATTCTACAAAATCGGCGTCATCGGCTATCTGACCGGCTTGGTATTGCGTCCAAAATTCCTGGGAGGTCAGTCCGTACCGTTGCTCGAAATCGGCCAACTCGGCTTCGACCCGTTCCAGATTCGCCTCGTCTCTTTGGACTTGGTGTGATACGACTTTGTGCAAAGCTGTGTCAAGAAAACGAGTTTGGTAGCCGGCTTGATAAAACTGGGCTAATCGCTCTAGGTCCTGCACAGCCGCCGTTGCAGACATTGGCTTGCTCCTTCCACCAGATTTTGTTGAACTCATTATAGCACAAGAGTGAATGCTGAGCAAGCACTCAGAATCTGGGCTGGATGCCGCTTGACTGGCGATCTGCGGGTCGAGGTGCGGGAGTAGGAGTATGAGGTCTGATGAGAATGAAGTCTGAGAATAGAGTACGACGATTTGGGAGCCGTGACAAGTCGCTCCCCAGGAGGCTAGCGTGAAGAACAGAGGTCGAAATTTGAACCGTTGGCTGTCCCTTTTGGTGCTGCTCGCCCTGCTGGCGAGCGCCTGCACGTCCTTTACGCCCGACGCCACCGCACCGCCCTCGCCCACCGCCGGCGAGCCGACGGCGACCCGGCCGCCGACGGAAACACCGCCACCGACGGCCACACCCCTGCCCCTGCCCCCGCCGCGCCTGCTCTTCCGCAGCCCGGCCCCCGGCGAGGAACAGCCCCTCGACGCGCCCGTCGAGTTGACCTTTGACCAGCCGATGGACCGGGCCAGCGTTGAGGCCGCTCTTACAATTTCTCCGACGGTGGACGGCACCTTCACCTGGGCTGACGAGCGGATCGTGGCCTTGGCCCCCGCTGACGGTCTGGAACGCGGCACCCGCTACAGGGTGACCGTGGACGACACGGCCGAAAACGTCGAAGGCGAGCCGCTGGCCGAGCCGATCCAGTTCCAGTTCAGCACTGTCGGCTATCTCCAGGTCAGCGAGGTCATGCCCGCGCCCGATAGCGACGAGCTCGACCCTGAGACGACCGTCACTGTGGTGTTCAACCGGCCCGTCGTGCCCCTGGTCGCCATCCAGGACCAGGCCGAGCTGCCCCAGCCGCTGACCTTCGTGCCGCCGGTGCGCGGCCAGGGCGAGTGGCTGAACACGGCCATCTACCTTTTCCGCCCAGAGGACGGCTTTTTGCCGGCCACCGAATACAAGGCCCGCGTCGCCGCCGGGCTGACCGATACCAGCGGCGGGGTGTTGGAGGAGGATTATGCCTGGACGTTCACTACCTTCCGCCCGGCCGTGCTGGCGGTCCAGCCCAGTCGCGGCTTCCGCTACGTCGGCCCCGGCGACGTCATCAGCGCCAC
>CAYLZO010000312.1:0-4981 GCA_964387775.1 uncultured Anaerolineaceae bacterium
AGTCGCTTGCTCTACTCGTATTAAGTTGTGAAGCATACTTTTATGCAGAACTCTCTCCTTTACGAAAAAACCTTACGGGGTCGGGATTGCGCCAAACGCAATCCCGACCCCGCAAGATTGGGGTGGTGGGCGAAACAGGGCTCGAACCTGTGACCTCATCGGTGTAAGCGATGCGCTCTCCCAACTGAGCTATTCGCCCTTTCTCAGCGGACATTATACTCGCAAATGGAGGCGCTGTCAATTGACACGGCCTTGGTTCCGTGCTATGCTCTATTCAGCCCATGTCTTGTGCGACACTTTCCCCCTCCCCCAAGGGAGGGGCGTTGGCTCCCTCTCCCCTCAGGGGAGACACCGTGCCGGTACGGCGGGGTTGGGGTGAGGGGGGTCAGCGAAAGGTGAGCAGGATGGCTATCGCGACCATCGCCAGGGCCAGGAGCAGCAGCCACCAGTTGGCCCGCAGGGCCTGGCCCCAGCTCTCGCGGGCCAGCGGCCGCTCGGCCGGGACGGGGCCACCGCCCCGGAGCATCTCCAGCCAGGCGGCGACCGAGGCGGGCCGGTCTTTGGGGTGGAGGGCCAGCGCGGCGAGGATCGCCCGCTCGACGGGGGGCGAGATGGCGGGGTTGACCTGCCGGGGCCGGGCCAGGGCCTCGGGATCGAGAAAGCGGTCCTGGGCGCTGGCCGGCGGCCGGCCGGTCAGCAGGTGGTAAAGGGTAGCACCCAGCCCGTAGAGGTCGCTCCGGGCGTCGGTATGGCCCAGCTCGCCCGCGTACTGCTCGATGGGCGTGTAGGGCAGCGAGCCCAGGCCCCGCAGTCCCGTGAGCGTGTTGGGGTCCTCGGGGTCGAGGGGCTTGACCAGGCCGAAATCGACCAGCTTGATGCGGCCCTCGGGCGTGAGCTTGACGTTGGCCGGTTTGACGTCGCGGTGGAGCGCCGGCGGCTCCTGGCCGTGGAGGTAGCTCAGGGCGTCGGCCAGTTGGGCCATCCAGCGCTGCACCTCGGGCTCGTCGAGAAAGTGGCCCGCGCGGCGGGCCTCCTGGACGAGTTGGTGGAGGTCCCGGCCCGGCACATAGTCCATGACCAGATAGTCGCGGGCGCTGCCCTCCGGGCCGGGGGGCGCCAGCGTAAAATAGTCAGAGACTTTGGGCAGGTTGGGGTGGTCGAGGCGGGCCAGGGTGCTGGCCTCGCGCAGAAACTGCTCGCGGGCCTGGGCCAGCGCTTCGGGACCGAGGCCGGGCGGCGGCCAGATTTCCTTGACCGCGCACAGGCGGCCCGGCAGGCGGCGGTCGGTGGCCTTGTAGACGGCGCCCATCCCGCCCTGGCCGATGAGGGCCGCGATTTCGTAGCGGTCGCGGAGGATGGTGCCGGGTTGCAGGTTCTGGTGCATGGATGCTCCGTGATACGTGATGCGTGATGCGTGATGCGTGGATATCGTAGCGCAAGGGGTTCGTTCTGTCAAGGAGGAGGGCGGGAATGTCAGAGCAGAGGGAAGCGGCGCTGTTGTTGTGGATGGACGACGAGGAGATCAAGGGTCGCTGGCCCCTCGACCGGCCGGTGACGACCCTCGGCCGTTGGGACGACAACGACGTGGTGGTTGACGACCGCTGGGTCTCGCGCCACCACGCCCGCATCCGCCGCGAGGGCGAGCGCTACGTCGTCGAGGACCTGGGCAGCAAGAACGGCACGTTCGTCAACGGCCAGCGTATCGCCGGGCCGACGGAGTTGGCCGACGGCGACGTGGTCCAGGTCACGCCCCTGGTCGAGCTGACCTTCGTGGACTATGGCTCGACGGCGCCGCTGCCCGGCGAGGCCCAGGCGCCCAGCCTGGAGATCGATCTGGCGGCGCGGCAGGTCTACGTCGGCGGCCGGCCCCTCGATCCGCCGCTGTCCCACGCCCAGTTCACCTTTCTCGAATTGCTGGCCGGGGAGCCGGGCCGCGTCTACAGCCGGGAGGAGATCATCGCCGTCGTCTGGCCCGAGGACGAGGCCGAGGGCATCAGCGACGAGGCCATCGACGCCCTGGTGCGCCGTATCCGCCTCCGCCTGCGCGAACTGGACCCCGACCGAGAGTACGTCGTCACCGTGCGCGGCTACGGCTTCAAGCTGGAGCCGGAGGGGGAATGATAAAGTCCTACCGGTCCTGGCCGCCGGGGTTGGGCGGGGCGCTTTCCCACAGGTCGAGGAACTCTTGCGCCTGCTCCGAGGTGTGCAGGTAGGCGAAGCGGGCCACCTGGCGGCCGACCTCCCAAAGCCGCTCCTCCAGGTCCGGGTCCTTGGGCCGGCCCGCGCCGTCGAATGCCTTCCACGCCTGGGGGATCGACACCTGCTCGGGGATGACCCAGGCGTGCAGAGCGCGGCCGATGCCCCGCAGGCTATCCAGCGTGTTGAGCGCGCCGGCCCGCCCGCCCGAGACCCCCACGAGGCCCAGCATCTGCCCCTCGAACTCGTCGAAGCCCATCAAGTCGAGGGCGTTTTTGAGCACCCCGCTAAAGCTGCCGTGATAGACGGGCGTACCCAGGATGAGGCCCTGGGCGCGTCCCACGTCGCGGCGCAGGCGAAAGACGTCGTCGGGGTAGGTGCTCTCGTCCCGGCGGGCGTCACACAGGGGCAACTCGTAGTTGCGCAAGTCGATCAGGCTCGTCTGCGCGCCGACCTCTGCTGCGCCGCGCAAGGCCATGCGCAGCGCCAGGCGCGTGTAGCTGCTTTTACGCAGGCTGCCACAGATGCTGGCGACGTGGATCGGCGCCGGATTGGATTCTCCTTTGTTCAATGTTTCCTGCTCCCTTCTTTTCACTGCATCCACCGAAAAAAGGTCAGTGGGGTAGTGTGTGTTGTGTGTGCGAGAATCGCACATACAACACGTATTATCCTTTTGCCCTTTTTGAAAGGCAGTCCTCAATTCATTCCCACTGAAAGTCGCCCGTGTTCGTGGGGTCCGAATCGTCCACGTTGAGCCGGCCATCGCCGTCCAGGTCGGCCAGTTGCGCCGGGTCATGGCAACTCGCCCGAGTGGGAATTGTGCCTTCGTCGGCGACCCCGCGCGGCCCCGCTGCCTCTTCGTACAGATACTCCCAGGTTTGGACAATCTCCTGGCAGCAATAGGTGGTGAACCCGCAGCGGACGTCCACGCGCCCGGGCGTTTCGGGGAACTCGTCTACCCAGCATTTGTAGTCCAGGATCGCGTTCTCTCCGCAGGACGCAGGGGGTGGGGTCACACCCGCAGCGGCGCCATCGGCGCCGCAGGCTGACAATACGCCGGCTACGAGGAATCCGCCGAGCAAAATAAAAGAGAGGGTCTTGGTCATTGGGTCTCCTTCCTGTTGATGATGGTTGTAGGCCAGACAGAATCGGCCAGAATCGTGACGAGGCATTATACCACAGGGGGAAGGCAGGTGGCAATTGCCGGATTGTGAGCTACGAGAACTCGCCGAACCGCCGCCGGAACTCGGGCAGCAGGTCTTCGGTCGATTCTTTGACCTTCTGCTCCACGCCGGCCAGGATGCCAAAGAGGGCGCCCGACAACTGGGGCAGCTCGGCCTCGAACCACTCGGTGGTCGAGGCGATGGTTTCCAGGTCCAGGCGTTCCTGAGTTGAGGCGCTCTTTAGGTCGGCCAGCTTCTCCAACGCCTGGTCCTGTCCCGCCTCGCTGACCTCCTCGCGCACCTTCTGCCGGAATTCGCCCAGCAGGTTCAGCAGCCGCTCGCTGGCCGTCAGGCGCGCCGGCTGCTGCGGGGGCGGTGGGGCGGCCGTGCCGATGTTGACCTGCCCGCTCACGTCGCCCATGGTGATGACGTCTCGGCCGACGTCGCCGGTTGAAACTCGCTGTCTCACCGGCGTTCTTTCGGATTCACCAGCCCCGCTCCCGACGGCGAATAGGTGTCCTTCGGGCGCCTGCATAAAGAGCACGGGCGTTGCCCAATCGACCCGCTCGTGCCAGGCCCCGCCCAGCTCGGTGAGGATGGCCTTGCGCCCCTCGGTCACGGCGGCGTCCACGGGATAGCCATCGGCCAGGGCGTCGTAGAACTCGGCGGCGAACGCCTGGGCGCTGCGGTCGGGCAGGGCGTGCTGGTGGGCGATCACGGCCGGCAGCCCGGCACGGACCAGGGCCGCGGCCACGCTGCCAAAGGCCTTGCCGGTGCCCGCCTGGGCCGACTGGCAGGCGTTCAGGAACGCCAGGCGGAGGCCGGGTCCCCGCAGGTATTGGGCCAGGGTATCGCTCGTCACCGGCTGGCCGTAGCCCTCCTCATCTTCGAAGAGCAAATAGCCTTCGTCCCCCGAAAAGCCGCCGTGCCCGGTGAAATGCACCACGTGGCAGTCCTGCCGCAACCGGTCCTGGAGCGTGGCCAGCGTGCCCGGCCGCCCGGGAAGGAGTTCGACCCTGTCCGCCGCCAGCAACTCGGTCAGAGCCTCGCGGACCCGCCCGGCTTCCCCCTCGACGTCGAGCTGGGGAGCGTCCTCCGGGCCGGCGACGAGGTGCAGGAGGCGCAGCGGCGGCTCCACGGCCAGGGGCCTGGGCGGCTCGGGCAGGTCGAGGAAGCGGGCGACGGGACTGGCCGGGTCCAGGCAGAGAAAGTTGGGCGGGTAGTAGAGCAGTTCCCAGGGCAGGCGGGCCAGTTCGGGGGGCAGGTGCAGGCGCAGCCGCAGGCCCTCGCCCTGGGCCAGCCGGGCCCGGGCCGTCAGGTAGAGCACGAGGATGGGCATGGGAAAGAGGGCCTGGAACAGGACCCCGCCGACTTGTTCCAGCGTGGCCCGGCCCGCCGCGCCCGCCGCGATGGCTTCCAGGTCGGCGGCCAGGTCGTTCAGAACCCCGGCCTCGAACGGGGCCGAATTCCGCTCGTCGTCGGGACCGACGGCCCGGACGGTGTAGCCGTCCTCCCGGCTGCCCAGCACTTCCAGGTCGAAACTTTTGAGCTCGATCATACTCCTGCCTTCAGGGACTCCGCCTTGAAACTTAACAATCCTATATCTAGATGTGTCCAGGTTC
>CAYLZO010000313.1:0-4966 GCA_964387775.1 uncultured Anaerolineaceae bacterium
CCTCCAACTCAACGTAACACTGCTTGTTAAGGTTCAACTTGCCTTATTGTCAACCAGCATAGAGATGCCGGTCATTTGCCGTTGTCCAAAGTCCAACTCTTGGAACTTACGAACGTACTCGTAGGTGTTCTCATCTTCCAGCGTAGTATCACCAAAGACATGTAGAACATTTGCTTCGCCCAGGGCTCGTCGAACCAGAGACGAGATCACCGTGGAGTCTTTGCCCCCACTGAAAGAGACTAACACTTGCCGTCGGGGGAAACGACGAACTGTTCGATTTATGAATTGAAAAGCTTCATCTTCCAAAGCCAGCCGGCGGCTGCTGCTGCTTTGGAACTGCTGTTGATAATCCTGGATTAGTTGCTGGTCCAGGGCATCATAGTGATTGCTCTCATTGATGAAAGCGGCAATTGCCTGCAGATCCTCGCGCACGTGTTCTGCCTTGGGTAGGCTGATGCTTTGCCCGTCAATGTAATAGTATTGACTTTTGCTGCTCTTCCATAGTGTAGCATCATCGAGCTGATTATAGCCATAGAATTGGAGGATGCGTCGCTCACGAGCAAAGACAGGCCGAACATCTGTAGTCAGGTAGCGAACATCTGACCGACAGCGGGGGCATCGCAATGACGAGCGCTTCTCGCCAGCAAAGACGACTCCACACTTGTCACACCAGTGTATGCTTCGACCTCTCAAGTCAGAATCTCTCATCGTAGACTCATATATGATTTTTGACCCTGCTGGAAGGGTAGACATGCGTCATTTGATTCTGTCGCAGGTTTGGACACTTTTTCCGCCATCACAGGCGAAAATTCGCTCATTGTGAGTAGCAATTCGCCCACGATGAGCGATTGAGCAGCCTGAATCGCCAACCGGGGTTGGTTGTGAAGTCCAATACGGCCACACTGACGACAAATTCAAATGACGCACCCACAGCCTGAAAAATCATTTATGAGACTATTGTCGAGGGTTGCCGGCCGACATCGAGGCATAACGACTTGGGCTAGCAACCACTCTGTACACTGCCACTCCAGTCTAATGACGGACATCTTTTCCTACTGAACCACTTGTGCCGGCTTTGTGCTGCGCAAAACATAGCTTTTTCGACCGCACCTGCTCTTCCCCTCACCTTGTTCATTATACCACGGCTTAATCTGACGGGCCAATTCCTTTACCCCCCCCGAGAGGCAACAACACCATGGGAACATCCTGTTTTGGCTTACCGGCCCACTTGTGGTAGAATCCCGCGCTTTGCGGGGCCAGAGACCCTGCCCACCAAACCAAACTCTGAATAGCTGGTGCGTCAAAGATGACAATGAACCTTCCCACCTAACGAACCATTCCAACTACCGCGATATCGCCCCGTCCCACCCTGGGGCTCGCCCACAGCGCAGATCCATTCCTGTCAAAACGGCTATCGAAGAGCCGGACCAAGACGTCCGGCGGTAATTGAACACGCCAGCAGGATATCGCTGCCTGCTGGCGTGTTTCTGCGTCTGCGCAAAAGTGCGGCAGCCATGCATGGAGAACCCTGCTACAATGGGACAAGCGATTAACAACGTGGTAGTCGCAATAGCCTTCCGGCCCGATCCACCAGGACGGGCCGGGGGCTCGACAGCTTGTCGGCCGGCCGACTCTCAATCTTTGGGAGGAGGTCAGACATGGACGAGTGCCGTCTGCGTGGGGCGGATGGGCGCGACCCGGAGCCCGGCCAGGACGTCCTCCCAACCGCCGGGATCGTCGAGCAGGGGTGCCAGCAGGACCCAGGCCAGGGGCAGGCCCTCGACCAGTTCGTTGATCTCCAGAGCCCAGGCGCGCTCCCTGCCTGCCAGTGTGCGCGACCAGAGGCATTCCAGGTAGCGGCAGGCATCTGCGCCGCTCCACCCACCGTGGGACAGCATCGCCGCGCGGGGAATGCCCGCTTCGGTGGCCACGCCCTGGGAGCAGACGACGACCACCCGGCTGCGCTCGCCGCCCACGAGCAGGTCAGGCGGCAGGTAGGCGCCGGCCAGGTGGCCCAGGTGCTGGTAGCCATTGGCGTAGGGCCAGGCGACGCCGATGAGTATTCTCCGTGGTTTTGCGTTGTTGGCCATGAGATTCCTCCTCTTTTGGCAAAGAAAAAGAGCGGGGCGTCCCCCGCTCTGGTTCAAGTCATGGGCATCGTTTCGACGCACACGCGGGCTAGCCCGGACGCCGAAACGGACGGCAAGGGACTCAGTCTGGGATCATCCCGTGAACCAGGGGGCAGCCCCCCATAATGCCCTTGGCTGCCGAAATCGGGCGCACACTATGCACTTGCCAGAACCCTGCTCGCGTGAACATGCACTCCCTTCTCTTTTCAAACGTGGCACCATTCTAACATAGTCTGCCGCAAAACGCAAGCCCCATTGCCAAAGCTCGGAAACGATGGTATAATCCGCGCCGAGGAGAATCCATGCTGACTTTGCTGATCTATCTACCCTTCCTGGCGCCGGTGGTCGTAGCCCAATTCGAAGAGCGGGCGCAATGGCCCAAGCTCCTGACCTACGGCTTGCTCGTCGTCGTCAACGTCGGGCTCCTGGGCCTCGCCGGATTCGCACTGCTCAACGAGCTCGCCACGTCCTTTGCCCCGGAACTGATGCCCGCCGAGGGGCTGGCCGTTAACTGGCTCGGCGTGGCGATGGCCACATCTTTGACGGCCGTGGTTGCCTTCGTGCCCCTCCTGCCCGCCGTGCGGCGCGGCGTGAGCCGCTTCCTGCCCATCGACCCCGATTCGGCCGTCCACACCACGGCCCTGACCTTTGTCGTCTACCAGATCGGCCTCAGCCTGGCCCAGATGGCCCTCATCGGCGACCTGGAGAACCTGACCAAAGCCGGCCTGGGGCTGACCATCTGGGACCTGATCCTCACCGGCGTGCCGCTGACCCTCTTTGCCCTGGCCGGCGCCGGCCTCTTGATCCGGCGCGACGGGCGCGAGACGCTGGAGCGCCTGGGGCTGCGCTGGCCAACCTGGCGGCAGCTTTTACTGGCGGCCGGTCTCACCGTCCTATTCCTGGTCTTTGGCTCTGTGATGGACCTCGTCTGGCAAGAGAGCGATCCGGCCGGTTACGACTTGGTGGATCGGGTGACGCGGAATCTCTTTGGCGGCCTGAGCACGGTGGCCGGCGCGCTGGCCCTGGGCTTGTCGGCCGGCATCAGTGAGGAGTTGCTCTTTCGCGGGGCGGTGCAGCCGAAATTGGGCCTCTTGCTGGCCACGATACTCTTTTCCATCGGCCACCTGCAATACGGGCTAACGCTGGCCACGTTGGAGGTCTTTGTCATCGGGCTGGTGCTGGGGCTGGTGCGGCGGGGGGCGAATACGACGACTTGCATCTTGATCCACGCCAGCTACAATGCCGCCGGGGTCCTCCTGGGTATGTGGCAGCCGTAGGCGGGGCGAGCACATGGAAAACGCCGAACTGCGCGAGAGGTTGCGCCGCCTGGGCCTGAGGCAGGGAGTCACTGGCCTCAAGTCCGAGCCGGAGCGCCGAGGCCCTTCCATCCACGATATGCTGGATGGCGAGGTGGTGGACACTGACCACGGCCCCTTTTTCCTCTACCGGGAGGTCCATCGGGTGGACCATCGGCACGGAAACCATACCCTCGCCGACCTGCTGGCCCACGCCCCAGAGATCCCCGCCCGTCTGGCGGGCGACGAGCGGCTGGGCCGCGTGGACCTGCGGCGGGTGGCCTTTGTCGATACCGATACCACGGGCCTGGCTGGCGGCACCGGCACCTATGCCTTCCTGGTCGGCGTCGGCGTGTTCGAGGACGAGCAGTTCACCATCCACCAGTTCTTTATGCGCGACTATCACGAGGAGCCGGCCCAGCTCCACACCCTGGGCCAACTGCTCGATGGCCAGGAAGCCGTCGTCAGTTTCAACGGCAAGAGCTTTGACCTGCCCCTGCTCGACACGCGCTTTGTCATGAACCGCCAGCCGCCGCGCCTGAGCGACGCGCCACACCTGGACCTACTGCCCACGGCTCGCCGCTTTTGGAAGTATCGCCTGCCCTCTTGCGCGCTTTCCTCGTTGGAGACGGAGATCCTGGGTGTGCGGCGGACCCGTGCCGACGTGCCGGGCTGGCTCATCCCCGGGCTCTACACCGAGTATGCCCGCACGGGAGACGCCCGCGAGATGCCCCGCATCTTTTATCACAACGCCCAGGACATTCTCTCCCTGGTGACCCTGGTCGCGCGCATGTGCGACTTTTTGACTGCCCCACTTCCTACGGCTAGCGGCGTGGCGGGCGAAGACCTCTACGGCCTGGGCCGCGTCTATCAAGACCTGGGCGAGCTGACCCAGGCCGAGACGGCGCTTGCCCTGGCGGCGGAGACCTGCCAGGTCGACCAGGTGCGCGAGCTGGCCATGCGTGACCTGGCCCTGCTGCTCAAGCGGCAGGAGCGCCGGGCCGAGGCGCTGCCCTGGTGGAGGCGTCTCGTGGAGCGAGCGGGTGCCGTTTATGCTTGCGAGGAGCTGGCCAAGCACTACGAGTGGCACGAGGAGGACCTGGCCCAGGCGGTAGCCTGGACCGAGCAGGCCATCACCCTGGCCCAGGTGCAGCCGCGCGGCCCCAAGCGACGCCAGATCCTGGCCGATCTGGCACACCGCCAGGCCCGATTGACGCGCAAGCAGGCCGGCCCAGGCACCGGGGCGATCCGTTGACAGAGAGCCAAAAGCCCGCCCAGCGATTTGCTTTTTCGTAGCTCTTGGTGTAAACTAGGGGACTGAACGAGACCCATCAACCAGCGTAAAATCAGATTTCAAGTGGAGAGGATGGATGGCGAAAACGGGCAAAGTCAAGGCACTCGAAACCACATTGGCGACGATCCAGAAACGGTATGGCGAAGGCTCGATCATGCGTTTGGGCCAAGCCAGCCACTTGCAAGTTGAAGCCATCCCCACCGGCTCGCTGGCCCTGGACCTGGCCCTGGGGGTGGGCGGCGTGCCCC
>CAYLZO010000314.1:0-4961 GCA_964387775.1 uncultured Anaerolineaceae bacterium
CCTGCCCCAGGTAGCGAGCCGCTGCGTGGATCGGCAACGCCCCCTCCCGCTCGATCAACGTACCCGCGCCGACCTTGAGTTGGCGGTAGGCGACGCACCCGCATTGCGAACAGACCCGCCGTTCCCGCCCCTGCCGTTGTCGTTCGACCAGCTCCGCGCCACACTGCGCGCAATAAGAAATCACTTTTGCACCTCAGATTCCAAGAATCCTAGGCCACTCTTGTAACACAGCCACGACCAGCCCCGAAAGGATCGGCATCCACACGTTGTCGTCAGGCGGCGGCGACCAGCGCTCGACCAGCGTCGCCACGACGGCCCCGGCCAACGCCGCCCAGGGCGAGAGCCCGCCCAGCCCCACCCCCACGCCAGCGGCCAACAGACACGCGGCCAAACAACCCAGGCTGCCGGCCACCGTCTTATTTCCCGGGCTGGCTGCGCTGCTCCAGCGCCCGACCACCTCGCCCATGGGATCGCCCCAGGCCAAAAACAGCAACGCCGTCCCCCCGGCATCCTGCCCGAAAAAGAGCAAAGACGGCAGCGATCCCACGGCAAACCAGGTCGAACCGAGAATCGTCTCCCCTTCCCACGTGCGAAAGGCCGAGGGGAGCGCCCGCCACAGGAGCCGGTTGACCCAGGGCCAGCTACGCCGGGCGACCTCCACCGCCAGCGAGGCCGCCAGAAAGGCAGCGGTCAGTGCCACAGCCACCCAGGGGGCCAGCCACCAGCCGGCAGCCGGGATGGCGGCCATGGCCAGATGCAACAGCTTGCGCAAGAGGCTTAGGTGGCTAGTCTTTACTGCCAATCAAAATCATCTGGATCTTTGAGTTCGGCAATCAGGGCGGCCGGCGCTTTTTCGTCCGTTTTGGCCATTGAATCCCTCCTCCAACTTGGATGAGAGCATTGTACCACACCTCGATAGGCGCGCCAAGCACGCGGGCCTTCAATTTTGCCCCTCGCTCCATCTGCGTTATAATCGAGGGGTGCGTTTCAAATGGGTTAGGAAACGCTCATAGTGCGCGCTTTGCCAACGGCATGCCCACGGCGAGCGCGCTTTTACGGCGATGAATCGCCGACTATGAACCCGGGCTCAACTGAAATGAAACACACCCACAATGGAGCTTTATGACAAGGAGATCGAGCTATGACGAATGAGAGGATCCAACGCATCGGCGTGCTCACCGGCGGCGGCGACTGCCCCGGCCTCAACGCCGTCATCCGGGCTGTGGTCAAGACGGCCATCGGCGAGCACGGCTGGGACGTGGTCGGCATCAAGGACGGCTTCGAAGGGCTCATCCTGCCGGGCAAGACCCTGCCGATGGATTATACCACGGTGCGCGGCATCCTGCCCCTGGGGGGCACTATCCTGGGCACGACCAACCGGGCCAACCCCTTCGACTATCCCGTGACCCGCGAGGACGGCACCGTCGAGCGCCGGGACCTCTCGCCGCGCGTCCTCGACCGCATGAACAACCTGGGGCTCAATGCCCTGATCGCCATCGGCGGGGACGGCTCGTTGCACATCGCCCAGGAGCTGTTCGAGATGGGCGCGCCGGTGGTGGGCGTGCCCAAGACCATCGACAACGACGTGGGCGGCACCGACGTGACCTTTGGCTTCGACACCGCCCTCGACGTGGCGACGGAGGCCATCGACCGCCTGCACACCACCGCCGAAAGCCACCACCGGGTCATGCTCGTCGAGGTGATGGGCCGCAACGCCGGCTGGCTGGCCCTGGAGGCGGGGCTGGCCGGCGGCGCCGACGCCATCCTGCTGCCCGAGATCCCCTACGACGTGGTCTGCGTCGACGACAAGATCGAGGCCCGGGACGAGGCGGGGCGGATGTTCAGCATCGTCGTCGTGGCCGAGGGGACCCACCCGGCCGGGGGGGAGCAGGTCTTTCAGGAAAAACGCGCCTCCCTCCAGGCCAAGCGGCTGGGCGGCGTGAGCTACGTCGTCGCCGAGCAACTGGCCGAGATCTGCGACCACGAGATCCGGGTCACGGTCCTGGGCCACCTGCAGCGCGGGGGCTCGCCCACGTCCTTCGACCGCATCCTGGGCACGCGCTTTGGCGCCTCGGCCGTCGAGCTCATCGCCCGGGGTGGCCTGGGCCGCATGGTGGCCCTCCGGGGCGAAGAGATCGCCGACCTGCCCATCACCGAGGCCATCGCCGAACTCAAGACGGTGCCCCTCGACAGCGACCTGATCCACACCGCCGAGGCCATGGGCATCTGCCTGGGGCGTTAGGGCAGGGGATAGCAGTTGCCCGTGTTGGGAATCACCGAGTGGTCCTCGTTGGCGACCAGGACGCACATCTGGCTCGCGCCGTCGGGCCGGTGGCGCACCGTGTACTCGCTGAAGGGGCTCGATCCCCCGTAGACCTGCCACGGGCCATCGCCGGGCACGCCGGCCTGCTCAGGCGGCACCGTGTCGAAGAAAAAGTGGACGTAACTACTCAGCCGCCGTCATTCTGAGGAGCGAGCGCCCTTGGCGAGCGACGAAGAATCTCGCTAAAGTCAACGGGTATCCTGAGCATAGGTGAGATTCTTCGCTCCCTCCGGTCGCTCAGAATGACGAGTTTGCGGGAGGGCTGAGTAGTTACAAATTGAGAAAATATAAAGATCGAGCAGGAGCGAGGGGGCGTTTAGACCATCGCCCGCCATAGATCCTGGGTGATCAAGTCCACGTCCAGGGCGTTCAGCACCTCGCGCAGCGGCATAAAGACCGAGCCGTCCCGGGTGGCGGCCAGGCCGATGCCCAGGGCAAAGTTCTCCCGGTCCACCAGGATGGCGCCGCAGTCGCCCGGCTGCAGCGGGACACTCGTGCCGACCAGGCCGGCCAGCAGGACAGGGACCGCGTCGCTGCCCGAGCCGGTCCCGCCCCGGACGCCGCCCTCGATGAGGCCCAGGGGCAGGGCCATCTCGACGTAGGCGTCGGTCCGCAGCACTTCCCCGCGCACCAGGCCGCTGGTTCGCCCCACGGCAAAAACCTCCATGCCCACAAAGGGCGTGCGCACGCCTTGTAAATAGCCCCCGATGTCGTGGACCTGGGGCGAGACGTCGGCCCGGCGCGAGACCTGGGCAATGGCCGCGGGCAGGTTCTCGCCGGCGCGGGCCGGATCGTCGCGCAGCGGCACCCAGCGCGACAGGGTGGCGATCACGTCGTTCAGGCTGCCGCCGTCGGCACCGCCGGGCTGGAGGATGGGATCGCCCCGGCGCGCGCCCTGGGGGCAGAGGCCGCTCCAATCGCCCAGGACGTAGACCCGGCCCGGATCGTGGCGGTCCACCACCAGGCAGCTCAGCGTCGCCGTGCTGCCGCTGGGCTGGTGGCCGAGGCTGTCGCCGCCCAGGGCCGGCCGGTTGCGCCCGGTGTAGGCCGGCTCCAGGCCCGGCGCGCCGGCCGCGCCGAGCGGGCGCTCGACCCGGACCGGCCGGGGGACGAGCCGGGCCGAGCCCTGCCCCGGCCCGAGGTCAAAGAGGCGGCCATCGGGCGCGCGCATGTAGAGCACGGGCCGGCCCCACTCCTCCTCGTGGCCCGCCACCAGGATGGAGAGCCGAGCCTCGGCCACGGCGGCGTCCACCGGGTAGCCATCGGCCAGGGTGGCATAGAACCCGGCGGCAAAGGCAGCCGCCGCCGCGTCGCTGATCTCGGCCTGCATGGCGACCACGGCCGGGATGCGCTGGCGCACCAGGCCCTGGGCCACGCCGGAGAAGGGGTCTCGCGCCGAGCCCCGCGCCCCCTCGCAGGCATTGAGGACGGCCAGGCGCAGCGTCCGCTCCTCGCGCAGGAGGGCGCCCAGCACGCGCCCGCCCACGGGCCGGCTCAGGCCCGCCTCGTCCTCCAGCAGGAGCAGGCCGTCGGCCTCCCGCTCGTCAAAGGCGCCGTGGCCCACGTAGTGGAGGACGTGGTAGCGCCCCCGCCGGAGCCGCTGCTGCAAGGCCGGCAGGGTGGCGGCTTCCAGGCGCTCCAGCACCAGGCCGCCCCGGGCCACCAGGGGCTCGACCGCCTGGCGCAGCCGCGCCCACTCGCCCTCGACGTCGAGGGCTGGCCGGTCCTGGGGGCCGGCCAGGACGGCCAGCACGCGCAGGGGCGGCTCGACGGCCAGAGGCTCGACGCGGTGGGGCAGGTCCAGGTAGCGGACCAGCGGCGTCTCCCGGGACAGGCCAAAGTAGCGGTCCAGCGCCGCGTCGTGGAGGGTCTCCCAGGGCAGCCCGGCCAGCTCCGGCACGTCGGCCAGGCGCAGGCGGAGGCGCAGGCCCTGGCCCTGGCGCTCGGCCTCGTCCAGGCTGCGGCGCAGGCAGGTGAGCACCTCGTCGCGAAACACGGCCTGGAAGAGGGCGCCGCCCGGGTCGGCGTCGGGGCCGGGAGCCGCGTCGGGGAGGGCGCGCCCCAGCGCCGCCCGGGCCTCGCCCACCGGCGAGCGGGCCACCCGGGCCAGGTAGCCGTCGTCCCGCCGCTCGAGGCGCAGGTCAAAGTTCAGGTAGGTCGTTTCGTCCACGTCTTTTCCTCTCTCCGCCCCGTTGGGCAAGATTGAATCTTGCCCTACACACGGGCGCGCACCGGTTGGGCAAGATTCAATCTTGCCCTACACCAGGAATTCGCCACACGATTCGCTCACGGCGTGGTTGATTTCACGCCGGTTGGGCAAAATGGCATTTTGCCCTACGAATCCTGCAACTGGGCGCGCACCTGGGCCAGGAATTCGCCCCACGATTCAGCCACGGGGTGGTTGATTTCGCGAACGAAAGCGACGGCCTGCTCCAGCCGGGGCACCGCTTCGGCAAAGGCCCCCTGTTGGGCCAGCCAGACGCCCAGGCTCCAATTGACGTTGGTCTGTCCCACGCGATCTCTGACGGCAAGGTAGAGAGACATGGCCGCCTCGTAGGTTTGTAGCGCTTCTTCCACCTCACCCTGCCCCAGCAAAAGGTCGCCGATGGCCTGGAGCGTGTTGGCTTCGCCCAGCCGG
>CAYLZO010000315.1:0-4952 GCA_964387775.1 uncultured Anaerolineaceae bacterium
GCCAGACCGCGTATTGGGAAAGCGAATTTGCTCATCGTTCCCCCCATGTTTCTTGCGGCACGCGGACCGGGGCAGCCCGCCCGCGCACTCTGCTCATTCTATCACCACTGACCACGGCGGTCAATAGTACCCCGGGCCCACAAATCGGGTAATTGCATTTGTCATTCTGAGTGACCGCAGGGAGCGAAGAATCTCCGGTTTCAGGGTGGAAACCGAGATTCTTCGTCGCTAACGCTCCTCAGAATGACCGGCGTTATCGTAGTTCTCTCCAAATACGATTGCCCTGGGACCCATAATCAGGCCGCTCACCGGTGTCGCCAGGTGACGCGCACCCACTGGACGCTGTAGGGGCTCTCACAGCCGGCGCTCGTCTCGAACCAGAACTGCTCCGACCGGGGCACGCCTCCTTTAAAGACGCGCACGAACCACTTGCCGGCCGCCGGCCCTTCGGCAAACTGGGCATAGTAGTAGCCGTTCACGTCGGTCCAGATGTCGGCCCGCCAGCCCTGATCGTTGCCGACGCGCATCTGGACGTCCGGCTCGGGCAGGCCGCTGGCCGAGATGACGTAGCCGTCCACGTAGGTCCGGGTGCAATCGGCCGCCTTGCCCGTGTCGGGCGGCGAGGAGAGGTAGTAGTAGGGGAAGGGCGTCGGGGTGGCGGTCGGCTTGGGTGGCGGGGGCTTTTTCGTCGGCTTGGGTGTGTGGGTCGCCGTGGGCGGCGGCGTATTGCTGGGCGTGGGCGTCGGCGTGTCGGTCGGCAGGGGGGTGTTGCTGGGCGTGGGCGTCGGCGTCCAGGTCGGCGTCGGCGTCGAGGTGTTGGTCGGCGAGGGGAGGGGCGTGGGCGTCCAGGTCGGCTCGAACTGGGGCGTCTCCTCGGCCACCTCCGTCTCTTGCGGCGGCGGGAAGGGGTTGATGGGAATCGTGGGCACGACGAAAATGGTCGCGTAGCACAGGACCACGAGGCCGATCAAGATGACCACGATGACGGTCGCGATCTCCAGGGTCCGATCGTCAAACCGATCTAGCATAGAGCGGCTCCTTTACCTCACTAGGGTGACGGGCTGCGCAGCCCGTACCGCTCGGCCGGGCTCAAGAAAAAATGCAACTGCCCGGCCTCCGCCGTCACGTCCACGTAGAGTTGCTCCCGGGCTCCGGCCGAGATCAGATCGGTCGCTGCGTCTTGTAGCTTGACCGCCAACTGCTGCGCGGGATAGTTTGGATACTGCCCCAGCCTTCCGGCCAAAATCACCTCGCGGCGGGTCTGGTAGCGGCCCGGTCCGATCAAAGACGCGTTGGGCAGAGCCGTCACCAGGTCCTCGTAGTCAAAGTGCAGATCCTCAAAGGCCTTGCTCAAGGCCGATTGGATCTCGGTCAGCTCGGCTTCCCATTCGGGCACCAAGGACAGGCCAAAGCCGGCCATCGCCACCTGGTATTTGACCGTCAGCCAGCGAATGGTATGCCGGTGGACGTTGATCCGCCGGCCGGGCTGGCTGCTCGCCTCCAACTCCTGCTGATAGAGGCTGAGCTTGGCCGCGTCCTCGGCCAACAAAGCCTGGGCCACCCCATCCACCAGTTCTGCCGGCGCCTCGCCGTCCAGGGCCAGCGCCTGTTGCAAGGCATAGACGGCCTGGCGGCGGGCTTCCTCCAACTCACCCACCTCGGGCGAGGAGACCGGATCGGTCCGCACCGGCAGGTCGGGCAGCTCGACCGGCTGGCTCGGCGGCGGCGGCTGCACGCCCTGGTTCCACTCCCGCAGTTGCTGCTGGGCTGCCTGGGCCTGCGCATCGTCGCCGAGTTGGCGGTAGGTCCCCTCCAGGTCTCGAACCAGGTCCTGGCGCTGGGCTGCCTGCAAATAGGGACTCTGGAGTGCCAGGAAGTAGACCTGATCGTAGGCCGTCAGGGCCTGCTCGTCCTGGCCCAGCGCCGCCCAACCCCGCCCCGCGCTGAGCAACGCGTCGGCCCGGGCCGGATCGTGAAGGGCGGGACTCAGCAGGGCCAGATCGTATATCTGTTGGTAACAGAGGCTCGCCTGCTCCGAGTTCTCGGCCTGGGCAAAGCGCTGGCCGAGGAGTGTCAGGCGGCCGATCCGCTGCAAATCAGACAATTCGCGTCCAAAGACAAGGGCTGCGTAGGCGGTCTCGAGGTCGCCGCTGGCAATGGCCTCGTCGATGGTATCCAACTCCGAGGCACCGGCCAGCGGGTAGAGTGCCCAGGCGGACGTGATCGCATCGGGAGTGACCTGGGCGATCGGATCTCGCCAGCCGGTCGGCGGCTCAGAACGCCCCTGCAAAACGACGTAAACGGTACCGGCAATCACCGCCACGAGCAAGAGTACAACAGCCCCGGCCAACAAAACCCAAACCAACCTACTACGACGTAAGCGCATTGAACCTCCGATTATGTCGGGTTGTGGTCACACAACAGGGAATGGCGTGGGCAGAATCCCCTACCATGACCCAGTGTTGACCCTTACCCCGTCGTAGTATACCACTGTTCTGCTGGTTTGTCTACTCGCCAACAAAGCGGATTATGTCGGCTGCGGCCCGCTGTTCGGCCAGCCATTGGTCAAAGCGCGCCAGTCGCAGGTCCACGCGCATCTCGGGTGAAAGGGGCCGGTTCGCCTCTCGCTCGACGACCTGGACGACGTGGAATCCCTCCCCTAGGGGCACGACGTCGCTCACCTGGCCCGGCTGGAGGGCAAAGGCTGCCTGCTCCAACTCGGGCGCCACGAGCCCCCGGGGAAACCAGCCGAGGTCCCCGCCATTTTCGCGGGTCGCCACGTCGAGCGACAACTCGCGGGCCAGGGCCACGAAATCGGCCCCTTCCTGGAGTCGGGCCAGGACCTGCCGGGCCTCCACCTGGGTGCCCACGACGATGTGCCGGGCGTGAACCTGCTCCGTTGCCTCGGGCACGTCGGCCGTGACTTCCTGGAGCACCCGCTGGGAGAGCATGGACTGGCGCAGCATCTCTTTGTAATCGTCGCGGGTCTGGCCCGTGGCCTGCAACCACTCTTCGAAGGCGGCCTGGCCGCCCCCGGCCTCGATATCGGCCTCGATCTGGGCCTCTAGCGCTTCTTCGCTGAGGCTCACGCCCAGGGCCGCCCCGCCCTGCTCGACGAGCACATAGTCGATGAGACTCTCCAGTACGTCGTAACGCACCTGGGCCAGGTTAGCCTGCCCCTCCTCCGAATCGGGATTGAGCCCCTGGTCGATCATGGCCTGCTCGTACTGGGCCACCCGCTGCTCAAAGTCGGCCAGCAGGATGTACTGGCCATTCACCACCGCTGCGGCCGGGGCCGGCGGCGTGGCGGTCGGCGTCGGCGTGGGTAGCGCCAACGTCGGTGTCGGCACGGGGGGCTCGGTCGCCCCATCGGGCTCAACGGTGGCCACGGCCACCGACGGCTGACCCTCCGCAGGCGTTGGCCGCTCGTCGGCCCCGTCGCCGGCACAGGCGGCCGCCGAGAGGATCAGAAGCACCGCCACGGTCAAAAAGACGAACCGGCGGACGCCGGAAAAACCTTTCCTAGAGTGAGCCCGACGAATCACACCTCTACCCCTTGTATCTTTCATTTACATACCTACAATATCTAGTGTCACAGTCATTTTACCAGAATTCTGTAATTTGTCAACCCCGGCGCGATGCAACCGGAAAAGACCTGACAGGTTTTTGTAAATTGGCCGGGGGCCGCAAGGGTGGAAGGGCCATTCATGGAAAAACCCCGGGGCTTGCCCGGGGTTTTCCTTTTCGTTTTGCGAGCCTGGCGACCCTGGGCGGTCGCCAGGCAAGGGGTCGATCACCGCAGACCGAGCACCCGCCTCAGCTCCGAGCGGTTGAAATCGATGACGATGTGACCATCAATGTCAAAGACCGGCGAGATGAGCGGGCCGCCGGTCCACTGCCGGACCCGGGCCTCGGCCCCTGACGTGGCGCGGACGTTGACCTCGGTAAACGGCACCCCATTCCGATCCAGGAAGCGGCGGGCCAGGCGACAGTCGATGCAACCGGGCCGGCAGTAGAGAACCACCGACTCGGGCTTGTACTCGTTCGCTGACGCGGTCAGAGCCGGTTGAGGTTCCGTCCTGGCCTCGGGGATCACAGCGTCCGGCTCCAGTTGGCGCAGGACCTTGAACACTTCTTCGTTGTCCGGTTGCTCGTCGATGTCGTGGACGTCCACGTAGCGGATCTGTCCTTCCTTGTCTACCACAAACAGGGCCCGCTCGCTCCGCCCCTCGTGCTCGCGGAACGCGCCATAGTCCCGGGCCACCGCCCCGTGGGGCCAGAAGTCACTCAGCAAAGGGAAACTGACGCCATCCAGGCTTTCGGCCCAGGCCTTGAGGCACGGAACGTGATCGATACTAATACCCAGCACCTGGGTATCAAACCCCCCGAACTTGTGTAAATCCATCTCGTACGAGGGGATCTGGTTCGTTCAGACCGGGGTCCAGGCCATGGGAAAGAAGGCGATGAGAACGTTGTGCCTGCCCCTGTACTCGCTGAGCCGTACGGTGTCGTCCAGGTGGCTGTCCAATTCAAAGTCAGGGGCCTGCATTCCTACTTTAATCTTCACCGAGACCTCCTTGTGTATTTGTGACGTTCATCAGCGAAATTCTAGCACGCAATGAGCTTTTTGTCAAACCCTTGCGACCACTCCACCAGGATTCCTGTCCCATCATTCCAATTCGTAGCGATGGACTTTTACGCGCACGAAGGAGGCCTGGTCCGCCAGGGAGGCGTGCTCCTCCAGCCAGGCGTGGACCAGCCCCCGCTCGTCCCACATGGCTACTTCGGTGGCGACCAGCCAGACCACCTGCTCGCCGGCGGTCAGCTCGGCCATGCGGCGGTCCACCTCCTCGGCGGGCATCCCGGCGTTGGTGTACAGGCCCTCGAGCCAGCGATAGGGCTCGCCTGTGCCCCCCGCGCCACCCGCGACCAGCGGCAACCAGACTCCGTGG
>CAYLZO010000316.1:0-4920 GCA_964387775.1 uncultured Anaerolineaceae bacterium
ATTGTAACATGCCAGCATCCTCCACCCAATCCCCCACGGGATGGAGGTAGGGGAGTAATCCACTGGCCCTAGCGCCCTAGGCTGTCTGGTTTGCGGTGAGTTATCTCGGCGGGAATGGCGCGGGGAGGCTCCTGTTTTGCCCAGAACTGAGTGCTGATTGAAACCAGGAAGTCTTGTTCAGCGAGGATGTTTCAGGGAGCCGCTTCGGCTGCCAGGGCCACTTGCCGGGCGTGGAGGGCCATGTGCCCCCGCTGGATGCCCTCGGTGGCCAGGGCGCGGAGGGCGCCCAGGTTCTGGGCCAGGCCCACGGCGACCATCACCTCGGCCAGCTCCCGGGCCGACTCGACGCCCAGGATCTTGAGCGCGACCTGGGCCTGGGGGTGCGCCCGCGTCGCCCCGCCGACGGTGGCCACCGCCAGCGGCAATTCCAGCGTGCCCACCAGGTTGTCCTCCCGGTCCCGGGTCCAGGTCGAGAGGGACGTGTACGTGCCCTCGCGGGCGGCGTAGGCGTGGGCGCCCGCCTCGATGGCGCGCCAATCCTGCCCGCAGGCCAGGGCCACGGCGTCGATGCCGTTCATGATGCCCTTGTTGTGGGTCGCCGCCCGGTAGGGGTCCACGGCGGCAAAGGCGTAGGCTTCGACGATGCCCTGGACCACCTCATCCCCGCCGTACTCGCCGAAAGCCAGCAGCTTTGGGGAAATGACGCACTTGGCGCGGGCCAGCCGCCGGTCGGCCAGGTTGGACAGGATGCGCAGGTGCACCCGCCCGCCCGTGATCTCTTCCACCAGCCCGGTCAGGGCCTCGGCGGCGGTGTTGACGGTATTGGCGCCCATGGCGTCGCGGGTGTCGTAGAGCAGGTGGACGACCAGCATCGGCCCCACCGGCGTGGTGGGGAACACGCGCACCTCGACGTCGCGCGGCCCGCCGCCCAGCGAGACGACCAGCGGGTCGGTCTCCCCGGCCCGGTCGAGCAGCCGGTCCTTCTCGGCCAGCAGGTCAAAGCGGGCGGCCCAGGGGTCCGGCGCGTCGAGGACCTGCATCTGGGCGATCATGACCGGCTCGGTGGTGTGGGCGGCAAAGCCCCCGGCGTCGCGCACGATCTTGGCCATGTAGCTGGCGGCGGCCACCACCGAAGGCTCCTCGATGGCCATCGGCACGAGGGTCTGGCGGCCGTTGACGACGAAATTGGCCGCGATGCCCAGGGGCAGGGCGTGGGTGCCGATCACGTTTTCGATCATCCGGTTGGCGCGGTCAGGGGTGAGCCCGGACCCGGCCAACGTCTCCCGCTCGGCCTCGTCCAGGTCACTCCACTCGGCGACGCGCCGTCGCCGCTCCTGGACGTCCAGGTCGTAGAAGCCGGGCAAACGAGAGCTTTTGTCGTCCACGTTACACCTCCAGCAGAGTTCGCTTAGAAGAGGGAGAATGCCTGGGCCGCAGCCCGGACCGGGCCGAGGAAGAGCTGCGGAAAGAGTCCCTGGGCGACGACCAGGCCGGCCAGGGCGAGGACCAGGATCGAGGCCAGGATCGGCTGGCGGGCCACGTCGTCGCGGGTCTCGGCGCCCAGCATGGCGCTCAGGCCCCGCAGCCAGCCGGCCACGATGGCCGCTGTCGAAGTTAATAGCAGGGCCGCCAGGAGCCAGTCGCTGCTGGCCACGGCCCGGTAGACGGCCCAGTGGGCCGGAAAGCCCCCCGTGAGCGGAAAGCCGGCCAGGCCCAGCCCACCCAGGAGCAGGGCCATCGTGGCCAGGGGCAGGCGGCGGGCCATCCCCTGCATCGCGTCGAACCGATCCGTGCCGGCCCGATCGCGCAGAACCGAGAGGGCGGCCGCGGCCAGGGCGATGGACAGGCCCCGGCTGGTCAGGTGCATCAACGTGAGGGTGAGGCTCTGGCTGCCGACCGTGGCAAAGGCCAGCAGCAGGACCCCCAGGTCGCTGAGCGCCGCGTAGCCCAGCAGCCGCCCAAAGTCGCGCTGAAAGGCCGCGATCAGGCCGGCGCTGACGGCCATGATGAAACCCGCCCATTGGATGACGCGCATCGCCGCTGCCTGCTCCAGGACGGGGGGATAGGTCTCCAGGAAGACGCCGGCCAAATAGAGGGCCATCGTCTGCCCCACGCCAAAGACAAAGGCGGTGACGAGGGGCGGCGCGTCGGCGGCCAGCGCCGGCATCCAGGTGCCAAAGGGAAAGACGGCCAGCAAGAGCCCGAAGCCGAGGGCCGTCGGCAGCAGTGCGTTGCGCATCAGGGTCCGGCTCAACAACTCGACCGACTCGACTTGTTCGGGGACCACAAAGGCCCGGTCCACGAGGGTTTCCGGCGCGGCGTTTTTCAGCAGCCAGGCGGCGGCCAGAAGCAGGGGCACGCTCAACAGCGTAACCATCAGATAGCGCTGCCCGCCCCGGACCGAGGTGGATTCTGGCCCCTGGATGAGGAATACCGCCACCGTGGTGCTGATGCCGAACGTCATGATGCTCAGTTCCAGGGTCTGAAACATGGCCAGAAGGGCGTAGAGGGCCAGCACGATCAGGCTGAAAGGAAAGAAAGCCCGTCCCTGGGGCAGGCGCCAGGCCAGGAGATAGAGCACGGTCGCCAGCATAAAGGCAAAGGCCAGCCACATCTGCCCGGCCGGGTCGAGGATCAGGGTCTGGCCCAGGGCGACGACGGGGCGGCCAAAGGCGACTTCCTGGCCCAGGACGAACGCCGAGCGATCCAGGGGCAATTGGAAGCAGAGGAAGGACAAGAGGCCGCTGGTCAGTGCTGCTAGAAAGGCCGAGGGCAGCGCCCAGCGGCGGACCAAGTAGATGAGCCCGGCAGCCAGCACCGGCAGCACCAGCAGAATGAGGGGGCCAGGGATCGGATTCACGATTCGGCCTCCTCGGGGACCGGCTCTTCGATCTGGGCCAGGCCGTGCACCGTGATGAGGTAGGAGAAGGCCAGCGCGGCCATCAGGGTCAGGGCGGCAAAGAAGCCGACGATGGCCAGGTCCGTCTCCAGGCTGGCAAAGACCAGATCAAAGCCGACCAGGATCGTCAGGAGGGCCGAGCTCACGCGCAGGGGATCGCCGCTGAGGGCCAGGCCCAGCAGGCCCATGCTGCCCAGCCAACAGGCGACCACGGCCAGATCGATGGGGATCAGGTCCAACTGATAGTCGCCGAAGAGGCGGACCAAAGCCAGGGAGACCAGCAATACGGCCAGCAGCCGGAGGGGCAAGCCCAGGGGGCCACTCCCCCAACTCACCTGCAAGCCCAGGAGCCGGGGGGTGTTTCTGCGCAGAGCCAGAGAGGGTTGGACTTCCTGGACGCGCCTGGCGGCCAGGTAGAGCATAAACACGGCAAAGACGCCGGCCAGGATCTTGGCAATGGCGATCTCGACCTGGATAAAGCGGCTGAGCACCAGGCCGACGGCGATGTATTCGACCAGGAGCGCGGTCAACGACAGGCGCCAGTCGGAGGTCAAGAACATGGTGAGCGCAGCCAGGGCCAAGATGACCATGCCGGGCAGCCCGGATACAGAGGCAAAGATGTCAGAAAAAGCTTCCATACTCAGTCGATTCCCCGCTCGCCATCCCGGATGCGGGACTCGGAGCGGATAGGCCAACTCCGCTCGCCGGACACTACTGGCCCGACGTAAAAAAGAGCACGCCCAGGGCCAAGATGATCAGCGCCCAGCCCCACCAGCCCTCCCCCTCGCCGACCTGGCTCAGCCAATAGCCGGCTGCCACCAGCCGCTGTCCGACCCGGGCCGCACCCTGGAAGAGCCAATCGAGGCTGGCCAGTCGGCCGGCCATCTCGAGGTAGGGCTCCAGGTGAACGCGAATGCGGGCCAGCCAGGTGCCCAGGAGCCAGGGCAGGACAAAGACGAGGCCCAGGCCCCAGACCGATACGTCGGGCATGGCCGCCGGCCTCAGGCCCAGTCCGGCAGCCCAGCGCCGGGAGGCGATGCCGAGGATCAAGATCGAGAGGGAGAGCAATGCCATCGCCAATTGGGCCGCAGGTCTGATTTTCTGTCCCCTGGCCTGCTCCAGGCAGTTGCCCAGGGCGTGCCACAGCCCGGCTGTGAGCAGGGCATCGGCGACCAGGAGGGTCACCAACAGCGCCGATTCCTGCCGGCCAAGGAGGGCCGCGTACAGCGCCCAGCGGGCCACCGCGCCGATGGTGAGCGGTGCCCCACCCACAGAGGCCAGGGCCAGGAGCGCTGGGAGGACACCGGCCCGCCGGCCGAGCCAGGAATCCCGCCAGCGCGCCAGGGCAGGCACGCGTTCCAGGAGCGCCGATCCGGCCCGGGCGCGCGCGCCCCGGAGCCCCTCGACGAGGCGGGCAGACCAGCCGAGGCGCGGCACCTCGTCTACCTGGCGCGTGGCATCCCACCAGGCCGCGAGCGAGCCCACGGCGAGCACCAGGCCGAGGAGGGGCCAGGGGGTCGAGGGCTGCCAAAGCACAAAGAGCAGCACGCTGCCGGTCTGGTAGATGGCGATCCCCTGGTAGGAGCGGCCGGCCCAGGCCAGGATTCCGCCAAAGGCCAGCGCCGCGCCCCCCAGCGCCAGCGCCCAGCCCTGGTCGGCGAGAATTGGGGCATTGAGTTGCAAGCGGGTCAGCAACAGGGTCCCAACTCCGACAGGCAGGACCAGGGTCGCCAGGCTCTCGGGGGAAGCCAGGCCCCAGGGAAAGAGAGGGAAAACAAGGAGGCGCAAAACGCCGGCCAGGCCCACCAGGAGCAAAATCTGTGTGGGCACGTCGCGGGCCAGCAAGGAGGCGCTGCCGACCTGGGCGTCCATCCGCGCCGCCGCGGCAAAGAGCAGCAGGGTGGACGCCGCTCCGGGCACGACCATGCGCCAGGTGGTGCGGCCTGCTTCTTCCGGCGCCGTCGCTGCGATGGCCAGGAGGGCCAGGTCGAGCAGGGCGCTGCCCAGGGCCAGGGTCAGCA
>CAYLZO010000317.1:0-4840 GCA_964387775.1 uncultured Anaerolineaceae bacterium
CAGGGCTGTTTTGACCTGGAGGCCAGGTGGTGATATAATCGCCTTCGTATGAGCCAGGACCGGTGCCCGGCACCTGCAGAGGAGACGCCGACATCGGCTTGCCCAGTTCTTGGGTGATCAGGCGCTGGAGCGATAAGCAAGTGCCGGCAGCTCGTTCCCTATCTGGTACAACGTAGCCAATCTGGAGTGAACACGTGCACAATGCCAGAAATTCAGGTCTAAAGGGCGGACTCGTGGTCGTCCCGCTCTTGAGCCTCGCAGCCTGTGGACCGGTGGCCGGCGAGGAAGGTACAGCCGTCATCATCAAGGACGGCCCGCAACGTGGCAGCGGGCCGATAGGCTAGGCCCATGAGCCGTCCCCGCTGGCTGGTATCTCTCATCAAAAAAGCCTACCCCGGCCGCTTTCTGGCGGTACGAGCGACCCGGGTGCCCGTGCTGGGCCACCTGCTCGACCGCTGGCTCTTTGCCGGCGACGACGTGATGTACCTGCCCCAGGACCGCGTCGTCTCGATCAACGAGGCGGTGGACGTGCCCGGGGAGATGGTGTTGCCCTCGCAGGTCGTGGCCTATTTCATCGAGCAGTCGAGCGCGCGCTGGATCATGAACGACTGCCTCTGCCGCGCCAGTGCCGGTTGCCAGGAGTATTCGGTCGATCTGGGCTGCCTTTTTCTCGGCGAGGCCGCTGAGGGCATCAACCCCGAACTTGGGCGGCGTGTGAGTAAAGAAGAGGCTCTGGCCCACGTGGCGCGCTGCCGGGAGGCGGGCCTGGTGCACCTGATCGGCCGCAACAAGCTGGACACGGTCTGGCTGGGCGTCGGCCCCGGCGACCGGCTGCTGACCATCTGCAACTGCTGCCCTTGTTGCTGCCTGTGGGGCATACTGCCCCACCTGCCGCCGCGGATCGGCGCCAAGACCACGCGGATGCCGGGCGTCACCGTCGCCGTGAACGGCCGCTGCCTGGGCTGTGGGACCTGCACGCAGAACGTGTGCTTTGTCGATGCCATCCACCTCGTAGACGGGCAGGCCGTCGTCGGTGAGGCCTGCCGGGGTTGTGGCCGCTGCGTAGACGTCTGCCCCCAGGACGCCATCGAACTCTGCATCGATACGGAGCAATCTGTCGCCCAGTCTATCGCCCGGATCACGCCGCTGGTAGACGTCACTTGAGGACGCGAGGCCATGCTGCCCAAAGCGGTCGAAATCCGACCCTTTGCCCTCGAGGACGCTGGGCGCGTGTCGGCCCTGGTCCGGGACGTGTTCGACGAGCACGTGTCGCCCACCTTCGAGCCGGAGGGCATCGCCGAGTTTCACGCCCACGCCACGCCAGAGGCCCTCGTCGAGCGGGCCGCGACACCGACCACGTCTCGATGCTTTTCGTGCGGACCTCACACATGGGCCTGGGCATCGCCACCGCGCTGATGGCCCGCGCCGAGGAGGCCTGTCGTGCCGCCGGCCGCCCGACGATGACGGTCAACGCGTCGCTCAACGCCCAGAGCTTCTACGAACGACTCGGATTCGCCACCACCGAGGAGCCGCAACGGCTGCACGGCTTTGTTTTCGTCCCGATGGAAAAAGAACTGTAGGGCAAATTGGCGATTTGCCCAACGGAAGGAGCCAACATGCTGAAAGAAAAGAGTATCTTTACCCAGGCCGTCCACGCCGGCGAGCGCGGGCCACGCCCCGACTTTACGCCGGTGAGCACGCCCATCCATCCCTCCGTGGGCTACGTCTACGACGACCTGGCCGACCTCGACGCCGTCTTTGGCGGCAGGCGCGAGGGCTACGTCTACCCCCGCTACGGCAGCCCCACCGTCAGCGCCTTTGAGCGAGCAGTGGCGACGTTGGAGGGGAGCGAAGGCGCCGTGGCCTTTGCCTCGGGCATGGCCGCGGTCTATGCCGCGCTGCTGGGCGCCGGCGTGCGGGCCGGGACGTCGGTGGTTGCCGCCGCCGACGTCTATGGCGCGACCTACGCCCTGCTGGAATGGCTCATGACCGAGCTGGGCGTCCGCGTCGAGTTCGTGGACATCACCGACTTGATGGAGGTCAAAGACGCCGTCGCCGAGGCCGAGCCGGTGGCCGTCCTGTGCGAGACCATCTCCAACCCGCTGATGAAGGTGGCCGACGTGCCGGCCCTGGCCGACCTGGTGCACCACGTGCGTGCGCCCCTCATCGTAGACAATACCTTTGCCACGCCCTATCTCTTCCGCCCGCTGGAGCATGGTGCCGATTACGTCGTCCACTCGGCCACCAAGTACATGGGCGGCCACGGCGACGTGCTGGGCGGCGTGGTGGCGTGCTCGGGAGGACGGGGACACGACCTGCGGGAGCGACAGAAGCTGCTGGGCGCCAACCTGGGGCCGCAGGAAGCCTGGCTGGCCCTGCGTGGGCTCAAGACCCTGCCCCTGCGGATGCGCCAGCATGGCACCAACGCCCAGATCGTGGCCGAGTGGCTGGCCGAGCGGACCGATCTGGCCAGTGTCAACTACCCCGGCCTTTCCTTCCACCGCCAGCACGAACTGGCTGCGGACCTCTTTGATGGGCGGGGGTTCGGCGGCATGCTCAGCTTTGAGCTGCGCGACGCGGGGCAGGACGACGTCTTTCGCTTCATGGAGGCGCTGGAGCTGGTACTGCCCGCCACCACGTTGGGCGACGTTTACAGCCTGACCCTCTACCCGGCCCACTCGTCGCACCGCCAGCTCAGCTCCGAGGCCCGGGCCGCCCTCGGCATCGGCGAGGGCCTGGTCCGCCTCAGCGTGGGCGTCGAAGACCCGCAGGACATCATCGCCGATCTGGAGCAGGCATTGGCCGCCGCCTCCGGCGGCTAAAGGAGGGCACTGTGCAAGTTTTCATCGCCGGCATCATGCAGGGCTCACGGCTGGACCGCTACATCGACGAACAGGACTACCGGCGCATCATCGCCGAGGCCATCCGGGCCGACCACCCCGACGTCGAGATCGTGGACCCCAACGAGCTCCACCCCGACGGCGTGGACTATGACGACCTGAAAGCCAAACAGACGCTGCTGGAGATGGCCGAGCTCGCCGGGCAGGCCGATCTGGTGGTGGCCTATGCCCCTCGGGCCAGCATGGGCACGGCCATCGAGATGTGGGAGGGATTTCGGGCCGGCGCGCCGGTGGTCAGCATCTCGCCCATGGGCGCCAACTGGGTGGTCCGCCACCTGTCGGCCGTGGTGCTGCCCGACGTGGCGGCGTTCCGGACGTGGATAGCCGGCGGCGGGCTTGACAAGTTGCTGGACCTGGACTAGAATATCGCTGCAAGCTGAGGGCTGAGGGCTGACAGCTTGCCCAGCCCCCATAGCTCAGAGGACAGAGCAGCGGCCTTCTAAGCCGTCGGTCGCAGGTTCGAATCCTGCTGGGGGTGCTCTTTGGGCGAAACCCTTGATCACCGGGGACGGTCCCCAGGTGCGAAGGACCCTTTCCCCTACCTCATAGCGGAGAAAAGGAGCACCTCAAGATGAAAAGGTTATCTACCCTTCTGATTTGCCTGGCAGTGAGCCTGACCGTGACGGCCTGCACCTCCTTTGGCGAGTCGCAGCGCAACGCCGAGGCGACCGAGATCGCGGCCCAAGTGTTTGCCACCCAAACGGCCCAGGCGCCGACCCTCACCCCGACCGCCAGCCCCACGCCTACCTGGACCTCCACCGCCACGGCGACGCCGACACCGACCGCGTCCCCCACAAGCACCCCAACTCCAACGCAAACCTCGACGCAAACACCGACCCCGTTCCCCTTGCCCCAGGGCTGGATCGACTATGGAACCGGCGGGTTTCACGTAGCCCTGCCCGAGGCTTGGGAGGTGATCGACATCGACCAAGAGGGCATCGAGGTTATCTTTGACAGGCTGAAGGGACTCGACGATAAATGGGCTCAGTCCGTTACGGACATGATCTCCAGCGAACAAGCCGGGGAGTCCTTCAAACTGTGGGCCATGTCCCCAGAGCCAGCCGGTGTGGGGTTCCCTACCCTGAACGTCCAGTTCCAAACGATGCCCGTTGCGATGGAAGTCTTTCCCCTCATGTACCAACTGGAGGCCATGTACGAACAGATGGGCATCGAGGTCATCACCCTGGAACCCGAGCGGCACATCAACGGGCTCAACGCAGGCCGGATTTCCCTTCGCTACACGTACGGTCCCTTTTCTATGCGGAACTACCAGTACGTCTTTGCGGACGGGCGGGACCTTTGGATCCTCAACATGGTTGTGGACGAAACCGAGTGGTCCGACTATGAGCCTATCTTTGCCCAAATCGGCGGGACGTTCCGACTGGACTGAGCGCATGACCAGCAGGCAGGACACAACAACTCCTGGCGGCGGCCCTTCCCCCCAGAATCCACTCCTGCGCACCAAACTCTACGCCCCACCCGCCCGCCCGACCCTCCTCCGCCGCCCGGACCTGATCGAGCGCCTGGACGAGGGCCTGCGCCTGGGACGTAAACTCACCCTCCTCTCCGCGCCGGCCGGCTTTGGCAAAACCACGCTTCTCTCAACCTGGATTCACGAATCACGACTATCCATCGACGATCCGGCAATCGAAAATCGTAAACCCAAAATCGCAAATCGCGTGGCTTGGGTGTCGCTGGACGAAAGCGACAACGATCCGGCCCGCTTCCTGGCCTACCTCGTCGGCGCCTTGCAGACGGTGGAGCGCGGCCTGGGCCAGGGTCTGCTCGGTGCCCTCCGGTTGCCCCAGCCGCCGCCGGCACAGTCGCTGCTGACGGGCCTCGTCAACGAGCTCGCGGCCCTGCCGCCTGACGGACGTATTTTGGTCGTTCTCGACGACTATCACGTCCTCAAGGCCCTGCCCGTCCACCAGGCCGTCGCC
>CAYLZO010000318.1:0-3196 GCA_964387775.1 uncultured Anaerolineaceae bacterium
GCCATGTCGAGGGCGGCCATGAGCTGCTTGTGCTCGAACGCCTTTTGCAGCGTCGCCTTGTTGGGGCAGACCACGGCGCACACCCCGCAACCCTGGCACAGGGCATAGTCCACGTCGGCCACCCGCGTGTCATAGTTCATCACCCGCGCTTCAAACGGACAGGCCTCCACGCACAGCCCGCAAAAGCTGCACAGCCGCTCGTTGACCCAGACCGCCGTCGGCCGGTCGGCCACCACCTCCGGCGCCAGGAAGGCCGCCGCTCGCATCGCCGCCCCCTGGGCCTGGGCAATCGTTTCCTCCAGGAATCGCGGGCTGTGGGCCAGCCCGGCCACGAACATGCCCTTCCCCAGGTCCAGGGGCTTCATCTTGGCGTGCTCCTCGGCGAAAAAGCCATCGGCGTTCAGGTCCACGCCCAGCGTCTGCGCCAAAGCACCCTCTTCCTCGGCGTCGATGCCCACGCTCAGCACCACCAGGTCGGTGGCCAACTCCAGCGGCTGGCCCGTCACCGGCTCGACCAGGTTCACGTGCAGATGGTCGGCGTTGGCCCGCACCTCCGGCTTCCCCGCTCCCCGATTCCCCGATACCTCATACCTGACAAACACCACCCCCGCATCCCGCGCCGCCTGGTAGGTTGCCTCGCGGAAGCCGTAGGTCCGCATCTCGCGGTAGAGGACGTAGACGTTCAGGTTGGGGCGCAGCTCCTTCAGCTTCAGCGCGTTCTTGACGGCCTGGGTGCAACACACCCGGCTGCAATACGGTCTCTCGGGCTCCCTCGACCCGACACACTGGATCATGACCACCGTCTGGGCCGTGGCCAGCGTGCCGTCGGCGATCTGCTGCTCCAGCTCGCGCTGGGTCAGCACGCGGGGGTCCTGGCCGTAGAGGTACTCGTCCGTCGCCGCCGGGCCGCCCCCCGTAGCCACCACCACCACCCCGTGCTCGACCGTCGTCTCCTCGCCGTTCTCGGCAATGACCGACCGATAGCGCCCCGGCTGGCCCTCGCTGTCCGTCACTTCCGTGTTGCAGCGAACCGTAATCCGCTCCTCGGCCTCCACCTCTGCAATCAACTCCGCCAATCGCGCCTGCGGGTCATTGTGCCTTGCGCCTTGTGCCTTGTGCCTTGAGCCTTGAGCCTTGAGCCTTGCCGGCTGGTAGCGGATGTGCCGCCACTGGCCACCCAACTCCGGCTCCCGCTCGACCAGATCGACCGGGACGTCCAGCCGGGCCAGCGCCAGCGCCGCCGTCAGCCCCGCCGCCCCGCCGCCGACGACCAGCGCCCGGCGGGTCAGCGCCTGCTCCGTCCCCAGGCTCAGCGCCTCCAGCCCGGCCATCGCCCGCAGTCCTGCCACGGCCATGCCCACCAGGGACTGGGACTTGGCTGTCAAGTCAGCGCCATTATTCCGATGCGGATAGACCACCTGCTCCCGCAAGTTGACGCGGGCCAGCAGCCGGGGGTCGAGCCCCGCGCCGCGCATCACGCCCTCGAACTCGTCAGCGTACAGGCGGGGCGAGCAGCCGGCCACCACGACCCGATTCAGCCCCTCGGCCTCAATCGCCTCTCGAATCGCCGCCCGGCCCTCCGCCGAGCAGCCGTCGGCCACGGCCCGCGCCAGCCCCACGCCCGGCAGCCCCGCCGCCCAGGCCGCCACGTCCGCCGGGTTCACGGCGTCCAAATCGCCATTGCACGCGCAGACGAACACGCCGACCTTTGGCTCCTCGTCCGCGACATCCTGGGGCAGGGTATCGGGGAATCGGGTATCAGGAAACCGGGTACCGGGTACCTGATTCCCTGATACCTGCTCCTTGCTTCCCAAGAAAGCGGACACCTCCGCCGCCGCCCCCGCCGCCTCGGCCACCGTCTCGGGGATGTCCTTCGGCTCGCGGAAGGCCCCGGCGACGAACACGCCCGGGCGGGCGGTCTGCACCGGCCGGTAGCCGTCGGTCACGGCAAAGCCGTACTCGTTCAGCTCGATGCCCAGCTCGCGGGCCAGGGCCTGCATCCCCGCCGGCGGGGCAAAGCCGATGGCCAGCACCACCAGGTCGAATTGCTCTTCGTGCAGCTTGCCATTACCCTCAAGGGCACAGGCCTCCCCCGCGTAGGTGATGAGCAGGTCCTTGCTCTGCTGCAACTCGTGCACCGAGGAGGGCATGGCCCGGCGATAGGTCACGCCGGGCAGGGCCTGCACGCCCTCGACGTAGGCCTCGAAATCCTTGCCAAAGGCCCGCAGATCCATGTAGAATACGGTCACGTCCAGCTCGGGGTCGAGCTGCTTGGCCAGGGCCACTTGCTTGGCGGTATACATGCAACACGCCGAGGAGCAGTGCCCGGCCCCGCAGAGATTGTCCCGCGAGCCGACGCAGTGCACGAACGCCACCCGCTTCGGCTTCTCGCCGTCCGAGGGCCGCTGCAGACGGGCCACGCTCGAGCCGGCCAGGCTGACCAGCCGCTCGAACTCCAGGGCCGAGAGCACGTTGTCGTAGACGCCGTAGCCGTACTCGCCCTTGACCCGGGCGTCAAAGGGCGCAAAGCCCGGCGTCAGGAGCACCGCCCCGACCTCCAACACCTCCTCGCGGTCGGCCATGTCCAGGTCGATGGCCCCCGTGGGGCAGGCGTCGACGCACGCCCCACAGCGGGTGCAAGTTTCCATGTCGATGAGCCACGTATCGGGCACGGCCCGTTGGCCCGCCGGCCGGTAGATGGCCTTGACCGGGCGCACCCAACCCTCGTGGTCGTGGGGCCGGGCCTCGGGGCAGACGGCGGCGCAGTCGCCGCCCGTGCTTGTCGCAGGACAAGTGCAGCCGGTGCAGCGGGCGGCGTCGACGTAGCGGGCCTTGTGGCGGACGGTGATCCGGTATCGGGTATCGGGTATCGGGTATCGGGGTTCCTGATACCCGATTCCCTGATTCCCTGATACCTGATTCCCTGATACCGGCTCCACCTCCACCACCTCGGCGTAGGGCAGCAGCTTCACCCGCTCGTGCACGTCACACTCGAAGGTCGGGCAATAGGCCGGCTGGTGGGGCAGCATCAGGCAGATGCCGCACGAATTGGTGGGAAAGGTGTGGTCCAGCAGGTGCATCGAGCCGCCGATGGCCGGCGCCGCGTCCAGCAGGTACACCTCGTGCCCTGCCCCCGAAGGGGCATCGGCCAGGTGCATGGCCGCCGCCATCCCGGCGATGCCCGCGCCGACGATCA
>CAYLZO010000318.1:3296-4793 GCA_964387775.1 uncultured Anaerolineaceae bacterium
AGCAGCGGCCTGGGGTCGACCAGGTGCTTGCCCAGCACCTTCTTGAGCGAGAGGCCGTAGGCCAGGGCCATCAGCTCGGTGAAGTAGAAAATCGGCAGCGGCTCGTAGCCCGGCTTGGGCGGGCGCGGGATCGGCGGGCCGTCGCGGTAGAGCTGCCGGCCATCGACGTTGGCCATGCACATCGGGCAGGCCGTGACCAGGGCCTCGGCCCCCGCCTCGCGGGCGGCGCGGGCCAGCTTGTCCACCAGGTGGACGACCACGTCGGCCCGGTTCAGCGTCAGGCTGCCGCCGCAACAATCGACGCCGTAGCTCCAGGGCAGCGCCTCGGCGCCCATCAACTCCAGCACATAGTCCATGCTCTGCGGGTGCTCGGGGTCGTCCCACAAGGCCGTGTACTCGGGCGGCCGGACCAGCAAGCAGCCGTAGTAGCTGACCACCTTCAACCCCGCCAGCGGCTTGACGACCTTGGCCCTCAACGCCTCTTGGCTGACGTCGTTGGCTATGATATCGAGCAGGTTCCGGGGCTGCACCCGGCCCTCGTACTCGAAACCCAGCACCGACTCTAGCCTGGCCCGCAGCGCCTCGTCCTGCTGCAAGGCCAGGTCCGCCGCCGCCGTGCGCGAGTAGCAGGCCGCGCAGGGGATGGCCAAATCCCGTAACCCGACCTCCTGGGCCTTGGCCAGGTTGCGGGCCGGCAGGGCCAGAAAGAGGGTGTGGTCCATGCTGTGGGCCGACGACGCCCCGCAGCAGTTCCAGTCGGGGATCTCGACCATCTCCAGCCCCAGCGCCTCGCACACCAACTCGCTGCTGACGCCGAACTCGACGCCGGTGGAGTGGAGCGTGCAGCCGGGGTAGAATGCGTACCGCTTTGCCATACTCACCTCAAGTCGGGTATCGGGTACCGGGTATCAGGTACCGGGTACCGGGTTCCCTGATACCTGATTCCCCGATCCCTGATTCCCCGATTCCCCGCTCTCCATTTCAAACAGCGCCTTCACCTCGTCGATGCCCTCGATCCGCTTCGGCAGCGGGTGGATCTTGCCCTTGAGGAACATGACCAGGCCCATGTCCAGGTTGTTGAGCAGGTTGTCGCCGCTGGTCAGCTTGTGCTGGAGGATCATGCTCAGCTCGTGGAGCCGCCCCCACCAGCGGATGCTGTCCAGGAAGGCGGCGTGCAGGCGGTGCACCGAGCGCTCGGCGGGCGCCACGCCTTCGGCGAGCGCAATCTGCCGCAGGGCGTCGATGACGGCCCCGGCGTGGATCTCGTTGGGGCAGCGGGTGCCGCACGTCTCGCAACCGATGCACAGCCAGATGGCCGACGATTGCAGCAGCGCCTCCTTCTGGCCCAGTTGGACCATGCGCAAAAGCCGGGCCGGCGTGTACTCCATGAACTCGGCCGCCGGGCAGCCGGCCGAGCAGCGCAGGCAGTAGTAGCAGCGCCGCACGTTCTGCCCGCTCAGCTCGCTGATCCGCTCGATGAAATCTAGTTTCGGCTCC
>CAYLZO010000319.1:0-3279 GCA_964387775.1 uncultured Anaerolineaceae bacterium
CCTCGCGTTCCTGGCCCCGCTGACCGTCCCCGTCTTCGTCGTGCTCGGCTCGACGGAGCCCGCCGCCAAGGAGGAGATCGTCATCGACACCGGCCAGTCCGGGCCGGTCGTGACCGCCTTCGGCTCCACCCGGCAGAACGTCTCGGTGGCGGTCTACCGCCGGTTCGACGTCGGCGTCCTCCCGCCGGGCCGGCTCCGCCTCCGGGTCGTAGGCCCACGGCTCTCTCATGAAGAACAAGTCTTTGTCGTGCATCGTGTCTCCCTCTTGGATATTGGATATTAGGTATTCGATACTTTTCTACGGTTTCCAATATCTAATCTCCAATCTCCCTCTGCTCCCGCTCCACGATCTCGCGGATGCCACGCTGCACATCCTCCGGCAGCGGCTCGGGCTCGTGGCTGTCGAGGATCTCGTCCACTTGCTCGGCGGCGCGCTGCTCCATCGTCGTCGCGCCGCGCTCCTGCCACTGCGAGTAGGTGCCCTTGTCGGCCAGCCTGGAGTAAAAGGGCTCGCGAAAGTGGCGCAACGTGTGGGGATGGTCGAGATAGGTGCCCGTCGGCCCCATCTCCTCCACCACGTCGAGGGCCAGCGTCTCGTCGTCGACAACCACGCCCCGGGTCATGGCCCGCAAAAAGCCGATGGTGTCGTTGGCAATGACCTGCAACTGGAGCGAGCCTTGCAGGCCCGAATCCATAAATCCCACGTCGTGGACGATGTTGGCCCCGTGGAGCAGGGCCGTCAGCAGGCTGAGCGTGACCTCCATGCCGGTCTGCTGATCCAGCACCTTGGCGTCGGTCGAGCCGCCCAGGCCGAACACCGGCAGGCCGTAGTGTTTGCCCATCTCGGTGGGCACGCCCTGCTCGTCGGCCAGGACGTAATTGCCGACCATAGTCTTGAGGTTGTAAGGGCCGCCGTTCCAGCCGGGCACGGCCAGCGGCACGCCGGGCCGCACCAATTGCGAGAGCACCACCCCCAGCAGGATGCCGGCGTTCATCGTCGCCATGCAGCCGGCCGTCGTCGCCGGGGCGTTGACGCCGCCGGCGTTGAGCGGGATGTAGAGCAGGGGCAGGCCCTTTTCGGCCAGAAAAATGCACTTTTGCAACGCCTCCTCGTTGGCGATGAGGCCCGAGGTGACGTTGATGTAGCAGGTAGCAAAGGGCCGCTGCCGGAAGGCATCCGCGCCGCCGGCCACCACCTCGCACATCTCGACGGCGGCCACGCAGCCATGAAAATCGGGCGTGACGAACACGATGGGCTTGGTCGTGTGGTTGAGCATGACCTCCATCTGGTAGCGGTCGTAGATGCGCGGGTCGGCATCCTCGGGCAGGAACATGGACATGACAAAATCGAGCTCGGGCAGGGCGTCCTGCACGGTCGCCGCGTCCTTGACGTCCTGGAGCGTGGGCCGGCGCCGCTGGCCGGTGCGATGGTCCAGCACGTTGAGGCAGTCGGAGCCGCCGCCATAGTAGGTATTGTAGCCCCAGGCGCGGATGGCGAGCTTGCCGTGGCGGTCGTAGAGGGTCAGCCGCTGGGGTGCAGTGGCCAGCGCCCGCGTGACCATGTACTCGGGAATACGGACGCGCTGGCTGTCGGCCCGGGCGCCGCCACCGACCAGGATGTCGCGGGCCTGTTCGTCGTGGACGTCCACGCCCACCCGCTCCAGGATTTCGAGCGAGGCCACGTGGATTTTCTCGCGCTCTTGCCGGCCCAACCGGGTGTAGTGAGCGCTGCTCGTGTGCAAACCATGCGTTTCAATCACTTTCTTCACCTCATTCTTGTGGGGCAAGTTTGAAACTTGCCCTACTTTGATGGTTTTGGCGGCAGCCAAGCAGGCGCTGCTTTAGGTTTGGGTTTCGCCCCGTAGAACAGGTCGTCGAGCCACAGCACCGCCCGCCGCGCCGCCCCCGAGCGCCGCACGGCCCAGCGTACCAGGTTGTGCAGCGCCGTGTCGGGGTGCGAGTAAGGGCAGACGGCCACGCAGCGGGCGCAGTCGGTGCCGGTGGTGCACCAGTAGCGATAGCACGTCTCCTGGTTGATGCGCCAGCGCAGCGCACCGTCGATCTCCTGCCGGTCGCCGCCGGGGATGGCCCGCACCGGGCAGTTCGCAGCGCACTTTTCGCAGATGCGGCAAAAGTCGAGCACCGACGGATCGGCGGCCCGGCCGTCAGGCACCAGCGGCAGGTCGGTGGTGACGACGCCCAGGCGCACCCTCGGCCCCAGGCCGGGCGTCATCAGCAGGCCCAGACGCCCGATCTCGCCCAGGCCGGCGTCGCGGGCCACCAGCGGGGCAACGACGCGATAGTCGCCGTCGATGTGCGCCCGGGCGGGATAGCCCTGGGACCGGCAAAATTGGCCCAGTTGCACGGCAATTGCGGCCGCCTCGGCGTACCGGTGGGCCGATTCGAGCACGGTCGGCGCGGCAGGCGCAGTGCGCACCATCTCGTGGGCCATCTCGACGGTGAAGGCGACGGCGTAGCGGTGCTCTAGTGACACCGGCGCGCCGTACTCGCCGCTGCCCCGCCCGACGTGGCTGTAGACGTGGTGGGGTCGCAGCTCGGCGATGCCCACCGAGCGGGCGCCCAGGTAGCAGGCCAAGCCCTTGACAAAGACCGTCATCTGCGCCGCGTCGTGCTCCGCGCGCTGCGGCGCGACGGGGCCGTCCACCACGTCCCGCAGCTCTTCGGAGAGGGCAAAGGCGGCGTCGGCGGCAGCAAAAACCAGGGGGTTCGCCTCGCGGGCCTGGGGCGAGAGCAGGCCCGGCAGCGAGCGGGTCTTGTCGTCGCCGGCCTTGTTCTCGGGCCGCATGGCGTAGTAGGCTTCGTAGTTGGGCGTGCCCGGTTCCAGGCGGGCGCGGGCGAACATGATGTCGCGCTCGTCGATGCGGGTCTGGGGCTCGTCGTCGCCCCATGCGGCGCGGCCGATGGGCAGCAGGAACAGGATGACGCCCGCGACGGCAACCACCCCGACTGCGCCGAGCACCATCCACTGGCCCGCGCCGGGAAGGAGCAGGGAGAAAAAGAATGGCAGTGATCCGGCCACCGCCAGCGCGAGGGCCATCCCCGCCGCCCGCCGCTCATCCTCCCGCAGCGAGATGAGGGCAAAGGCGCCGAAGCTGAACAGTATCAGAAAGCCGATGATTACCAAAACAAAAATCGTAAACTCCATGAAAATCTCTGACTCAGGCCGTAGCCTTCCCCCTCCCCCAGGGAGGGGAGTTTGCTCCCTCTCCCCCGTGGGGAGAGGGCTGGGGTGAGGGGGCTATTGAGATCCATCACCTG
>CAYLZO010000319.1:3289-4790 GCA_964387775.1 uncultured Anaerolineaceae bacterium
GGGGGGGGGGTTTAGCCCCCCCCCCCCGGGGGGGGGGGGGGGGGGGGGGGGGGGCAGGTTTTCCCCTCGGTCAACCTTCCCCCTCCCCCAACCCCTCCCCCGAGGGAGGGGAATTTGCTCCCTCTCCCCCAAGGGAGGGGAATCTTATCGCTGGCTCGCCAAGCCGCCGGCGATCTCTCCGCCGTCGATGACGAACGCCTGGCCCGTGATCCAGGCCGCGTCGTCGGAGGCCAAAAAGGCAAAGAGCGCGGCCACGTCCTCGGGCGTGCCCAGGCGCTTCAGCGGCACCTTGGCGGCAAAGGCGCGCTGCATCTCGGGCGTGTACTCGGCGGCCTGCATCGGCGTCAGAATCCAGCCGGGACAGACGGCATTGACCCGCACCGCCGGCGCCAGCTCCAGGGCCAGCGATCGGGTCAGCTCGACGACGCCGGCCTTGGAGGCGTTATAGTCGGCGTAGTAGGGATAGCCCATCAGCCCGTTGGTCGAGCCCATGTTGAGGATGACGCCGCCTCTCGCCGCGACCATGCGCCGCGCCGCCTGCTGGGCCACGTAGAACACGCCGTTGAGGTTGACGTCGATCACGTGCCGCCACTCGGCGGGCGGGATATCCAGAAAGTTATGTCGAATGCTGATGCCGGCGTTGTTGATCAACACGTCCGGCCCGCCGAGCACGTCGTCCAGCTCGGCAAAGGCGCGGGCAACGTCCTCGGGATCGGTCACGTCGGCGAGGAGAGTTCCGCCCAGCGCCGGGAGCTCCCCCACCAGACGCTCGCACGCCGCCTCGTCGCGGTCCAGCACGACCACCCGCGCCCCCTCCTCCAAAAATCGCCGGGCCGTCGCCGCGCCGATGCCGCCCGCCCCGCCGGTGATGAGAACTCGTCTGGCTCTTAGCCCACGCATGAATCCGACTCCTGTGCCAGGAAATCAGGGATTAGGGATTGGGGATTGGGGATTGGATATTAGCGATTGGGGATGCACGCCCAATATCTAATACCCAATACCCAATCCCTCTATCCCGCCAATCCCCCGCCATCGACCACCAACACCGCCCCCGTGACGAACGACGCCGCGTCGCTGACCAGGTAGAGCACCGCCTGGGCGATCTCGTCCGGGGTGCCGACGCGGCCCAGGGGCCGGTCGGCGGCGTCGGCCAGGAAGGCCGCCTCGGCCACGCCGAGCTGCCGGGCCTCGTCGCGCAGCATGCCGGTGTCGGTGTCGCCGGGGCAGACGCAGTTGACGCGGATGCCCTGCGGGCCGTGGTCGAGGGCCATGGCCCGCGTCAGGTTGACCACCGCCGCCTTGGAGGCGCAGTAGGCCGCCGCGTTCCGCCCACCGGCCAGCCCCCAGCCCGAGGCGGTGTTGACGATGGCCCCGCCGCCCCGCCCGGCCATCACCGGCACCGCGTACTTGCTCATCAGGTAGACCGACTTGACGTTGACGGCCATCACCCGATCCCACTCGGCTTCGCTAGTGTCCACCACGTCGGCGCGGCGGATGATGC
>CAYLZO010000320.1:0-4763 GCA_964387775.1 uncultured Anaerolineaceae bacterium
AGGAAACGTCGGACGAGGAGGGCTTTTCCGGCGCCGAGCGGATGGTCCAGGACAGCGCCATGGACGGCGTCGAGGCCGTCATTGGCCTTCACACCGACGCCAGCGCGGCCGCCGGCACCGTGAGCGTCATCGCCGGCCCCACGTCCGCCGGCGTGGACACCTTTTGGCTGACGGTCCTCGGCCAGGGGGGGCACGGCGCCTATCCCCACCGGGGCCGGGACCCCATCCAGTTGGCCGGGCACGTCGTGCTGGCCCTGCACGGCATCGTCTCCCGCCGCATCAGCCCCTTTGACCCGGCGGTTATCAGCCTGGGCTCGATCCATGGCGGCCAGGCCAGCAACGTCATCCCCGAAAAGGTGGAACTGATGGGGACGATCCGTTACCAGGCCCCCGACGTGCAGCAGACCATCCACGCCGAAATCGAGCGCGCTGCGTCAGTGACCCGTTCGATGGGCGGCGACTACGAGCTGCGCATCCAGCAGGGCGCGCCGCCGGTCATCAACGACGAACGCCTGGTAGCCTTGATCCGCCAGGTCGCCGAGGATTTGCTGGGCAGCGAGCACGTCCGGCCCTGGGAGATGAGCCTCGGCGGCGAGGATTTCTCGGTGCTGGCCCAGCGGGCGCCGGGCGCCATGTTCCGCCTGGGCTGCCGCATCGAGGGCGACGAGCGCACGGGCCACAACCCCCGCTTTGACATCGACGAGGGCTGCCTGCCCGTCGGCGCCGCCATCCTGGCCGAGACGGCGCTGCGCCTCCTTCACGGAGATAGAGACGAGGGATAGAGACTGGGAGCTCAATCTCTCTATCTCTATCTCAAAGGGAGTGATTCATGTTTCATGGCGGCGGTTGGTGGAGTTACATCCGCTACGACGAATCGAAGGGCCGGCCCCAGGTCAGCCGCGACCTCTTGCGCCGCGTGCTGGACTATGCCCGGCCCTACTGGCGCTCGCTGGCCCTGATGCTGGTGGCCATCCTCGCCACCTCGCTGATCGAGCTGGTGCCGCCCCTCTTGTATCGCGACCTGATCGACAACGTACTGCCCAACGAGGATTTCGCCCGGCTCAACTGGCTGGCTCTGGGCATGATCGGCATCCCGGTCCTCAGCGGGCTCATCGGCGTGGGCCAGCGCTACCTCAGCGCCCGCGTCGGCGAGGGCATCATCTTTGACCTGCGCCAGGCGATGTTCGACCACTTGCAGCGCATGTCGCTCCGTTTTTTCACCCACACCAAGTCGGGCGAGATCGTGTCGCGGTTCAACAACGACGTGGTCGGCGCCCAGAGCGCCGTGACCGGCACCCTGCCCAACATCGCCACCAACAGCATCACCCTGGTCTCGACCCTGGCCGTGATGCTGACCATCGAGTGGCGGCTGGCCCTGCTCTCGGTGGCGGTGTTGCCCCTCTTTTTGCTGCCGGCGCGCCGGGTGGGCCGCATCCTGCGCCGCATCCGCCGCCGGGCCATGGAGTACAACGCCGACATGAGCAGCATCATCAGCGAGACGCTGGGCATCAACGGCGTGCTGCTGGTCAAGACCTTTGGCCGCCGCCGCCGGGAGGTGGCCCGCTTTCGCGAGACCAATCGCAACGTGCGCGACATCGGCGTGCGGCGGGCACTGGTCGGCCGCTGGTTCTTCCTGGGGCTGGGCATCGCCAGCGCCATCGGCACGGCGCTGATCTACTGGGTGGGCGGCCACCTGGTGCTGGGCGAGGCCATCACCGTGGGCACCATCGTCGCCTTTGCCGCCTACCTGACCCGCCTCTACGGGCCGATCTCGGCCCTGTCCAACGTCCAGGTCGAGCTCGCCCAGTCGCTGGTCAGTTTCGAGCGGGTGTTCGAGTACCTCGACCTCCCGCTCGAGATCGAGGACCGGCCGGGCGCCGTCGAGCTCGAGTCGGTGGACGGCCACGTGCGCTTCGACGACGTCTCCTTCAGCTACCTGGCCGACGGCGAGTTGTCCGAGCCAGAGGAGCCTTCGCTCGCAGCCCCCGTCTCGGGGGCGTCGCCCCGGGGACGGGGCCCCGAGCGGGAGCCGGGCAAGGACGGCGACGAGCCCGACGAGGCTACGCCGGGCATCATCGCCACGCGGCGCTGGGCGCTGCACGACCTCTCTTTCGAGATCCGGCCGGGGCAGTTGGCCGCGCTGGTCGGCCCCAGCGGCGCAGGCAAGACGACGATCACCTACCTGTTGCCCCGCCTCTACGACCCCACCGAGGGGCGCATCACGCTCGACGGCCACGACCTGCGCGACGTGACCCAGGAGTCGCTGGCGCGCCAGATCGGCATGGTGACGCAAGAGACCTACCTCTTTCACGACACGGTGCGGGCCAACCTGCTCTACGCCAAGCCCTTCGACGAGGCTCAGGACAGGCCCGACGCGACGGACGCCGAGCTGGAGGCCGCCTGCCGGGCGGCCCACATCCACGAGTTCATCGCCGCCCTGCCCGAGGGCTACGACACGGTGGTCGGCGAGCGGGGCTACCGGCTCAGCGGCGGCGAGAAGCAGCGGCTGGCCATCGCCCGCGTCATCCTCAAGGACCCCTGCTTGCTCATCCTGGACGAGGCGACGTCGCACCTCGATTCCCACAGTGAGGCGTTGATCCAGGCGGCGCTGGAGCCGCTGCTGGCCGGCCGCACCAGCCTGGTCATCGCCCACCGGCTGTCCACCATCCTGGCCGCCGACCAGATCCTGGTGCTGGACGAGGGCCGCCTGGTGGAGCAGGGCACCCACGCCGAGCTGCTGGCCCAGGGCGGCCTCTACGCCCACCTGTACGAGACCCAGTTCGGCCGCGAGCCGGAGGCAGCCCAGCCAACCCCGTCATTGCGAGCGAGCGAAGCGAGCGAAGCAATCTCCGGCTAGTCAATGGCAGGTCTTTTCATCTCCCGCCCCATTCCACCTGACCGGACAGACGTAAGGAACAGCCCCTCTGCCTCGTCTGGAGGGTAGAGTAGACAGGACACCGTCCGGCGAGACGCGGGACGCAAACGGGAGACCTCATGGGCCAAGACTACGGATTGATCATCATCGGCGGCGGCTCGGCGGGGCTGATGGCCGCCAGCCTGGCCGTCCAGCTCGACATGGGCGTGGCCATCGTGGAGCGGGACCGCCTGGGCGGCGACTGCACCTGGACCGGCTACGTGCCGAGCAAGACGCTGCTCAAGACGGCGCGGGTGGCCCACCAGATGCGATCGGCCGACCACTTTGGCCTGCCCGCCGTCGAGCCCGAGATCGACTTCAAGGCAGTAATGGCCACGTGCGCTCGGTCATTGCCGGGATGCAGGCCGCCGCCGAGATCCGGGTCCGCAAGCTGCTCGGCGGCGCGTCGGGCCGGGTGGTGAAGGGGCTGGCCCGCCTGATGACCTAGTCGTGCCGCATATTTGGCCTGAAGCAGATTCTAGAAATGAGAAAGGTAATGTTGCACGGGAGATTGATCCGAGTTTTGGCAAGTCTGATGGTTCTGACATTGTTCGTGACGGCCTGCGGGGTGGGCGTGGCGGTCTCGCCATCGCCGGAAGAATCCAAAAGGTCTGAAATGACCAAAGAGGTCGAGCACCATTGGAACCAACTTTTGGGCCGGGACAGCATCCGGCCCATCTATGAGCCCGAGTTCGTCCCCGCCGACGAGGCGGGCTACGACGACGATGAGCTGGTCATGGGCGTCGAGTTGGAGGGGGAGGCCCATGCCTATCCGGTGGGCCTGCTGAACCGCCGGGAGATGGTCAACGACTGGCTGGCCGGCACGCCGATCCTGGTCACCTGGTGACCGCTGTGCTATACCGGTCTCGTGCACGACCGGCAGGTGAACGGAGAACCGTTCGTATTCGGCAACCAGGGCGGGCTGTTCATGAACGCCATGACCTGGTGGGACCATCAGACCGAGAGCGTCTGGTCGCAGCCCTGGGGGCGGGCCATTCACGGCCCCCTGAAGGGCACCGAGTTGGAGTTGCTGCCCAGCCAATTGGTGCCGTGGGAGACCTGGCGCCAGGCCCATCCCGAGACGCTGGCCTTGAACAAAGAGGCATACGAGGTCTTTCCCGGTGGTTTCGGCCGGGAGACCTTTCATCCCCGCTACGTCATCGGCGTGACGCTGGACGGGGCAGCCACCGCCTTTCCCTACAAGGTGGCTGCCGAAGCGGGGCTCATCAACGACGCGGTAGGCGAGCACCCGGTCGTCGTCTCGGTGGACCCGGAGAGCCACGACGTGCACGTCTACCTGCGCCGGGTGGGCGACCGGGTCTTGACCTTCGTCCGGCAGGGGGACGCCGTGCGGGACGAGGAGACGGGCAGCACCTGGCAGATGGACCGGGGCTTGTCGGTGGAAGGGCGGCTGCGCGGAGAGGCGCTGCGCACCGTGCCCTACATTCCGGCCTTTCCCAACGCCTGGCGAGATTTCTATCCAGAGAGCCGCTGGTACGGCCAGGATTGAAACGCCGGCTATTGCCCTGAGCGTTTATTCTCGGACAGGAATTCCGCGGATTGCGCGGATTCTTCTCCTCCGCAAAAGCGCTATCTGCCTCCCAAGAACCAGCACCTGGACCTCTAACTAAATTCCAACCCTGTCTTCACTACCGGACACTTTTTGACGCACGTCATTCTGAGGAGCGGAGCGACGAAGAATCTCGCTTAGGGTCTGCAAATGAACAGGTTCCCGCATTTCAGCCTGTCACAAACGGATAGTCCTGCGGATTCTGAGCGACCGTAGGGAGCGAAGCCCGTCCTGCCCGTCCTGCCCGTCCTGAGCCGGGTCGAAGGAAGCCGGGTCGAA
>CAYLZO010000321.1:0-4754 GCA_964387775.1 uncultured Anaerolineaceae bacterium
GGGACCCGGAACGTGCTCGGCGGCAGGCCGGCGCTCGTAGTAGTACTCGAAGGAGTGGCGGCCGTAGGGAATCTGAAAGACGATCAGGTCACCGGCCGAGAGCCGCTCGGCCACATAGTCGGTCGCCGTGCGAAAATCAGCCTTGAGCGGCGTCGTCGCCTGAAACCAGAAGCCGGCGCCCTGCACCGCGAGGAGGGCCGCCAGGAACAACCCGCCCAGCAGCCGCGACCGCGCGGCGAGGCTGCTCAGGCCCACGGCCAGCAGCAAGAGGTAGGCGGGCAGGACAAAGATGAGATAACGCGCCGTGTAGAGGGGCCGCACCAGGCTGACGAGATAGAGACCCAGGATCGGCAGGGCCAGCCAGATCGCCAGCAGGCCCACGGTCGAGCCGCGAAACCCCGCCTCGCGCCACAACAAAGCGGCGGTGAGTAACAGCCCGACAAAGACGGCCGCCGTCCACCAGCTCCCGCTCCAGACCACGCCCAGGCTGTAGCTCAGCCACAGCGAGGAGAGCATCTCGTGCAGCGGCAGAAACGGAAAGCCCGTCTCGGCGGGCGTCAGGAGCAGGGGGAGCTGCCAGGCCAAGAGGGGCAGGTAGGGCACGGTCAGCAGGGCCATGCTGGCCAGCCAGGGCCTCCACCGGGGTTCGGCGGCCCGCCCGCGCCATAGAAAAAAAACGAGGAACTGAGCCGGGACGAGCAAGACCGCCACCAGGTGGGTGTAGAACGCCATCGTGGTGGCGAGCACGTAGCCCAGCCATTGCCACCCGCCTCCGCGCTCGATGGCGGACAGGTAGCGCTCCATCGACAGGAGGGCGAGCACCACGACCAGGGCGTACATCTTGCCCTCCTGACTGTACCAGACCAGGTAGGGTGAGATCGCCGCCAGGAGCGCCGGGAGGAGGGCGAATGTGCGTCGGTTCGGGAAGAGGCGCCGGGCCAGCCGATAGATAAGCGGCACGGCCAGCACGCCAAAGAACACAGAGAAGAAACGCAGGGCGAACTCGCCATCGCCGGCCAGCGCCAGCCAGGGGCGGAGAAAGACGTAGTAGAGCGGCCCGTTGTAGGCCGGCGTCGAAAAGGTCCGGAGCAGGTCGCCCAGCGGCTGGGTGGCAAAACGGATGGCGTCCACCTCGTCGCGCCACAGGCTCTGGGAGACGAGGCCCACGGCCCGCAGCCCAAAGGCCAGTCCCGCGAGTCCCACGAGTCCGGCGAGCGCCCAGGCCCTTCCATTCAAAAAGCGCGGGGTCCCTGCCCTGGGATCACCCGCGCTGCGATTCCTTCGACTTTCCGCCTGCGACTCTATTCTTCGTCCTCCTGCCCTTCTCGCTCTCGGCGCCGCTTGCTGGCCGTCCACAGCGCCACAAAGCCGAGGGGTACGATCAAGAGAAAGATGATCCCGCAACAAAGCCAGGCGTAAGAGACCCCCAGGGCCAGCGAGTCGAACAACATGCCCAGGTTAAAATCGAGTTCGGCATCCTCGGTATAGCGCTGGGATTCGTCATTCTCTTCCAGGACCGGGGTCGCAGGGGGCGGAGAGGGCAGCGGCACCGTCGGCGTCAGGGTTGCCGTGGGCGTCACCACGGGCGTCGCAGCCGGGGCGTCTGTCGGCGCCGGCGTGGGCGTGAGCGTGGGGGGCTCGGCGGTGGGTGGCTCGGGCGGCGCTTCCGTCGGCGCTTCGGTGGGTGCTGGGGTCGGGGTCAGCGTGGGGGGCTCCGACGTCGGCGTGGCCGGCGACTGGAACAGCCCCGACAGGGCGGCGAGGTCGGTGCGCCACAGGGTCGCGGCGAGCAGCAGCGAAACGAGCACCCAGGGGCTCAATCGGAGCAGGGTCCGCACCTCGCGCCGCACAATGTGTCCAAGTTTCGAGTTCTTCATCGGTCAGGCCATCCTTTTGTAGTGTCCAGCGAGCGGCGCGTATTATAGCAGATGTGGGCTTCTTTTGCCAGTTTGCCCGCCCGCGAGTCGGTGTTTGTACCTTCCAACACAAGTGCCAGGCACGCCCAAGGCGTTATGCCTGGCACCACTCTACTCGTCCGGCCGCCGCCGGCGACCACTGCTGGCCGATTAGAAGGGCAGCACGACCTTTTCAAACAAGATCAGCAACACGCAGCCAAAGATCACGATGTTGACCAAGATCAATACGGCCACGACCAGCCAATGCCGGATGTCCCACGATTCTAACATGGCTTTTCCCTCCTCACGCTGCTGGCCTTAGGATACCCGGAAACAGCGGAAATGTCAAACCTGGGGGTCAGAATTCGACAGACGCAGCGTCACGTCGCCGGCGAGGACGGTTTCCAGCCGGCCGTCGGGCAGGCGCAGCAGGAGGGCTCCGTCGGCGTTCACGCCTTCGGCTACGCCGGCCAGCACCTCGTCGCCCGTTGAGACAGACACCTGCCGCCCCAGCGTAACGAGGCGCGCGGCCCATTCGGCGTGGGGCGAGTGCCCGGCCTTGAGGCCCACGTAGCGTCGATCCACCGCCCGCAGCAGCGACCGCAGCAGCGACAGGCGGTCCACCTGGTGGCCCAGGGCCTGGGACAGGCTGGTCGCCGGCATCAGCAGATCCGCCGACAAGTCGCCGGGGTCGAGGTTGACGTTCAGCCCCAGGCCGACGATGGCTTGCTCGACTCGCGGCCCGTGCAGCCCGATCTCGGTCAGGATGCCGCCCACCTTGGCCCCGTCGAGCACCACGTCGTTGGGCCATTTGAGCGCCACCCGCAGCCCCGTCTCGGCCTCGATGGCGTCGGCGGCGGCCAGTCCGCAGATCATGGTCAGCCGCTGGAGCTGATGGGCGGCCAGCGGTGGCCGGAAGAGGAAGGAAACCAGCAGGCAGCAGCCCGGCGGCGCCTCCCAGCGGCGATCGAGGCGGCCCCGGCCGGCCGTCTGGTGGTCGGTGAGGACGACGGTGCCGTCGGGCGCCCCTTCGCCGGCCAGCCGCCGGGCCACGTCGTTGGTCGAGCCGGTCTCGGGCAGGTAGACGAGCTCCTGGCCGACGACATCGGTGTTCAAGCCCTCCTGGATGCGCTCTGCGGAAAGCGCGTTTTCCTGGTCCATTCGGTCACCCTCCGGGAGTGGTTCCAAACAAGTGACAAAGGATAGCTATCCTTTGTCACTTGCCATTTGCTTCAATCCGATAGCTCGACGTGATGCGGGCCGTCTTGTCCAACATGGCCGAAACGGAGCAATACTTTTCCTCCGACAGCCGGATGGCGTCCTCCACCGCTTTCGGCTGGACGCCCCGGCCGCGCACCACGTACTCGACCTCGATCTCGGTGTAGACGCGGGGCGGGTCCTCGGCCCGCTCGGCGCGGGCGCGCACCTCCACGCCGTCTACGGGCTGGCGCTTCTTTTCCAGGATGCCGACCACGTCGTGGGCCGTGCAGCCCACCAAGCCGAGGAGGATCAGCTCCATGGGGCTCGGCCCGCGCTTGTCGGCGCTGGCATCGACGACGATGGCGTGTCCCGACGACGCCTCGCCCACGAAACGCCGGTCTTCCACCCAGGTGACTTGAGCTTCTATGGCAGAGTAACTCATCGCACTTGCCTCCAAAATAGCAGGCCGGAAGGTCACGCCTAGAAAACGACAAAGCGTTCCAAAATCCGTTCGAGGATCCACACCCCGACGGGTAGCAGCAGGGCCGAGGCCAGGGCACGGATCATGCCCGCCTGCCAGGGCCAGGTCGAGAGCCCGGCCAGCAGGTCAAGCTCTGCTTGCAGGGCAGAGAGAGCATCTTTGAGGGTCTCGATGTCGCCCAGCTCTAGATCGTCCACCCGTCGGTGCAGTTCGGCCAAGGTGGCGGCCAGGCGCCGGCCGGCTTTGGCTTGCAGCCGTTCTTTTTCTTCAACCATGCGCCGGTGCATGCCCAGCAGGGGCAGGGCAAAGGTAACCAGGGCCAGGGGGATCATCAGGGCCATGATGGCCACGGCCACGGGATCGAGGCTTTCCTCGCCGGAAAAGATGAGGAGAAAGGTGAGGGACAGGTCGGCCAGCAGGATATAGCCCAAGGCGATGCGGCCGGTCAGGCCCGAAAAGGCATAGAGAGGATGGGCCTGAAAGAGGTCGACGCGGGGGATGGCGGCGTGGATGCGGTTCACCAGGGCCAGTTGGCGCAGGGTCTGGAGAACGAGGGGGGCCAGGAAGGCCAGGTTGAGGAGAAGGACCAAGCTGTCAAAAATGCGGCTGGATGATGAGGCGCCGGGGACGCGGGTCGGCGCCCGGGGGTTGAGGGCCAAGTTCAAAGCGGCCAGGGCCAATACGGCGCCGGTAGCCCACAGAGCATCGCGACGGGGCAGAGTCGTCAACTCGTACCGCAGGCGAGCCACCTCCTTTTCGTCGGCGTCCAACACGGGACGAAAGCGATCCAGGGCCGAGCCGGCGGCTTGCTTGAGGTAGTGCAGCAGCACAGCGAGATAGACAAAGTCAGCTGCGGCGATGGACAGGGGATCGATCTGGCCGACGGGCAGCGAGCCATCGAGCCAACCCAGGCCGTTGGCGGCCAAAAGGAGAATCAGCCACAAAACGAGGTAGTAGGGCCAACTCGGTCCAGGCAAGCCAGCCACCCAGTCGACCAGGCGGTCGATCCAACTGGAGGGGTAGGGGGGCTTCGAAGGTCGATGGGTTTGTGTGGTAGCTTTGCCATCCATGACATCCACTCCGATTTTTGGGTGCTGCGCGCAAGAAATAGTATATCACATCTCCTAAGAGGTGGCAAAGCAGACCCAGGGAGGCATCTACCGACAAACCCCATCCGC
>CAYLZO010000322.1:0-4741 GCA_964387775.1 uncultured Anaerolineaceae bacterium
CAGTAGGCGATGCCGTTGAGCAGGTAGACCCGGTAAGCCTGCTGGTAGGTCCGGGAAGCTCCCGCCCGCCGTCGCCGGATCTCCTGGCAGGTCTGGAACAGGTCCTCACTGATCAACGGCTCGTGCTGGCCGCGAAAGTACTCGATGGGCTGGCCCTTGTGCTTGGTGCCATAGGCCACGTCGCCGACGTAGAAGCGATTTTGCAGCAGATCCCGGATCGTGTCCTTGGAGAACCGCCGCCCCCGCGCCGTGCGATGGCCGCGGTCGTTCAACAGGTCGGTCACCTCCTGGTCGGGCGATTTGCCCACTCTTTTCCCTTTGCCCGATTCGGTGCTGCGCCCTCACGGCGACCAGCGCATTACCAGGGGCAGGTAGATGATGCTTCCGGTTGGTGTGTAGGCTACATCAAAGTTGTCTACCGGATCGTCGTCGTGCTCGTTGCCCCACACCTCGACAATGTTCACGACCGCCGTGTCGGCGATGGAGGTGAGAAAGGCAGTAACCGAGATCTCGGCCTGGGCGCCGTTGGCCAGGGTGCCTAACTGGCAGACCACGACGGCGCCAGACAGGCCACCTTGTGGGGCGCACGTCCCCTGGCTTGCCTGGGCCGAGGCAAAGGTGGCCGTTATCGGCAGTGTGTCGGTCAGCACAACGCCGGTGGCTGCGTCCGGGCCATCGTTCGTGACCGTAATGGTATACTGATAGGGTACCGTCGTCGCCAGATCTGGATCGGCCACGACGACGGACAGGTCCGCCGTCAGGGCCGCGATCACCTGGAAGGTCTCGGTGTCGCTGTTCGAGGGTTCGGCCTGGGAGACGGCGGTGACCGTCACCTCGTTAACGGTGCCGGGCGGGGTGCCGGCGGGCAGGGCGACACTGATCGGTAAGCTGGCACCCAGGCCATCTTCCAGCGCGACGTCAAAGGTCGTGGGCAGCAGCAGCCAGCCCTCGGTGTCGCTCAGGGTGACGGCCAGGACGTCGTCGGGCTCCACCCAATTCTGGAAAAAGAGCCAGGTGGACGCCGTCGCCTGCCCGGCCATGGAGGTTAGGGCCACACCGTTTCCTGGGGGCGAGTAGACCGGATCGGTGGCGGGCACCACGGCCACGGCCACCGGCGCCAGGAGCCATGGGTCATAGTCGACGTTCGTGCTCACCTCGTCCCCGCTGCCTGGTCCCTCGCCCCCGGGACCATCGGCGGCTCCCCACCAGTTGTTCTCTGCTGCGACAACGCCCGTGGTCTCGCTATTCTGGAGGCCAACGCCCGCATTGTTCGCGATGTTGTTGAAAAACACTTGGGCAGGGGGCATCTCGATCTGGATGCCATAGTCGCCGTTGTTTTTCTCGACCGAATTGGTCCGAATCATGGCCCTATCACTCTTGATACCGATTCCCTGGTTGTGCCGAATCGAGTTGGCGCAGATCAGGGCCTCATCACTCCCTCCCCGATCCAGCAGACCGCCGCCGTTGTACCAGATCTTGTTGCCGCAGATCGTGGCCGGCTCGAACCCGTTCATTATGGCGTCGCCTTGGTTAGGGATGCTCGCACCCGTCGGGCTCACCCCGATCCAGTTATGAAGGATGCGGTTCTGTCCCCCATGGTACGTCTGAAGAAAGACGCCGGTCCGGGGGCTGTTGCCGATGATGTTCCCCCTGCCCCCCGATTCTCCGATCTCGTTGCCGTACGATTCCTCCAGGGCGATGCCTTTGCCGTCATTTCCTACGCCTGTCGCGCTCGTGGCATTGGTGCCAATATAGTTCCGATAGACCCCATTTCTATGCGCCAGGTAGAACGAGAACCCGTCCAACCCATTGCCCGAGACGACATTCCCCTCAAAGAGGTTGCTGCACGCCTCAAAGACGCGGATACCATGTTCAGTGTTTGTCAACCGGGTGTCGGCCGATGCATTGAGACCGACAACGTTGTCCCGCACGTGGTTGCCGACGGCCGTCTTCCCACTGATCTCGATGCCATCTCCCTTGTTGCCCGAGATGAGGTTGCCGGCCTGCTGCGCACCCGCCGTCCCGATCCAGTTGCCAGCTGCATCTTTTACCTGCACACCCTGGAAAGAGTTCCCCAAGGCCGCCTGGCCCGTGACGTCGGTGCCAATATAGTTGCCAAACACCTTGTTGCCCGTCGCCGTTCGTCCCGAGATCGTGACCCCCGGTCTGCTGTTGCCCGAGATGAGGTTGCCCGATCCGACGGGTGTCGGACTGCTCTCCGAGCCGATGACGTTATTCCGACCGTCGACGACGCTCACGCCTGCCCCCCCATTCGAGAGGCCGCTGTCGCCGGCGGCGGTGGTGCCAATCAGGTTGCCGGCGACCGTATTCTCGTCACCCCGCTCGATCCTGATGCCATCGGCATCGTTGCAGGAGATGACGTTGCCTTCGACGTGGTTCTTGAAAGCGTCTTCGATTTTCACCCCGACTGCGTGGTTCTTTAGACAACCGTCGCCTTCAGAGGTGGTGCCGATCCGGTTGTCGCGCACGACGTTGCCCGTCGCCGTGCTTCCGACGATGGCGACCGCATGATTGTTATACTCAGAGCGTGTTGTCTCGCCATTTCCCGAGATGATATTGTCCCCAACGAGGTTGCCTGACGAGCTGACGATGCGCACGCCGTGTTCCCAGTTGCCCAACCCGGTGCTGCCGGATGCATCCGTGCCGATATAGTTGCCCAGGATCCGATTATCGGCCGACGTAGCCCCGTCGATCTCGATGCCGCCGGTCATGTTGCCGACAATGACGTTGGCCATCGCCGGACCCGATCCGCCGATGACGTTCTGCGCCGAGCCATCGGTGATATACACGCCGTCGCCCATGCTCTCGATCCAGTTCGCGTCGACCACATTGTTCCCTTTGGTCTTGAGCGCGATGCCGTGACCCGAAAACTCCCTGATCCTCAAGCCGCGCACCGTGCTGTCGCCGGCCGAGATCGTCAGGCCATCGCCGGCGTGGAACACTTGCTTGACCTCCACCTCTCCGGCGCTGGGCTGGGTGGTGCCGTCGATGCACACTGGCTGGCCAATCTCGGGCAGGGCGCTCCCCACCTCGATGACGGGTGTGCCCGTCCCGGGGATATCGAAGATGATGATATCGCCGCCGGCTCCCGCGTTGGCCGTCTGCAGGGCAGCGCGCAGTGTGCAGCCGCCCCCGGCAATGGCGCACACGCCGTCGCCGGGATTCGCATCGGCTTCGTCGCCGGTGGTGGTGACGACAATGTCCTGGCCACCATAGTGCGCCGAGAACTCGGACGTGTTGCCGTCGGCGTCGGTGGCGGTGGCCACGATCAGACCCAGGATCGGGGGCACCACCTGCGGCGCAAACGACTTGGTCACCCAGGTCTGGGCCTCCGATTCCAGGTACTCGACCGAGCCGAGATATGCCTTGCCCTCGGTTCCAACGCCGGCGTGCTCGCCGGCGAAAAAGTCGATCTGCAGCGGATAGTGCGACCCCGGCTGGGCGGTGCTCGAATCGACCCGGAAGGTAACGTGCAGTTCGCCCCCGTCGAGGGCCACGTTGCCGATCTCGGGCCAGTTCTGCAGCCGGTTGGCGCCGCTGTCCGAATCGCCGGGATCGTTGGCCGTCGGCCCATCGTCGTCCAGGTCGATGCCGATGCCGCCGTTGGCATAGATGGCATTGCCCCGGATCGGGTTATCTCTCATGGAACCGACGCCGTCCAAACAGACCCCAACCTCCTCGTTGCCGGCGATGACATTTCCGGCGCCGACGGCCGGCCCCCCGATGGTCGTATACCACACGTCGAGGGAAAGTTTGACGCCATGCCGCCGGTTGCCGGGGCCCAGACGGCCACTGGCATCTGTGCCGACATGGTTCCCCTGGATCAGCACCGGTCCAGGTTGTTGTTCACCTGAAGTATTGTTGAAAAAGACCTCGATGCCGTCGCCACCGCTGCCGTAGGTATTGGCTGTCGTGGCGGCGACCACGTTGCCCGCGCCGTCTTCGATCCCGCCGACGACGATGTAGTTGCCGAACCGCGGCCGAATATAGATCCCCTGGCCGCCGTTGCCCTGCGGGGTAACCCCATCGGCGGCGAGACCGACGTAATTGCCCTGGATCTGGCACGGATCCCATTCTGCGCCACAACTATGCACATAGATGCCGACGTCCCTGTTGCCCACGACCACGTTGCGCGCCTGCTCTGTGGTGCCTCCGAGCTGGTGGCCTCTGCCGGAGGTGATGGACAGCAGGCCTTGCGGGTGGACCTCGGACGGGGGACCCAGGTGACAGCCTTCGACCACATCGTTGGTGTTGCTAGCCGAGATCTTGATGCCCTCGGGAATCGCCAGGCCGCGGATCACAGCGTCCGATGTGTCGATCACGATCCGGCCCCCGCTCAGGGCGACGCGGATCGCGCCCCCCGTGTCGCCGCGGATGGTCAATGCCTTGCGGATTTCGTCGTAGGGAAAGCCCTCATCCCACTCCAGGGTAGGAATGCCGGGACCCAGGTCGAACCGGATTTCGTCGTGACCCGGCCAGGCGCCGGCCTCCGCAATAGCGGCATAGAGCGAGCAGCGGCCCAGGCCATCGCGGCATACGCCGTCGCCCGGGTTGGCATCAAAGCTATGGGCCGTCGTATTGACGGTGAAGGTCGTCAGTGGTGCCGTGGGGACGACCACGGGCGCGCCCAGACCGGCTCCCAATAGAACCAGGTCGTCGAGGGCATCGGGGTTCAGGCGCATGGGCAGCAGGGCAACGGGCTCGTAGGTGCTGTCCAAGG
>CAYLZO010000323.1:0-4718 GCA_964387775.1 uncultured Anaerolineaceae bacterium
CCTGTTTGTCAGGGGTCGGCCTTTGGTGTACAATAGCGACACCGAGGTGTTTTGAAGATGAGCGTGCAGGAAACCCCAATGCAAATTGGTGACGTGTTGGAAGGACGCTACCGGGTTGTTTCGGAGGCGACCGGACACGACCTGGGAACGGCGTACAAGGCCTACGACACGCAGCAGGATCGGTTGGTTGCCGTCCTGCTGCTGGCTCGGCGCCTTGGCCGGGGCTCGGCCGTCGTGGGCCGCCTCCGTGAAGCACAGCAAGCCATCGCCGACCTCGCCGAGCCGGGCCTGGTGCCTTTCACGGCGGTGGGACAGGCAGACGAGGGAATCTATTTGGTGCGCGATCGGGTGCCGGGCCACACCCTGGCCGACCTGCTCGGCCGCGCGGGCCGGGTGAGCGCCGAGGCTGCCGTGGAGATTACCATCCGCCTGTGCGAGGCGCTCGCGCCCCTGCACCGCGCGGGGCTGATCCACGGCGGGCTGGCCCCGGCGACTGTCTGGCTGGCCAAAGATGGCCAGGTCTCGGTGACAGGGGCGGCCCTGCGGCCCACCGCTGCCAAAGCCGGCAAGCCCTGGGGCCGGACACCCTACCTGTCGCCCGAGCAGGCCGCCGGCGAGATGGCGCATCCGGCCTCAGACGTGTACGCCATCGGCCTCTTGCTGTACGAGATGCTGGCCGGCCGCCGTCCCTTTGAAGCCAGCGAGGAATCCGAGTTGATCTTGCAGCACCTGCGCCGTGAGCCGCCGCCCCTGCGGACCTGGGTCCCCGATTTGCCGCCTCCCCTGGCCCAGATCGTGCACAAGGCCCTGGCCAAAGAGCCCGCAGCCCGCTACCGGAACGCCGGGCAACTGGCCCACATCCTCCGCTCCCAGCTCAAGGAGCCAGAAGAGGCGCCACCGGCCGGCCCGGCCGAGCGTTTCGTCGTGCCGGCGCCCGTCGTCGAAAGGGGTTACGAGCCCCGGGTTGAACCGGGTGGCCGAGAGGTCGCCGGGACGGGTGTGGACTGGCTGATGGTCGTGCTCTTTCTCGCTGCCCTGGCCGCCATCCTGGGGCTCATTCCCCTCTGGCGGACGGTGTATCAGCGTTACTCGCCGCCGCAGCCGGACGAAGCCGGCTTTGTCTACCGGGAGTGCACCAGCCTGGAGCATGGGCAGCCTCTATCCCAAGAGTGGACGGAATTGGGGGATTTCGGACTTGTCTGGTATAATTCACTGATGTTGCAGAATCCTGGGCCGGCAGGTAGGTGCGCGGGCCAGGAAAGGGTGAAATCATCCACTACGGCAGGGGCTTGCTCCCTTTGGGAGTCCAGCTTACGGGTTTCTGGGGCAAGATGTATTACACTGTAGGGGAATGATTAGCGGAGGTAAGAGGTGAATGTGAATTGGAGAGGGGTGCTCGTCTATGTCCTCATTCTGGTCATCGCGGGCACGCTGGTTTATGGGGTATTTCCGACAAACGAACAGCTAGAAAAGGTTTCCCTTTCCCGACTGGTGGAGGATATCAACGAGGGAAGGGTAGAGACGATACTCGTCCGGGACAGCGAGTTGGAGATCACGTACGAGGACGAGCGGGTGCTGGCCTCTCGTAAAGAGAGCGACGAGGAATTGACCGAGACCCTGTTGGGGCTCGGGGTGCGGCAGCAGGCGCTGAACGAGGTAGACGTGGAGGTCGAGCCGCCCAGCCCCTGGGGGCAGTGGCTGACCATCCTCGGCAGTTTTTTGCCCTTTATCTTTTTGGCCGTCCTCTTTATCTTTTTGATGCGCCAGGCCCAGGGCACCAACAACCAGGCCCTGTCGTTTGGCAAGAGCCGGGCGCGGATGTTCGCCGGCGAAAAGCCAACCGTCACCTTTGACGACGTGGCGGGCGTCGAGGAGGCCAAGCAGGAGCTGACCGAGGTCGTCGAGTTCCTCCGGGAACCGCAAAAGTTTATCTCGTTGGGCGCTCGCATTCCCAAGGGCGTGGTCCTGATGGGCGCGCCGGGCACGGGCAAGACCTTGCTGGCCAAGGCCGTATCGGGCGAGGCGGGCGTACCCTTCTTTTCCATCTCGGGCTCCGAGTTCGTCGAAATGTTCGTCGGCGTGGGTGCGGCCCGGGTGCGCGACCTCTTTGAGCAGGCCAAGCGTAACTCGCCGTGCATTATCTTTGTGGACGAGGTGGACGCCGTGGGCCGCCATCGGGGCGCCGGCCTGGGCGGCTCCCACGACGAGCGGGAGCAGACGCTGAACCAGATCCTGGTCGAGATGGACGGCTTTGGGACCGACACCAACGTCATCGTCATTGCCGCCACCAACCGGCCCGACATCCTCGACCCGGCACTGCTGCGGCCCGGCCGTTTCGACCGCCGCGTCGTCCTCGACCGGCCTGACATCAAGGGCCGGAAGGGCATCCTGGAGGTCCACGTGCGGGGCAAACCATTAGCCCGCGACGTAGACCTGGAGGTGCTGGCCCGCCAGACTCCGGGGTTCGTCGGTGCCGACATCGAGAACCTGGTGAACGAAGCCGCCATCCTGGCCGCCCGTCGTAACAAAAAAGCCATCGGCATGGACGAGTTCGAAGAGGCGGTGGAGCGGGTCATCGCCGGGCCGGAGCGCAGGAGCCGGCTGATCACCGACGAGGAAAAAGAGATCCTGGCCTACCACGAGGCAGGACACGCCCTGGTGCAGCACAAGCTGCCCCTGTGCGACCCGATCCACAAGGTGTCCATCGTGGCCCGGGGCATGAACCTGGGCTACACCATGGCCCTGCCGGAGCAGGATCGTTACCTGCACACCCAGGACAAGTTCGAGGACGACCTCTCGGGCATGCTGGCCGGCCGGGCGGCCGAGGAGCTCGTCTACGGTGAAAAGTGGACCGGCGCCCACGACGACCTGGAGAAGGCGACGAAACTGGCTCGCAAGATGGTGACCGTCTATGGCATGAGCAAAAAGCTCGGCCCGCTCACCTTCGGCGACCGGGAGGAGATGGTCTTTTTGGGGCGCGAGATCGCCGAGCAGCGCAACTATAGCGAAGAAGTGGCCGAGGAGATCGACCAGGAAGTGAGCCGCATCATCACCAATGCCTACCAGCGGGCGACAGAGATCTTGACCGGCTATCGCGACAAGTTGGAGATCCTTGCCAGGCGCCTCATCGAGATGGAGACCATCGAGCGGGAGGAGTTTGAGGCGTTGGTTGCCTGAGTATCAGGTCTGGCTGGACCGAGCCCCTTCTGTCAATCAGGAGGGGCTCTTTTTGTGCCGGGCCGAATCGCCCCCCCCGAGCGGGGCTCTTGGACATAAATATCATAAGAATTGACAAATTTGTGATCTTGTGCTACAATTCTGTGCAGGCGCGGGTAGTGGCAAGAGGGCAACCGATAATGTGGGGGATATCCCCTACATCATCGCTTACCCTGTAGCCATTGCCGCAGGCACAAGAGAATGACAGAAGCTCTGCGAAGAGGGACTGTCGGGGTCGTTCAAAGAAGTAGGTGCTCTGAATAGAAAGGGAAAAAAACTATGCAAAGTACACGTCAGGAAATCTTGGATATCCTAAAAGAGGATGGGCAGGCGACGGTCGAGGATCTGGCCCAACACTTGGACCTGACGCCGATGACCATTCGGCATCACCTGAACGTGCTCCAAGCCCAGAACTTGGTAGAGGCCTCTAAAGTGCGCCGCTCTCAAAAAGTGGGCCGGCCGCGCTTGGTGTACACGCTGACCGAGGAAGCGGACAAGCTCTTTCCCCAGAACTATGCCAACCTGGCGAAACGCCTCCTGACCGAAGTCAAGGAAACGTTAGGTCCCAAGGAAACGAGGGAGATCGTCCACCGCATCGCCGACCAGATCGCCGAAGAGGCGCCTCCCTGGACCGAGTCTGAATCCTTTGAGGAGCGGCTGGAAGAGGTCAGCCAATTCTTGAACGAGAAGGGCTTCCGCTTTCGTTGGGAAAAGACGGACGAAGGATACGTCTTTGCCAACGTGAACTGCCCTTACCGCCAGGTGGCCGAAGAGCACGCCGAAGTCTGTGCGATGGACACGGTGCTTCTCGAGCGGCTTCTGGAGGTGGACATCAAGCGTCTGGGCAACCTCCGCGACGGGAACCAAACCTGTAGCTGTGTTTTGATACCGCCTGAATAGGCGTAGCCGTTCGCTCGCCGGATTCACCACAAGGGTCTGGCCTCCCAGAGGCCAGACCCTTGTGGTTTAGGGGGCGGCCAGGGCTTGCCAGGTCCGGTCGTCGTACAAGAGGTAGGCGGTCCCGGCACTGCCGCCCTCCATTACCCGGTCCGCCGTCCAGACCAAAAGCCCCCTTCGAAACGCTGCCACCAGCCGTCCACGGGACGTTCCTCCTCCAGCGCCCAGCCGATGGCCGTCTGGGGGCCGCCCAGCTCGTCACGTCAGACCTTGCCAAAGCCCCGCACCGGTTGCACCAAACCCTCGGGCGGCACCAGGGCGGGGTCCGACGCCGGCTGGTCGGGCGTCCAGGTGTCGTCGAACGCCTGCCAGGTGCCCGCTTCCCACAGCACATAGATCTGCCGGGTCTGCGAATTCCAGACCATGCGTCCTGCTTCGAAGGGTTGCTCGGCCAGATCCAGGGCCTCGGCCGGCTGCCGGGGACAGCCCAGCCGGTCGCGGACCTGCTCCCAAACGGAGAGGAAGCGGCCGGGCAGCGTGGCACAGGCCGCCGGGCTCGGGGTGGACGTGGCCGTCGGGCTTGGCGCGGTCGGAGATGGGGTGGG
>CAYLZO010000324.1:0-4685 GCA_964387775.1 uncultured Anaerolineaceae bacterium
ACCTCCCACAGCCGGTGGCGGCGCAGGATGTAGCAGGCGCGTTCCTCACCTTCGCCGGTCAGCGATGCGCCCTTGTAGGGCCGGTAGATCACCAGGCCCTGGTCCTGGAGCTTGCGGCACATCTCGTTGACCGACACCGGCGAGATCGACAGGGTCTCTGCCAGCAAGGAAAGCGGCACCGGTTGGCCATCCTCCCGCAGCCGGGCGATGGTCACCAGGTACATCTGCATACTCTCGCTGAGCGCTGTCAAAGCCACATTTACTGCCATATTTGTATCCACCTTAAATAATCTATAGTCTATCTTAAGGTACTCCTAATTATAGCATGCGGCGTTTTGCTTGTCAAGATCGAGACGGCATGTTGACAAATGCAAATGCCGCCGGTCTATCCGGCGGCATTGGTCTCAGATATATGCAAGTGTTACTTGAGCGCCTCCACGATGGCGTTGACGTCGTAGCGCATCAACAGGATGTAGGTCTCTGCGCCGCCACCCGGTCCACTCAACGAGCCGGTGTAAAGCGGCACCAACTTGACCCCCGTATCCCCGGCCACCTGCTCCGCCAGGCTGGGGTTGACCGTGCTCTCGGCAAAGACGGCCGGCACGCCATACTCCCGGATGGCATCCTCCAGCGCGGCGATGTCCTGCGCGGAAGGCTCTGAAGACGGGTTGACGGGATAGATCGCCCCCACCTGCTCCAGGCCATAGCGGTCGGCAAAATAGCCAAAGGCCGGGTGGTTGGTTACCAGTTTTCGATTCGCCTCGGGGATCTGGGCCACCTGCTCCTGGATCCAGGCATCCAACTCTTCCAGCTCGTGGATGTACTCGTGAGCATTCTTCTCGTATGTCTCGGCATTGGCCGGGTCGAGGGCACGCAAGGCCTGCTCGATATTCTCCACCCAGTGGATCGCGTTGGGCACGCTGAACCAGACGTGCGGGTCCACGTCCCTGTGATCGTGTCCATCTTCCCCCGCGGCTTCGCTGTGGGCTGCCTCTTCCTCGTGTTCGTGCCCCCCCGGCGGCGGGCGAAAGTCGAGGCCGTGCGACACGTGGACATGAACCGCTTCCCCACCTGCATTCTCCAACATCTCTTCCAGGTTTGCCTCCAGGCCGGCGCCGTTGGCAAAAACCACGTGGGCGTCGTGGATCGCGACCGTATCGGCGGGGGTGGGCACGTAGGTGTGCGGGTCCACGCCGATGCCCATCAACACGGTCAGATCGATCCGCTCGCCCCCCACGCTGCGGACCACGTCGCCGACGATGTTAGTCGTGGCTACAACCTTGAGCTTTTCGCCGGTACCCAGCGATACCGCCTCAAGCTCCGCCACCTCGTGTTCGTGCTCTGCCTCATGCTCGTGCTCATGCTCTGCCTCTTGCTCGTGTGCCGCCTCGGGGGTCGCAGGCCCACACGCCCCCAATGCAGCCAGCATCAACAGCGTGATGCTGGCCAAGACCAACAACTTCCAGGTTTTCGATTTCATGGTTCCCTCCCTCTCTTATTGAAAATTTGTTTCATTACTGGCGACAAAAAAGAAACGCCCACTTTCCGGCTTCTGTTATTGAAAAACACTTTCATTAGCACGCACAAAAAAAGGCGCCTCAGCGGCATTCCGGGCAAAGCCCGACCAGTTCCAACATATGCTCCTCGACCAGGTAGCCGGTCTCGCCGCTGACGCGCGCCAGGAAAGACGAGAGGTCGCAGCCTTCAAACTCCACGGCGGCGCCGCACTGCCGGCAGATCAGGTGGTGGCGGTGCCCGAGCCTGGCACTGGCGCGGCCGTGGCAGCCCTCCTCGGTGTGGATGCGCCGCACAAAGCCCAGGCGCGACAGAAGATCCAGGGTACGGTACACCGTCACCTGCCCGATGCCCGGGTAGTACTCCCTGGCCCGCTCCCGGATCTCGGGCGGGCTGGCATAGCCATCATCTTCCAGCAGCACCCGGATCACGGCCCGCCGTGGCTGAGTGACGCGGTAGCCTTCCCGGCTCAACGCCTCGACGATCTGCTCTTCCGTCAGCGTGGTCACACCCATAAATGAAACGGTCTTTCAATAATGTGCGCAGCAAACAAATGGGCTGTCCTCCCCGATCGGCAACTGTTAAGCTTCGGTCTTGAGCTTGAGTGGCTCCCCGCAGCACTCAAAGGTGCAATGCTCCTCGCAGGCGCAATCCTCGACCGATTCGCCGCACTCTTTGCACTCTTGCACTACCTGGAGTTCGAGGCCACAGCCTTCACAAACATAGATCTGGCCCAGTTTCATGTCGTGGCAGCTTGTCATTTCTTCACCTCTGCTCAAATCGATGGCTTGTTATTGAAAAAATGTTTCAATACACTGCGATCAGAATACCACATCGTGGACTATTTGTCAAATCGGGCAAGCCGCACCAACGTTTGACATCCTCGCCGGGCAATGCTAGAATGGCTCATCGTTGGACCGACGATGGCGAGAGATGCCCACATTGCTGTCCTGGACAGAGATGGTTTGTCTGGCCCGGGCACCGACGAGGGGCAGTGGGCGCGGAGAACCTGTATGCCGATCTTGAACACAATCCAGACGTTTGTCACCATCTTTTTGGGCATCTTTATTGAGGCCGCCCCTTTTTTGCTGCTGGGCACGCTGGCCTCGGGCCTGGCCGAGGTCTTGGTCCGGCGCGAACGGTTGGCCCGGCTGATCCCCAGCAACCCGATGCTGGCCCCCCTGGCCGGCGTTGTCCTGGGCCTGGCCTTTCCGGTGTGTGAGTGCGGCGCTGTGCCGCTGGTGCGGCGCCTGTTCCAGAAGGGCTTGCCCTTGCCTACAGGCGTGGCCTTTCTGTTGGCCGCGCCCATCATCAACCCCATCGTCATCGCCAGCACCTGGGCGGCCTTTGGCAGCGGGGTCATTTTCTGGGGACGGATCGGGATCACGGTCGTCGTCGCGGCGCTGGTCGGGCTGCTCTTTGCCCTGGCGCCGAGTTCCCAGGAGGTGCTGCGGCCCGCTGCCTGGGTTCCAGCCGCCCCGGCGCCCGTGGGCAACCCTGGAGATCGCAACTGGGGTCGGGATGCCCGACAGGTCCTGGTCGTCGCCGGGTACGAGTTCTTTGATATGGGCCGTTACCTGGTCGTCGGCGCTCTGCTGGCGGCAGCGATGCAGACGCTGGTGCCTCAGCCAGTCCTGGCCGAGATCGGACAGGGCCCCCTCTCGTCGGTGCTGGCCATGCAGGCGTTGGCCTACGTCCTGTCGGTCTGCTCCACCGTGGATGCTTTTCTGGCCCTGTCCTTTGTCAACGTCTTTCCCGCCGGCTCGATCCTGGCCTTTCTGGTCTTTGGGGCGATGGTGGATCTCAAGAGCACCAGCATGTTCCTGGGGGTGTTTCGGCGGACCTATGTCCTCTACCTGATCCTGCTGCCCCTGGCCCTGACCACGTTCCTCTGTCTGCTTCTCAACGTCCTGGGAGGAGGGTAATCATGTCACAGCGAAGGGAAGCGCTGTTCCGCGCCGGCGTGCTCAGCGGGCTGGGGCTGTTTCTCTACAGCAAGATCTCGAACGGCACGCTCTTTTTCTACATCCACTACCGGTTTGCCTGGCTCACGCTGCTGGCGGCCATCCTTTTCCTGGTATTGGCGGCTGCTGTGATGTACGATGCAACAGAAGGCACCGACACCGGCGAGGGCGAGGGCTGCGGACACGCGGGCCACGCACGCGGCGTGTCCCGCGCGGCGCTGATCTTGTTGGCCTTGCCCGTCGTGCTGGGCCTGGCGGTGCCCGCCAGGCCCCTGGGGGCCGAGGCCGTAAGCCAGCGCCAGGCAAATGTGGCTGCGGTAGCACCCACTCAACTGGGCGGCCGCATCCAGCGGGTGGAGGAGGACCATTCGATCCTGGGCTGGCTGCGGCGCTTCTCCCAAACTGCCGACCCGGCAGCCTTTGCCGGTCAGGAAGCAGATCTGCTGGGGTTCGTGTTCCGCGACGAGCGCTTTGACCCGGACCAGTTTATGGTTGCCCGCTTTGCCATCTACTGCTGCGTGGCCGACGCCGTGCCGGTGGGCATCGTCGTCCACTGGCCAGAGGCAGGCACTCTGAACGCGGACACCTGGGTCAGAGTCCAGGGCCGCTTTGAGGTGGGCGAGTTCGACGGCGAAGTGATCCCCATCCTGGCGGCCGAGACTGTCACGCCCACCCAGCCGCCGAACCAGCCGTATGTGTATCCTTGAGCTTCAATAATCGGTTTGAATCCGATTCAAAATCAGGTCATGGCAATCCGAGTTTGGTTGGAGGAGATTACAGCGAGGCGCTGCAGTGCAGCCGCCTTCAGCAGATGGCGAGACATTGCCTCGCGGATGCCATCCAGGATCACCAGACGATAGTCGCCAGAGGCGATCATCTGGGCGAGGATAGACATCGCCGTTTCGACGGCTACCTGGTCGACTGGCGTGTGGCTGAGGGGCCAGTCCAGGCCAGGCAGGCGAATCCGCACGACCTCCATGGGCAAGACGGTTGCCCAGAGGGCCAGCGGATCATCCGCAGCCATGGGACCGAACCGGACCACCAGGGTGGGCTGCTGCATACCAGCCGTGCTGATGGCCAACCGTTGAACCGTTTTGGCGTTGTCGTTGCCTGTGTAAAGATAGGTGCGCATGTTCTTCTTGCCTCCTTTGACTTTAGTTTCCGGTAAATCATTATGTCTTTTACTTCCGCCAGCCTGCGGCTGGG
>CAYLZO010000325.1:0-4668 GCA_964387775.1 uncultured Anaerolineaceae bacterium
AATAGATATGCGACGCACATCTGCCTGAACTGTGGGGAGACAGTACGAGTGCCGTTCAGCTGCAAGAGTCGAGTATGCAGTTCGTGTGGCCAGGTGCACGCCGAAGAGTGGTCGAGGCAGTTGGCGAGTCGGCTGTTCAGGGTGAAGCATTGGCATATCACCTTCGCTCATCTCGTCCCCTTTCGACGTCCGTCCGTTCTCGGGTTCCTCGGGTTGTGGCCCACGGCCCCAGTCCAGGTTGCCCAGGCTCTCGCAGGGGCGGACCTCGAGGCGCTGCCCCCGGTACTCGACCCAGCCCTCGGCGGGCAGGCAGTTGACCTTACGGTTGTAGTAGAAGCGTTTGCCGGCGATGGGGATGACGATGGCCATGGACTCGTGCTCCGGCGGCAGGGCCAGCGCTACTTTGGCCGAGAGGTCCGTGTCCTCGAATCCGGGCCAGTGCACCGAGATGTGCCGGGCGGCCTCCTGGGCCTCGAACGTCATCTTCACCCGGCCCTTGTCGAAGGTACTGCGCCCCTGGGTGCTGTTGCGGGGCAGGTGGATGCCGCGTGCCAAGCCTGTCCTGAGCGAAGCGAATAGAGGCAGGGTCAGCGTCTCCTCGTGGTGGCGCCGCGCCTCGAAATCGACCACGTAGGCAAAGACCTGGCCGGCGTAGCCCAGGTCGGCCAGGGTGAAGGAGAAGTAGTGGGTCGGCGTGGTCAGCCCGTAGTAGTCCCAGCGTTTGAGGCGCAGGGACTGGAGGACCCGGAGCCGGTAGAAGGTGGCATTCTCCAGGTTGCAGTCGAGGAGTGGCTGCCGGGCCCAGCCGACCTGGGCCAGTTCGCCCCGCTCGTCCAGGAGCGGAGAAGGCTTGGTCAGTTCGTGTTGCATGGTGGGATTCTCCTCCTGGGTCAAGCTCTATGCCTATGGCATCCATGGAATTGGTCGCGGCCCAAGGCCGCGCGAGCATCTCTATTCAAACCAGCGTCGCACGCCGTCGCCGTAGACGCATCCCACCTGTTGGCAGAGCGTGGCTGCCCGATCCAATGCCGCCGCAGCCTCTTCTGGCTGATCTACCTCGTGGTAGAGATTGCCCAGGTTCCAGCGGACGATAGCTTCCTCCCCCTTCTCGCCGAGTTCCCGGGCGATGTCCAGGCTCCGCTCCAGGTATTCAAATGCCTGTTTGTGCTCCCCCTGTCCTGCAAGGGCCAGCCCCATGTTGTTGAACGCCACGCCTTCTCCAGGGAGCGCTGCGGTTTCCCGGGCAATTCCCAGGGTTTGTCTGAAACGTTCCAGGGCTGCACTCAGGTTGCCCTCGCCCAGATGCACGGCTCCGATCTGGTTCAGCGCTCGCCCTTCTCCCGCCCGGTCTCCGATCTCCCGGCGAAAGGCCAAACTGCGCCGGAGGAGGTCCATGGCCTGCTCGTTCTCCCCTTTGACCCGCCAGACACAAGCGAGCGAATCCAGCAGCGAAGCTTCTCTTTTCTGGTCGCCCACCTGCTGCCACAGATCGAGGGCTTGCCGGTACAACTCGAATGCGCGGTCATACTCGCCCTGGGAGAAGAACACCTCGCCCATGTCAGCGATGACGTAGGCTTGTCCAACGGGCGAGCCCAGCTCCTGGTGGATTTCCAGGCTCTGCTGGTAGAGATCGAGGGCACGCTCATAGTCTCCCCAGAACCGATAGACGTCACCCAGCGTGTTTAGCGTCTCTCCCTCGGCTGTCCGGTCGCCGACCCGGCGTGCGAGGGCCAGGGCCTGCTGCATGTACTCCAGAGCCTCCTCGTAGCGCCCCATGGCGCGGTAGACGCGTCCCAGATTGGCCGTGCAGAGAGACAGTCCCTCGTCGTGATCCTCGTTCTCAAAAACAACCAAGCCCTGGCGTAGGAACTCGACCGCTTGAGCCAGGCCCGAGAGACCCCGTCTTACGTCTCTACGCCAAGCGGAAAAAGGCGCACATCATTTTGGGAGCACTCCTGTCCCACACTTTGTCCTCCAGCATAGCCTTTCGATTCAAATTGGAGAACACGATCCGCCTCTGGACAAGATGAGACTTTCGTGGCATGATCTTGTCCAGGGGAGGATCAATGAAAAACAGACGGATATGCACCTGGATAATGCTCGTTTCACTCATTGGCCGGATGACTTATGAAACACTCTGGAATAGGCAAAAATGACCCAAACCAACCAACCCTGCGACACTCCCGCCATCACCCATCGCCTGGCCCAAGCCGACCGCCTGTGGCTCTTTTTGGACTATGACGGCACCCTGGCCGACTTGGCCCCGACCCCGGAGCACGTCTATCCCGATGCCGAGGTGGCGACCCTCGTCAGCCGGCTGGCGACCCACCCCCGCATCCGCGTGACCATCATCAGCGGCCGGCGGCTGAACCACGTCGAAAAGCTGGTGCCCGTGCCGGACATCCTGCTGGCCGGGACCTACGGCGTCGAGCTGCGCACCCCGGCCGGCGCGCGGGAGGATCGGCTCGACTACAGCACGATCCGCCCGACCTTTGACGCCATCAAGCCCCGCTGGGCGACGTTGCTCGCCGAGCGGGAGGGCTTTTTCCTGGAGGACAAGGGCTGGGCGCTGGCCATCCACGCCCGCTTTGCCGACGAGGCCGAGACGGAAGAGGTGCTGGCGGCAGCCCGTCGCATCGCCGAAGATACGATTGCAGGGGAGGCACCCGGCGTTTTTCGCCTGTTGGGGGGGCACAAGTTTCTGGAGATCGGCCCCACGCTGGCCCACAAAGGCCGCACCGTCGAATACCTGCTGGACCGCTACGCCTGGCCCGGCGCCCTGCTCGTCTACCTCGGCGACGACGACAAGGACGAAGAGGCGTTTGAGGTCATCAAAGAGAAAGGAGGGCTGGCCATCGTGGTCGCCCCGCAGCCGCGCCCGACGCTGGCCGATTGCCGGCTGGACTCGCCGCAAGCGGCGCGGCACTGGCTCCACACCCTCCCCGCACGGTTGGGCGCCTGAGCGGTCGCTACCCGTCATTGCGAGGAGCGAGCGCAGCGAGCGACGAAGCAATCCCCGACTGTGCCAAGGTGAGATTGCTTCCCCGGGATGCCGGGACGGCGCGTCGCTGATGCTCCTCGCAATGACAGAACGATCTAGCATATACTACACCACCCTCGGCACGCGGGCCAGGATCTCGCTCACCACCTCGTAGTTGATCGTTCCCAGCCGCTCGGCCACGTCCTCGGCCGTGATGCGCTCCTCCCCCTGCTCGCCGATGAGGACCACCTCGTCGCCCTGGCGGACGTCGGGGATGTGCGTCACGCCGATCATGGTCTGGTCCATACACACCCGGCCCACGATGGGCGCCCGCCGGCCGCGGACCAGCACCTCGCCCCAGTGGCGCGGCGCCCGGCGAAAGCCGTCGGCATAGCCGACGGGAATGACGGCGATGCGCTGCTCGCCCTCCGTCCGGTAGGTGTTGCCATAGCTGACGTAGCTGCCCGGCGGCGGCGTCTTGACCTGGGCCACCTGCGTCTTGAAGGCCAGCGCCGGGCGAAAATCGGGCGGGCAGGGCACCTGGGCCGAGGGATGGAGGCCGTACATGGCGATGCCCAGCCGGACCAGGCTAAAATGGCTCTCCGGCAGCGTCAGGATGGCGGCCGAGTTGGCGGCGTGGACCAGGGGGAACTCGATACCCTCCGCCGCCAGCGCCTCCAGCACCCCTCGAAAGTGATCGAGCTGCCAGCGGGTGTAGGCCGGGTCGCTATCGGCCACCGAAAAGTGGGTAAAGATGCCCTCCACGACCAGGTTGGGCAGCGTGCACAGCGCCTCCACAAAGGGCAGGACCTCGTCGGGCAGCAGGCCCAGCCGGCCCATGCCGCTGTCCACCTTGACGTGGACCCGGACCTCGCCCCCCAGCTCACCGGCGGCCCGGCTCAGCGCCTGGGCCACGTCCAGGTCAAAGACCGTGGCCGACAGGCCGTTCAGGACCAGCTCGCGGGCCTGCCAGGCCGGCGTAAAGCCCAGCACCAGGATCGGCGCGGCGATGCCCGAGCGGCGCAGGATCTCGCCCTCGTTGATGCTGGCCACGCCCAGGTAGCGGGCGCCGTTGTTCAGCGCCGTGCGGGCCGCGCGGATGGCGCCGTGGCCGTAGCCGTCGGCCTTGAGCACGGCCAGGACGGCCGTCTCCGGCCCCACCATCTCGACCACGCGCCGCACGTTGTGGGCAATGGCCTCCAGGTCCACCTCCAGCCAGGTGGGACGGCCTGGCCGCAGGAGGCGCACCTTGCGCCAGCCGGCCGTCTGCCGCACCAGCACCTCGGAGGCCTGGCCGGGGTCGGCCAGCAGGCCGGCCACCACCTGCTCCATCCGCGATTCCATCGCCCCCTTGACCAGCACCGTGTCGCCTTGGCCCAACTGGCCCTGGAGGCTGCGCACCGCGTCCTCGTTGGTGTAGGTAACGCGGACACGCCCGGCCGGCAGGCCGGCGGCCTGGGCCTGCTCGGCGATGCGCCGGGCGCTGTCACCCCGGGTGATGAGGAGGTCGGCAACCTCGGCGGCGCGCCGGCCCACGCGGCGGTAGGCCTCCGCCTCCGAGCTGCCCAGATCGAGCAGGTCGCCCAGGACGGCGATGCGCCGTTCATCTTCAAAGAGGGCCAGGGTGTCCAGCGCGGCCAGCGTCGGCAGGATCAGCCAGTAGATGTGCCAATTCCAAGCCAGCACCA
>CAYLZO010000326.1:0-4642 GCA_964387775.1 uncultured Anaerolineaceae bacterium
GCGTCGAGGCGCCGGCCATGCCATAGTTGGAATAGATGTAGGGCAGGCCCCGCTCGCTGGCGGCCAGCATCTTGTCCACGGTGCCGCGATTGATGACGAGGGGGCTGATGGGGTTCAGGTAGGGCAGGACGAAGGGGCGCTCGGCGAGAGTCTGCCGGTCGCCGTGGAGATGCACCAGCAGGTCGAGCACGGCCGGGAAGGCGTCGTCGTCAGAGACGAGGAGGACCAGCGGCTTGGTGGTATGGGCCGCCATCTCCAGCGCCGCGTAGCGGTCCGAGACCTCGGGCGGCACGTCCTGGACGATGCCGGGCGTCGAGATGACGTCAAAGCTGTCGAGGGCGCCGCCCAGGCGGACCACGTCGGCCATGTGCTGCCGGGTGAAGGGCGTGACCGCGTCGGTGGCAGGGTCCTGGTAGTAGAGGGCCGTCACGCCGACGCCAAAGCGGGCCGGGCCGGGCAGCCGGAAGGCGAATTCGCCCCGCCGGTCGTAGACGTCGAGCGACGAGGGTGCTTTGTCGATGGCCCACGCGACCAGGTCGGCGGGGATGCGGATGCGGTCGCCCGCGCTCCAGCAGCGCCCGACAGCGCCGGCCAGCCGCCGCCGGCCCGCCTCCGAATCGACGCGGACGCCGACGTCGGCCAGGATGCGCAGCGAATAGTTGTGGACTTGCTCGATCTGGCCTGGTTCCAGGACGGTGAGCCTGGGACGGACGACGTGTGTTTCGTTCATGGCGTTCTGCTTCCTTGTTGATGATTTTGATGAATGTCATACACCTGTCATTGCGAGCTCAGCGAAGCAATCTCCCAATACTCATCTATGAAGTAAGCTCGTCCCACAGGGACAGTTGCTCGGCCGGGGGCGGCGGCGTGTAGTCGTCGACGGCCACCAGCCGCTGGCCACCGACGCCCAGGAGCCGCACCGGGCGGCCCCGCTCCCAGGTCCCGCGCAGCAGGTCGAGGGCGGCGCCATAGATCTTGCGCTCGTCGTCGGTGGGCGCGTCGAGGGCCGTCTGGCGGGTCAGCGTCGTAAAGTCGGCGTAGCGCAGCTTGATAAAGACCGTGCCTGCCAGGCGGTCGATGCGCCGCAGCCGCTGGCCGACGCCCTGGCTGAGTTGCCACAGCCGCCGGGCCAGGGTCTCGGGGTCGGCCAGGTCGCGGCTGAAGGTCCGCTCCTGGCTGACCGATTTGCGCTCGTGCTCGGTGACGACCGGGCGGCGGTCGATGCCCCGGGCGTGGCGGGCCATGGCCGCGCCGTGGCTGCCAAAGTGGCCCAGAAGCTCGGCCTCGGCCAGCCGGGCCAGCTCGCCGACGGTGGTCACGCCCATGCCGGCCAGCTTCTGGGCCGTCACCGGGCCGATGCCCCACAGCACGCGCACCGGCAGCGGGGCGAGAAAGCCCGCCTCCTCGCCGGGGCGGACCACGGTCAGGCCGCCGGGCTTGTCGCGGTCGGAGGCGACCTTGGCCACCAGCTTGTTGGCCGCCACCCCCAGCGAGGCCGAGAGGCCCACCTCGTCGCGGACGCGCGCCTGGAGCCGGCGGGCCACCTCGACGGCGTCCTCCCAGGCCGCCACCTGGTCGCTGAGGTCCAGGTAGGCCTCGTCGATGCTCGTCGGCTCGACCAGCGGCGACGTCTCGCTCAGGATGGCCATCACCTGCCGCGAATAGTCGCGGTAGAGGCCGTGGCGGGCGGGCAGGACGACCGCCTCGGGGCAAAGCTCCAACGCCTTGAAGGTGGGCATCGCTGAGCGCACGCCAAAGGCCCGCGCCGGGTAGGAGGCCGAGGCGACGACGCCCCGCGCCTCGGGCCGGCCGCCGACGACGACCGGCAAGCCGGCCAGCCCGGGATTCTCCAGCACCTCGACGGCGGCGAAAAAGGCGTCCAGGTCGAGGTGGACGATGGCGCGGGGCCGGTCAGCCAAGGTCAGCCTTGCAGGACAAAGAGCCAGGCCTCCAACCCGTCCTCGGTCTCGTGGTGCTCGACGTGGCGGATCTGAAAGTTGTGGCGCTCGATGAGGCCCAGCATGTCGATGAGCGAGCGGGTGGGCGTCGGCGCGGGGTGATACTCCAGCGCGTCGATGGCGGCCTTGACCGCGTCACGGATGGCGCTGTCGCCCAGCACCTCGATGGTGAACGTGTTGCCCCTCGGCCCTTTGCGGGCTCGGTTGCGCAGGATGATGGTGTGCATGATTTTCTCTCCTTTTCCGTCTCGATCTTGGCAAGTTTCAAACTTGCCCTACGCACTGAATGACGTGTGTTCGGTCCGGGCGACGATCTCGTCTTGCAGCGCCCGGCTCAGGTCGCAGAAATAGTCGCTGTAGCCGGCGACGCGGACGATCAGGTCGCGGTACAGCTCCGGCTGGCGCTGGGCGGCGCGCAGCGTGTCGGCGTCGACGACGTTGAACTGGACGTGGTGGCCGTCCAGCCGAAAGTAGGTGCGCACCAGGTGGACCAGCTTGTCGAGCCCCGTCTCGTCGGCCAGGAGCTGGGGCGTGAACTTTTGGTTGAGCAGGGTGCCGCCGGTGCGGACGTGGTCTATCTTGCTCGCCGACTTGAGGACGGCGGTCGGGCCGTGGCGGTCGGCGCCCTGGACCGGCGAGATGCCCTCCGACAGGGGCGTGCCGGCCCGCCGCCCGTCGGGCGTGGCGCCGCACACCGAGCCAAAGTAGACGTGGCAGGTGGTGGGCAGCAGGTTGACGTGGTAGCGGCCGCCCTTGGTGTTGGGCCGGCCGTCGACCGCCTCGAAGTAGGCCTCAAAGACGGCTTGCATCACCGCGTCGGCTGCGTCGTCGTCGTTGCCGTAGCGGGGCGTGCGGTTGAGCAGGAGCTGGCGAACGCGTTCGTGGCCCTCGAAATCGGCGGCCAGCGCGGCCAGCAGGTCGGCCATCGTCAGCGTCTCCCGCTCGTAGACGTGGTGCTTGAGGGCCGACAGGGCGTCGGCCATAGTGCCCAGACCCACGCCCTGGATGTAGGTCGTATTGTAGCGGGCGCCGCCGTCGTGATAGTCGCGGCCGGTGGCGATGCAGTCGTCGATGAGCAGTGACAGAAAGGGCGCGGGCATGTGCTCGGCGTAGAGCCGCTCGATGACCTGGTTGCCCCGGACCTTGACGTCCACGAAATGGTTGAGTTGTGCCCGGTAGGCGGCAAAGAGCTCGTCAAAGGTCTCAAAGGCCGCCGGATCGCCGGTCCGGGGGCCGAGCTGGCGGCGCGTGCGGGGGTCGCGGCCGTCGTGCAGGGCCAGCTCCAGCACCTTGGGCATGTTAAAGTAGCCGGTCAGGTTGTAGTTTTCCTTGCCAAAAGCGCCCACCTCGACGCAGCCGCTGGAGCCGCCCTGGCGGGCGTCGGCCACGCGCTTGCCCATGCGCACCAGCTCCTGGACGATGAGGTCGGCGTTAAAGGCCGAGGGCTGGCCAAAGCCGGTGCGGATGATGCGGGCCGCGCGCTTGACAAAGCGGTCGGGGTTCTTTTTGCTGACCTGGATCGACGAGCTGGGCTGGAGCAGGCGCATCTCCTCGATGACGTCGAGCAGCAGGTAGGTCACCTCGTTGACGCCGTCGCCGCCGTCGGGGCGTTGACCGCCGGTGTTGATCTGGGCAAAGTCGGTGTAGGTGCTGCTCTCGGCGGCGGTCACGCCGACCTTGGGCGGGGCGGGCTGGTTGTTAAACTTGATCCAGAAGCAGTGCAACAGCTCCTCGGCGCCCTCGCGCGTGAGCGAGCCGTCGGCCAGGCCGCGCTCGTAGAAGGGGTTGAGGTGCTGGTCGAGGCGGCCGGGGCAAAAGGCGTCCCAGGGGTTGAGCTCGGTGGTGACGCCCAGGTGGACGAACCAGTAGGCTTGCAGCGCCTCCCAGAAATCGCGGGGGGCATGGGCCGGGACGCGCGCGCAGACCTCGGCGATGCGGAGCAGCTCGGCGCTGCGCCGGGGGTCGGCTTCGCGGGCGGCCAGCTCGCGGGCGGCCTCGGCGTGGCGCTCGGCGAAATGGACAATGGCCCCGGCGGCGATGTGCATCGCCTTCAGTTGCTCCTGTTTGACGTAAGCCTCCGGATCGTGGAGGTAGTCCAGGCGTGCCAGGCTGGCCTCGACGTCGCGCTGGAAGTCGAGCATCCCCCGGCGATAAATTTTGTCGTCGAGCACGGTGTGGCCCGGCGAGCGCTGCTCCATGAACTCGGTAAAGACGCCGGCCTCGTAGGCGGCCCGCCACTCGTCCGTCATCTGGCTGAAGAGCCGCTCGCGCATCGTGCGGCCCTGCCAGAAGGGGATGATGGTCTCGGCGTAGACCTGGCGCGCCTCGGGGCTGACCTTGAAGGGGATCTTGGCCCGGGAGTCGAGGAGATCGAGGTCGGCCAGGCTGTGGCAGCAGAGCTCGGGGTAGGTGGGCGTGGCCTTGGGCGCCGGGCCTTTTTCGCCGACGATGAGCTCGCCGTCGCCGATGTAGATCGTCTTGTTCTGAAGCAGGTGCTGGAAGGCCTGGGCGCGCTCGACCGGCGCCGAGGTCAGCGTGGTGTGCTGGCAGTAGAATTCGGTCATCAGCTCGGCCCGCTCGGTGGAGATGGTGGGCACGGCGTCCAGGCTCTCCTGGCGCAGGCGGACGACGCGTTGGGTCATGGGCATGGGATCAATCTCCTGTTAAGGTTAGGGTTTAGCCTC
>CAYLZO010000327.1:0-4633 GCA_964387775.1 uncultured Anaerolineaceae bacterium
CTAGGGCTAATTGGACGAGGCGGGCACCATGAAGCGAAAGGTACTGCCCTGGCCGGGTTCACTCTCGACCCAGACCCGCCCGCCGTGGGCCTCGACCAGCGTCTTGACGATGGCCAGGCCCATGCCCGTCCCGCCGGCCTCCACCGAGAGGGGATTGTCACCCCGGTAGAACTTTTGAAAGATGCGCTCCTGCTCCTCCGGCGCGATGCCCACGCCTGTGTCGCGCACGTTGACGACCAGGTAGTGCCCGCCGTCCTCCAGGCGGGCCTCGGTGGCCCACACGCGGACACACCCGCCCGGCTGCGTGTAATGGAGGGCGTTGTCGAGCAGGTTGTCCACGATCTGGCGCAGGCGCTGTCCGTCGCCCGTGGCCGGGCAGAGGTTGGGGGGTAGCGTCAGCGTCAGGTCCAACTCCCGCTCGGTGGCCTCGGGGCGAGCCGCCTGCACGGCCTCTTCGATGATGCGCCTCATATCCACCGTCTTGGGCTCAATTTGCATTAACCCCTGCTCCATCTGGGACACGGCGATGAGGTTGTTGACCAGGCCGATCATACGCTCCGTATTGTTGCCCACGATCTCGAGAAAATGCTGCTGCGGAGGGCTCAGGCTGCCCACGGCTCCGGCCAGCAGCAGCTCGATGTAGCCCTTGATAGACGTCATCGGCGTGCGTAGCTCGTGGGAAACGGTCGCCACAAACTGGCTCTTGGCCTCCTCACCCTGGCGCTCGCGGGTCACGTCCCGAAAGACGGCCACGTAGCCCAGGAGCGCCCCACCGGGGACCTTGACCGGGGCCAGGCTGCCACGCACGATCTTGTTCCCCCACTCAAAGACCGCCTGCTCGGCCCGGCCCCGACCTCGCGTCCTGAGCAGTTCGGCGTAGAGCCGCCGGATGGTCTGCCCGAACAGCTCCTCCTGCGTCAGGCCGAGGATGCGTTCGGCGGCGGCGTTGGCCAGGAGCACGTCACCGGCGTTGCTGGCCACCACCACGCCGTCGGCGATGGACTCCAGGATGGCCTGGCGCTGGGTCAGGTCCTCCTCCTGGGCGCGGAGCAGCTCCGCCAGGCGGCGGGCCTGCTCGTCCACGCTCTGGTAGAGGCGGGCGTTTTCGATGGCCGTCGCCACCTGGGCGGCCAGCGCCTCGCACAGCTTGGCGTCGGCCGGGCTAAAGAGGGCTTGCTCGCGGGCGTGGCCCAGGAGCAGCACACCCAGCCATTGCTTTTTCACAAAGATCGGCTGGATGAGGGTCGGACCGCTTTGGGGATGGTCCAGCAGGTCGTGGAGGCCGTCGAATTGCGCGTAGCTGTCCCGCTCGTTGGCCAGAACCTGCTGCTCCCCCTCGACGGCAAAGCGCAGGAGCGGAAAATCAGAGATGCGGACCAAGACCTGCGAAGGAGCGCGATCGAGCTCAGCCCGGCGGCGCCCCCACCAGCCATAGCGGGCCGCCACCGAGAGGGCCTTGGGGTTGCCCTCCACGGGCAGGAGGATGTAGGCCCAATCGGCGTTAATGGCCCGCCCCACCGACTCGGAAACGCGCTCCAGCACCACAGGCAGGTCCAGCGAGGAGGCGATAGCGTGGCTGACCTCCAGCAGGAAGGCCATCTCTTGCGTCTGGCGCAGCGCCCGCTCGCTGACCGACTGGAGCTCCTGGCCGTAGGCACTCAGGTCGGCCAGGATGCTGCGGTAGGTCTCGACGGCAAAGAGGGTCAGGGCGGCCAGGTGGCCGAGCCGGACGCCCGGCATCCAGTCCGCCAGCCCGCTGCCCGCTCCCAGCAGCGAGAGGCCAAAGGCCCCGGCCAGCCACAGGGAAAGGGATCGGCGGCGGCGCAACCCCTGGACCAGGGCCAGGGCGCTCAAGAAGAGAAGGCCGCCGGTCCAGGCATAACGCACCGGGTCCCCCCAGCCGGGCCGAGAGCCCAGCCCCAGGCAGCCAACCGACAGGAGGCCCACCCCTACGAGGGAAAAGATGAGAAAGAAGGAAGCGCCCCGGGACGAGGCAAAGGCCCGGAACAGATAGGCCCAGGCCAGGACGGCCAAGGACAGGCCCTGGAGTGTCCATTCCAAGCAGGGGCTCTCGGGCGCCCACACCGCCTGGACGGCCGCACCCGCCAGTCGACCCAGCAGCAGCACGGCGGCGGCGGCGGCCATGCGCCGGTACTCGCCGCTGCCCAGGCGGCGCCATTCGTTGGCCGCCATGCCCAGGATCACCAAAGCGATGGTAGCGCAGATCAAGTTGAAGGGGATTCCGCCCAGCCCTTGGACCAACACTCCTGCCTCCTCCTGCTATGATGGCATTCGCCCAATCGTCCCGCCGGCAGGCCGGGCGTCGCGCAAGCGGCCCGGCCTGCTCACTGAAACGGATTGATGCTATCCGCCCTCCTCCGGACGGTACAATGTTTCGTAAAAGACGTACTGCTCGTAGACACGTTGGAGATAGATCCGTGACTGGTTGGCGGTAATGACTTCGACAAAGAGGTCGAGGTCCATCTGGGCGATCTCGGGCTCGGACTCCCCTTCGGTGGCAAGATCGAGCCAGCGGAGGGTGTTGCCCGGCCCGCCGTTGTAGGCGGCCAGAGCGATGAGGACGTGGTCGTCGAAGCGGTTCATCTGCACGGCCAGGTAAAAAGCCCCAAAGCGGACGCTGACCCACGGCCGGTACAGGTCGTCGAGGACAAATTCGTTCATCTCCAGGCTGCGGGCGATCCCCTCGCCGGTGGCAGGCATCACCTGGCCCAGCCCCCGCGCCCCGGCGTACGACTCGGCGGCGGGCTCAAAAAGGCTTTCCTGGCGGATCAAGGCTGCCAAAAGGAGGGGATCGAGGTCGCGGGCTTGGGCTTCGGTCGTGATCAGGTCGGCGTAGGGCAGGGGGTAGGCCAGGCGCTGCAGGGCTGGCGGCGCGTCTCGGGCCGTGCCCTCCGGCCACAGCCCGATGAGGCGCAGGGCGCAGCGGGCGGCCAGGCCGTGTAGCTCCCGCTCGCGGAAGTAAAGGGCCAGTTGCGCCAGCCACAGCGGTTCGCCCCAGGCCGCCGCGCGGACGTCGTTCAGGGCGCCCAGGGCCTCGGTGCGGAAATTGACGGCCAGGAGCGCCTCGCCCCGGCGGAATTCGAGGCGGCGGGTGAGGGTCACCGGCAAGGTGGCCAGGTCGGTGCCGGTGGGCACGTCGGCCCAGTCGTCCAGCCAGCCGAGGATTTCGGCCTGGACCTGGCCGGCATCCCAGGCCGGGGGCTCGACCGGGCCGGTGACCAGCCGGGTGGCCGTCAGCGACGTCCCGGCGCGGACCTGCTCGATCCGCAGGGCATAGTAGGCGTGGGGATCGGCGGCGACGAGCCGGTCCCAGTAGGCTTGGCCGCCCTCGGTGGGGGGCTCGGCGCCCACCTTGCCCAGCCAGTAGAGGGCCTTGGGCCGGTAGGGTGACCGGGGATACTTTTCCAGCAGCGCCTGCCAGGCGGTGACCGCGTCGTCGGTGGCGTCGGCCCGGTAATGGGCCAGGCCCGCACGCCACAGGGCCTCGTCGGCGGCGTCGTAGGCGGGAAAGGTCGTCTGCACCTGCTCGTAGAGCTGGGCGGCGTCGGCGTGCTCGCGCTCGCCCTCGCGGAGCTGGGCCGCCCGCCACAGGGCGCGGGGTGCTGCGTCGGCGGCGGGGAAAAAGGCGGCGGTGTCCTGATAGGCCTTGACGGCCCGGTCGGATTGGCCCAGCGAGGCCAGGGTGACGGCCTTTTGCAGCCAGGCGCTGGGCAGCCAGTCGCTCTCGGGATAGTCGGCGATGAGGGTCTCCCACGTCTCCAGGGCGGCTTGCGGCTGGTCGAGGGCACGCTGGGCCAGCGCCTTGCGGTGCAGGGCCTCGTCGGCCTTGGGCGGAGCAGCGGATGCGGCCAGGTAGCGGTCGAAGGCGCGGATGGCGGCGCCGTAGGCGTCGGGATAGGCGGCCCCGGCGTGATAGTCCACCAGGCCCCGCTGGAACTCGTCCACCTCGACCCCGGCGTCCACCAACTGGATGAGGGAAAGGTAGGCGTACTCGGCCACGGGATAGTTTTCAAAGGCGCGGCGGTAGCGCCCGTGGGCGGCCTCGACCTGCCCGGTGGCGGCCAGCGCTTGCCCGGCCAGATACTCGATCTTGGCCCGGTACCAGTCCTGGCGGGCCACGGCGAGGATGGCGTCGTACTCGGCCACGGCAGCCTGGTAATCCGTCTGGGATAGGTAGATACCGGCCACCTTTTCGCGGAGGCTCACCTGCACGCTGCGGTCGTCGCTGGCGGCAACGGCCCGGCGGTAGGCGATAATGGCCTCCTCCAGGTCGCCGCCGGCCGCCAGGCAATCGCCGATCCACTCGTGGGCCATCTCGGCCAGGACGGTCTCGGCGGCCAGGTAGGCCTGAAAGTGGGGCACGGCCCGGGCGCAATCGTTGGCGGCCCGATAGGCGCGGCCGGCCATAAAGTGGGCCTGGGCCAGCCGGCCGTCGTCGGGATAGGCCGCCAGAAATGCCTCCCAGGCGTCGGCCGCGGCCCCATAGTCCCGGTCGAGCAGGTAGCTCTCGGCCAGCCGGTAGCGGGCTTTGCGGGCCATCTCGGGCGTGGGCGCGTCCTCCAGGAGCTCGAGGTAGGCGGCGACAGCGAGGTCGTAGGCGCCGTTGGTCTGG
>CAYLZO010000328.1:0-4523 GCA_964387775.1 uncultured Anaerolineaceae bacterium
AAGTGCGACCTTGCCCAGGGGTTACGTAAAATGGAAATATCGGCGGAATTGTGATACAATCGCGGACAGGTTCTCGCTCAATTCGTTTGTTTTAATTTTCTGGTGCTGCGAAGGTATGTCGCAGGCTGAGAGACAAGTACAAAAGATGGCGACTCCGATGCCGGACGTCGTCGCCCTGGGGGACATCAACGTGGACATCATCGCCCACTTTGACCGCTACCCGACCAAGGGCGACGACGCCCTAGCTTCGGCGACCGAAATCCATTGTGGCGGATCGGCGGCCAATACGGCGATGGCCCTGGCCCGCATGGGCATCCGCACCAGCCTCATCTCCCGCGTGGGGCCGGATTCGTGGGCCCTGAAGGCGTTGGGCTGCCTCAACGAGGCCGGCGTGGACCCCCGCAGCTTCCAGCGTGATCCGGCGACCATGACGGGCATGATGTACGTCGTCGTCACCTCCGACGGCGAGCGCACGATTTTGGGCCACCGGGGCGCCAACGTGGACACCGATCCCAACCAGATCCGCGAAAAAGACATCGCCGGGGGGCTCGTCTTTCACCTGTCCGGCTACGCGCTGCTGGCCGAACCTCAACGCAGTGCCGCCCTTCTGGCCCTGGAGATGGCCTGTCGCCACAGCCTCACCGTCTCCCTGGACCCGGGCATGAGCCTGCCCAAAGTCGGGCTGGACCAGATGCGGGCGCTGCTCCCCGTGGTCAACATCCTCATGCCCAGCCTGGCCGAGGCGCAGGCTTTGACCGACTTGGTGGCTCCTGAGGACTGCATCCGGGCCTTGCAGGCGCAGGGGGTCGAGGTGGTAGCTCTCAAATTGGGGCGCCAGGGCTGCCTGGTCGGCAGCGAGTCGGGGATCGTGCAGGCGCCCGGTTTCTCTGTCAAGACCCGCGACAGCACCGGGGCCGGAGACAACTTTGCAGCCGGCTTTATCGCCGGCTTTTTGGGGGGGCTGGACTGGCACTCGGCCGCCGTGCTGGGCAACGCCCTGGGGGCGATGGCCGCGGCCCACGTGGGGGCCGGAACCGTGGCGCCCAAAATCCGCGAGGTGTTGTCCCTCTTGAGTGCGCATCGCCATTCCCCAGAGCATTACGACCGGATGGCGGCCATCCAGCAAGCGATGGATTTCGTGGGGAAGCTCGTGTCCCAAGATTCCGATGAGGAGGGTACACCGTGGTGGAAGTGAATTGGAAGGAACGGCTCGACGGGCTGCGGCTCGATTCTCTGGCCGGTTTATTTGGCGTGGAGAAGCCTATCGTCGGCATGGTACATCTCTGGCCGCTGCCGGGCTCACCCGGCTACAGCGGCGATGGCATGGACCCCATCCTCGACCACGCGCGCCGCGACGCCGAGGCGCTGCTGGAAGGCGGCGTGGACGGCCTCATCGTCGAGAACATGTGGGACCTGCCCTACTATGTCGGCACCGACGTGCAACTGGAGGCGGTGACGGCCCAGGCGGTGGCTGCTCGCAAGATCAAAGAGATGGCCGGCGTGCCTGTGGGCGTCAACGTCATTCACAACGGCTGGCAGGCGGAGCTGGCCATCGCCGTGGCGGCCGGGCTCGATTTCATGCGCGTCTGCATTCTGACCGGCGCCCGGCTGTGGGACACCGGTGACCTGGACGAGGGCTGCGCCGCCGACCTCTTGAGAAAGCGCAAAGAGCTGGGCCTGGAGCACCTCAAACTCTTTGCCGACGTGGACAAAAAGCACTCGGTGCCCTTCCCCGGCCTCGACCTGGAGACCCACATCGAGTGGACCGAGTTCTACCGGGCCGACGCCCTCATCGTCTCGGGGCGGATGACGGGCGACGCGCCGCCGCTGGACAAGGTGCGCCGGGCCAAGAAAGCCGCCACCCGCCCGATCCTGATGGGCAGCGGCACCAACGCCGACAACATCGCCGATTTCCTGCAATACGCCGACGGGGCCATCGTCGGCAGCAGCCTGAAGGTCGACGACGTGATGGAGAATCCGGTGGATGGGGAGCGGGTACGGCGGTACATGGCGGCGGTGAAGGCCGTGCGGCAGGGATGATGCGCTGCTAAACTGTCGAGACTTTATTGGCCGTATGCTGCGCGGAGGGGGTCTCCGAAATGAAAAAGCTCCCGCTGGATGATTCATCCAGCGGGAGCTTTTTCATTCAATCACTTTTACCGCCCGTGCCGCGTGTAATCGGGCAAGAGGTTGGGCGATTCGGCCTCGGTCTCGACGGCGGCCTCGGCCAACTCCTTCTCCCAGGCGTCCACGTGGGCCAGGGTCAGCTTGCCCAGCTCCACCTCCCTGGCCCGGCGGCCCGCCGCGCGCCCGGCCCGCCGCCCATAGACCGTCACCTCCAGCAGCGAGTTGCCCATTAGCCGGTTGCGGCCGTGCACGCCGCCGCTGATCTCGCCGGCGCCGTAGAGGTTGGGGATGCTCGTCGCGCCGTCGGGCCGCAGGGTCACGCCGCCGTTCTGGTAGTGGAGCGTCGGATAGACCAGGATGGGGTCGTGGACGATGTCCACCCCAAAGCGCTCGAACTGGCGGACCATGGCCGGCAGCTCCTTCTCGATGGTGCCCGGGCCGTGGAGCAGGTCGATCATGGGCGAGTCGAGCCAGACCCCGACAAAGTCGGTGGGCGTCGTCACGCCGTTGCCCCGCGCCACGCACTCGCGGATGATGGCGCTGGCCTCCACGTCGCGGGTCTCGCGGGGAAAGACGAACTGCTCCCCCTCGATGTTGCACACCTGGGCGCCCAGGCCGCGCACCTTCTCCGTTACCAGCAGGCCGACGATCTGGGCCGGATAGGCCGCGCCGGTGGGGTGGTACTGCATCGTGTCGAGGAACGAGACGTCGGCGCCGGCCCGGTAGGCCAGCACCACGCCGTCGCCGGTGGCGCCATAGTGGTTGGTGGTGGCAAAGCCCTGGTAGTGGAGCCGCCCGCTGCCGCCGGTGGCGATGATCGTCGTCTTGGCCCGCACGACGCAGTGCTTGCCCGTCTCCAGGTTGAGCAGCACGGCGCCCGCGCACTGGCCCTTGTCGTCCAGGATCAGCTCGACGGCGGGGGCAAACTCGACGACGGTGATGTCGTCCGGGTAGGAGCGGACCTCGTCGCGCAGGGTGCGCATGATCTCGGCGCCCGAATAGTCGCGGGCCGAGTGCATACGCTTGCGGCTGGTGCCGCCGCCGTGGATGGTGACCATCGTGCCGTTGGGCTCTTTGTCAAACATGCAGCCCAGGCTCTCCAGCCAGGCGATGACCTCCGGCGCGTCGCGGACCAATGCCTCGACCAGGTCGGGGTCGTTGGTGAAATGCCCGCCGCCCATCACGTCCAGGTAGTGGAGGACCGGGTTGTCGTTCGGCTTGTCGGCGGCCTGGATGCCGCCCTGGGCCATCATCGTGTTGGCGTCGCCGTGGCGCAGCTTGGTGACCATCAGCACCCGGGCGCCCTCCTCGCGGGCCAGCAGCGCCGCCGCCGATCCCGCGCCGCCGCCGCCGATGATGAGCACGTCGGTGTCGTAATCGAGCTGCTCCAGGTCCAGCTCGACGTCGCGCAGCAGGCTGTGGCCCTCCAGCAGGTCGGCCAGCTCGTGGGGCGTGCGTTTGCCGGCGCCGGGACCGACGCGCAGCTCGCGCATCCCCTCCGGCTTGTAGTCGGGATGGAATTTCTGCAAGACCTCCTGCTTTTCGGCCGGCGTCATCATCGGCCAGGTTTCCTCCAACCGGGCCGGCCGGGTCGCCTCGACGCGCCTTATCGATTCCCGCATGGCGGGGGTATAGCCGTCTCCGTTGATTGGCATAATTTCCTCCTACTCGGCCGTTGGCTTTCAAGTGATAGTGTGGGGATCCTCCCCACACTATCACTCGATTCCAACGGCTATTCAGGCTCAATATCGCGGGTGTTGTATCTCTGGCGCAGCTCGTCCTCGGGCATGGCCTTGATGTGGGCCAGCTCCTCGTCGAACGCGCCGGCCTCGATCTCGGCCACGCGCTCGGCCAGGTGCCCGGCTCGGGGCGTCAGGTAGGCGCCGTGCAGCCGCCGGGCCAGGATGGCGATGTTGGGCTGGGCCTCCTCGGCCGGGCAGCGCGAGACGCACATGCCGCACATGATGCAGTCGAAGGAGAGGTCGGCCACGCGCGAGACGTCGCCCCGCATGGCGGCGGCCATGTAATCCTTGACCTGCAAGTCCTGAGGGCAGCTCTTGGTGCAGGTGCCGCAGCCCAGGCACTTGAGCACCTGGGGATAGAGCCGGACCAGGGTGGCAAAGGTCGGCTCCAGGTCGGCCAGCCGGTAATCGGCCCGCTCGGCGGGATAGAACGGAATCTGGGTCAGGTGCATGCCCGGCTGGACCTGGGTACCGCACGCCAGCCCGACGTAGAGCTTGGGGTCGCCGTCGATGCGATAAACGGTGGCGCACGCCCCGCAAAAGGCTGCCCGGCAGCCTACCCCGCGCACGAGCTGGTAGCCGGCGTACTCCAGCGCGCCCATGATGGTCAGCGCGTCGGGCACGGTGTAGCGTTTGCCCATGATGTAGATTGGG
>CAYLZO010000329.1:0-4495 GCA_964387775.1 uncultured Anaerolineaceae bacterium
CGAAAGAACCGGACAACAGAGACGAGGCGGACTGGGCCTCGACGTGCTATTCGTCGCCCTCCTGCTCGTCGGGGCGCTGGGCGTGCGTTGGCTCTACGTGGAAGCCGTGGTCTTTCCCCCACTCGATGACCCGGCGTTCTACCTGCTCACCGCTGAGAATCTCGCCGCCGGGCGCGGCCTGCAAGTGGACGTCCTCTGGAGCTACCAGGCGTCCTACGCCAGCGTCACCCATCCCAGCCACGAGCACTGGATGCCGCTGCCCACCTTCCTGATGGCCGGCGCCTTCTACGCCAACGGCCTCCTGACCGGGACGCTGGACACCTCGCTCCTGCTGGGCCAACTGCCCGGCCTCGTGCTCGGCGCGCTCCTGGCACCGCTAACCTACGTCGTGGGCCGCCGCATCCTGCCCGGCCGGAACAACCGCTGGGTGGCACTGGGCGCGGCCCTGCTGGTCGCCGTCAATGCCACGCTCGCCTACCAATCGGCCAGCGCCGACAGCAGCGCGCCCTATGCCCTGCTGACCGCCTGGGCGCTGGCCACGGCCGTGCGACCCCCGGGCGACGAGGCCGGCTACTTTGGCACCGGCCTGCTCGTCGCCCTGGCCTACCTGACCCGCGCCGACGGGCTCCTCCTGCTGGCGGCCGTGCCCCTGGCCTGGTGGCTCCTGCCCGAGCCCACGCGTCCAAAACTGAGGTTGCCCGAGCGGACGACGACGGATGCACTCCTCAGCGGGCACCTTCACCAGGACGATTCAGACGAAGAATGGGCCGGGGACACCGGACCAGGCGCGGTCAACGTCCTGGAACTCGTGCTCATCTTTGCCATCGCAGTCGCGCCCTGGCTGGTGCGCAACTACCTCGCCCTCGGCACGCCCCTGCCCGGCTCTGTGCTGAATCAGGCCTGGCTGACCGACTATGTGGACACCTTCAATTACCTCTCGCCACCGACCCCGGAAGGCTGGCTGGCCCAGGGTTGGGACGTCCTGCTGCAACAGCGGCTCGATGCGCTGCTGCACAACGGGCAGGTCTTTTTGCTCAGCACCTTTCCCTGGGGGCTGCTGGCCCTGCCCGGCTTCTGGCTCCTGCGCCAGAGGCGCGCTCTCTACCCGGCCCTGGTCTATGGCACGCTGCTCTTTTTCGTCACGGCCCTCGTCTTTCCCGTCTCTGCGACGTCGGGCACCTTTTACCACTCGCTGGGCGCCGTGCTGCCGACCCTGGCCCTGGCCGCCGCGTACACCGTGCAGAGCATGGCCCAACGTCTGGGATCGAACCGGCGCCTGTCCACTACCCTGTTCGGAGCCGTCTCGGCCGGACTGCTGGTCCTGGCCGGGGCGCAGATCTTTCTCTCGCTGCCGGCCGTCGCCGAGCGGCACGAGGCGGAACAGGCCCAGTTCGAAGCCATGGCGGCCTGGCTGGCGCAGCACGCCGACCTCGGCGATGTGGTCATGACGACCCAGCCCTACACCCTGAACTATGCCAGCGGCCATCCGGCCATCGTGCTGCCCGGCAACGAGCCGCCCGGCGCAGCCTGGGCGGCAGCCCAGCGCTACGGAGCCCGCTACCTCGTCATCACCCAGGCATTCGGATACTATCCCCAAATTCTGCACGAACAGCCCGACTCCCGCTTCCAGCAGCTAGAGACCACCGAAGGCACCGAAATCTATGCCATCGCCGAGGGGCAGCCGTGAACCACGGCGGATCGTCGGGACGCTGGCTCCCGTGGGCCATCCTGGGACTGGCCCTGGCCGTGCGCTTGCTCGTCGCCTGGCCCCTGCGCCAGCCGGGCTACACCGACGCCTACTATTATGCCGTCGGCGCCCGACAGCTCCACGCAGGTGAGGGCTTCCGCGAGCCGTTCGTCTGGAACTGGCTTGGCCCGTTCACATGTTCGGACAAGGAAGGATATCAACGTGCACAAGTGCCAATCCGCTCTCCCAATGTCAGCGTGTGACCGAGGTCGCGGGATCGTTTTCTTGCCGGGGGTGCATCCTTGATCGGTCCAAGGCCTCGCAATACCCTGTCTTTCCTGTTACAGATCGGCATCCTGTTAGCTGCCATCGCCCTGCTCATGACAGGCCTGCAACTCATGAACCGCTACATACCCTTTGCCTCAGATTGGGAGGTCTATTTTAGACCTACCATCCAGAAATGGCTCGAGAACAACGAGAACTTGTACGAAGGAAATGTAGGGACGGCTGGCTTTTGGAATCTTCCTTGGTTATTGTGGCCCCTGATCCCCCTCGCGGTCTGGCCGGTCCAATTGGGCTGGGGTATGCTGATCGTCGCGACGTTGCTAGTGATGATCTGGCTGACCAGAAATAGAGAGCAATGGTGGCTGGTTTTTGTATCTCCCCTCATCGCCGACCTCATCGTCAATGGCCAAGTTGACATCATTCCCATGCTGGGCATCGCCCTCGGTTGGCTGGCCGGTAACCGGCCCCAGCTGTTAGGCGTGGCATTGGTCCTGATGGCAGCCAAACCGCAGGCATGTTTCCTGGTAGCGATGTGGCTGCTGTTGCACAACAAGCATCGCCTGCAAGCCCTTCTTGTGCCGCTCGTTATCTTTGCAATGTCGCTGATCGTTCACGGCTGGGACTGGCCGATCCGCTGGGCGACTGGACCCTCAGTGTTTGGTTTGATATCCAACGTGAACAATTGTACGCCCTGGCGAAGTATCGGATTCTGGATGGTGCCAGTGGCGCTCGCCCTGGCAATTTGGTCCCTCCGATTGCACAGAAGCAGGCACAATCTTGGAGCCTTGGTCGCAGCGAATGCACTAATCACACCCTATATGTCCAGCCATGGCTTGGTCCAGGTCCTTGTCTTCAGTCTGCTGCCCTTGGGTCCAGCTTGGGGCTGGGCCGGATGGGTCGCTTCCGGCACCGTGCTACTTCGGGGATGGTTTGGCAAGTCGGCCATGCACTTGGACTTTATGATCGCCGCGATGTTAATGATCGGCTATCTGTCACGAGCCAGCAGCGATCGAGACAGGAATCAAAGCAGGCCATGAGGAAACACCTGCCCTGGTGCTTTCTGATTGTATTCCTCATCTTGGCCCTGGCCGTGCGGCTGCTGACCACCGCCCTGGTGCGCCAGCCGGGCTACACCGACGCCTACTACTATGCCGTCGGGGCCCGTCAGCTTCACGCTGGCGAGGGCTTTCGCGAGCCGTTCATCTGGAACTGGCTCAATCCACCCGCCCAGGTGCCTCACCCCGGCTACCGCTACTGGATGCCACTGGCCGCCATCCTGGGCTGGCTGGGGGTGGAGACCCTCGGCGAGTCGTTCGGAGCGATCCAGGCTCCTTTCGTCTTGCTCTCGGCGCTGCTGCCCCTGGTGGCCTACGGCCTGGCCTTGGACCTGACCGGCGAGCATAAGCACGCCGCGCTGGCCGGATTGCTGGCCGTTTTTCCCGGGTTCTACGCCCACGTGTTCGTGCTGCCCGACAACTTTGCGCCCTTTGCCTTGGCCGGCAGCCTCTGCCTGTGGGCCGCGGGGCGCGGGCTACACGATGGCCGGCCGATCTGGTTCGGATTGGCCGGGCTGGCCGCCGGCTTTGCCCACCTGGCCCGCGCCGATGGTCTGCTGTTGCTGGGAGTGGCTCTGCTGGCAGTCGTTGCTCTGAACCGATCGTCCGACTGGCGTTGGATATTGGGTATTGGGTATTTGGGATTGGGCTATCTGGTCGTCATGGGGCCGTGGTTCGTGCGGAACTGGCAGGTCGCCGGGGCGCTCCTCCCTGGGGCGGGGCTCGAGACGGCGTTCTTGACGACCTACGACGACCTGTTCGCCTACGGCGAGCCCCTGACGTGGCAGAGCTACCTGGCCTGGGGCTGGGGCGCGATCCTGAAGTCGAAAGGGGAGGCCCTGCTGCTGAACCTCCAGCGCCTTTGGGTCGAGGGGCTGCTCATCTTTCTGCTGCCCTTCACGGCGCTGGGCCTGTGGCGATTGCGGAACAAGCATCCGCTGCTCCTGTGGCCCTTTTTCGTCTACCTGCCGGCGTTGTTCGTGGCCATGACCTTTGTCTTTACCTTTCCGGGGATGCGCGGCGGACTGTTCCACTCGGGCGGGGCGCTGCTGCCCTTCTTTTTCGCTGCCGCCGGACCGGGTCTGGAGGCCGCCCTGCGTTGGGCGGCCCGGCGCTTCACGGGTTGGCGGTTCCGGCAGGCGTGGCCGGTCTTTAGCGCGGGGCTGGTGGCCCTGGCCGTGCTGGTGACCGGGCTGGCGCTGGGGCAGGCTGGCGTGCTCGACGGCACGTGGAACGAACGGGACAGCGGCTACGCCGAGATCGGGCGCTGGCTCGACGAGGCGGGCGCGACGGACGCAGTGGTCATGGTCGGCGACGCGCCGGCCTTCACCTGGCACACGGGCCATCGGGCCATTGCCGTGCCGAATGAGCCGCTCGATACCATCGTCTCGGTCGCGGAGCGGTACGCGGCCCAATACCTGGTGCTCGATAGCAAGCGGCCGCGGACGACGGATGGGTTGTACGCCGG
>CAYLZO010000330.1:0-4490 GCA_964387775.1 uncultured Anaerolineaceae bacterium
AGAAACTGCTGCGATTCACGGTCGCAGCAGTCCTCATTCGGGGTAAGCTTGTGCGCGCGATCAAGCTCACAGAAGCCTTTTACCCCTTTGTTCCTTACCGAAACGGTCGGAACTACGGGAGCGACGGGACTCGAACCCGCGATCTCCGGCTTGACAGGCCGGCATGTTCAACCACTACACCACGCCCCCAATTGCGCGGCACACTATATCACAACTCTCCGCGTTCGTCAAATTTGGTTCCAGCTTTCGCTACAAAAAGGAGATGGGCATCCACCAGGTGTTACGGCATGAGTCGTGGCACCTTTTTTGCCTCTCTTTCAACCCGTATATCGCTTGAAAATGATAGAAAAGCACTACTTGCGGGGCAGGCCTGCCCCGTCTTGATTCACGATTCGCCAGGTGAGAAGATGCGCCATTGTCTCCATTGCGCAGTAACCTGGCCAGCCGAGCTTTGGAGTCGTAGTATCAACCCGGCACCGCAGCTCCTGCTTCTGTTGTCACGTTTTACTTATCGCGGGGACGACCGAACTGCTTTTGGGTCGCTCCCGCGAATAGAGGACCATCAGAATCCGGCGCTTTTCGCGCCAGCTTTGCCAGCAACGCCCGCGCCTCGACCAGGTCCGGCGTGTCGAACCCCTCGCTGAACCAGTCATAGACGCCGTCCAGCACAGCCCGCGCATCCTCTGGCCGACCCTGCGCCTGCCACAGTCGGGCCAGGCTCGTCGCCGCTCGCAGCTCCCACGATTTGGCCTCTTGCCGCCGTGCCGCGTCGATGGCTTGCCGGAAGCAGACCTCGGCTTCCTCTCGGCATGCCGTTCCCTTCCTGGACAACAACTCCCCCCGCAGCCGGTGCATCTCCGCCTCGTGTTGAGGCGTGCGCCGGTCTCTTCCACCAGGGCCAACGCCTCGTCCACCATCTGCAAGCCCGCCGCCCCCTGCCCGGCCAACAAATAGGCTTCGGCCAGCAGTGTGAGCCGGTAGGGCCGAAACGCCTGCAAGGCGTCGATGCTGGCCCGCATCCGGGCCACCCCCTCGTCCGCCTGGTCCTGCTCCCCGTGGACCAGCAGCCAGCCGTGGTAAGAACTCACCCACGGCCGGTACGCCACCAGGTGCTTTTCGGCCACCAGGCGCTGCAACCACTCCGTGTATTCAGCGACGGACGCGGCCTCGCGGCGGAAGGCGTGGCATGCTGCCCCGGCGATGGTCAGGGCCAGCGCCAGCGTCGGTGGATGGGCCAACGCCTGGGCCAGCGCCACGCTCTCCTGGCTGCGGGCCAGCGCCACGCTCTCCTGGCTGCGGGCCAGGGCCTGGTCGGGGTAGCCCAACACCCACAGGACGTAGGACAACCAGGCCAGGATGTGCACCTGCTCGCCGGTACCCAGCGCAGCCGGCGACTGACGGTGGTAGTGGGCCAGGGCCTGCTCCAGGGCGTCGCACCCGGCCACCAGGTCGCCCAGGATGATACTCGGCACGCCGGTCATGTGTTGGCCCCAGGCCACGTAGGCCGCCTCGCCGGCCTCCTCGGCCAGGGCCAGGAGCTGCCGGGCCAGAGGTCCGGGTACACCACCTCGGCGTAGGTCGGCAGCCCCGTCTGCCACTCCTCCGGCGACCCCTTGAAGTAGCTGATGATGGCCTCGGTCTGGTCACGCCCTACGGGACGGACGCCGGGGTTGGCGTCCAGGAAGTCCAGCTTGAGGGCATACCGCTCCTCCTGTCCGCCCAGGGCAAAGGTCACGCCGTCGGCGGTAAAGTAGAGGGTCTTGTCGCTGCCCTGGACGTAGTAGGCGACGCGCTCGTCGAGTTACCCCTGGTTCTCGACAAAGTAGAGGGGCAGTTGGGCCAGGGCTGTCTGGACGTGCGCCCGTGTGGCCGGGTCAGGGGGGGGGCATCTGCGCCGCCGGGGGCGCGCTCACGGCCAGCCCGGCCGGCTCTTGTGGCAGGTTGGTTTCCGCCGAGGTGTGTGCCTGGGGGCTGCCCGCCCCAGTGGGGAGCAGCAGGGCCAGGATCAGGATGTAGACGAATCGTTGCTTTTTCATTACAGCTTGCTTTCTTTCTGTGTGTTTGGGGCTTATTCAGGACTTCACTCAATTTGCCAGGATGCCCCCCAGCTTGCTGGGGGGAGGAATGGCCAGCGGGGGTTTGGGGGCGGCAGCCCCCAATGAGATCCTTCCCGCTGACAATGCCCCGCAGCTTGCTGCGGGGTGGTTTACTACCGGACACTTTTTGGAGTGGGTCATTCTGAGGGGCGAGCGCCGTTTGCGAGCGACGCGCCGTCCCGGCATCCCGACGAAGAATCTCGCTTAAACACAGAGATTTTCTCGGCAAAACCGAGATTTCCTTCGACCCGGCTCAGGACGGGCTTTGCTCCTGGAGCCTGCCCTGAGCGCAGCCGAAGGGGTCGCTCAGAATCCGCAGGACTATCTGTTTGTGACAGGATCCGGTAGAATGGTTTCTTGATAGCGTGTCAGGACGTTACCGGCAGCGCCGCCACGCCCGCCTCGAAGCGGGCCTTGCCGCCGTGGGACGGATGCCGGATGTAAGGCGCGTCCACGCCCAGCTCGGTCAGCGCCCCCTCGGCCACCCGCCCGATGGCGTAGGGCCGCGCCCCCGGGAACAGGTCCAGCAGGCAGCGCAGCACGTCCAACCCTTCGCCCAGGTCCCGGCCCGCATGCCGGTTCGACAGCGGCCCTCGCGCGCCGTAGGGATGCCAGGGGAAGGCGTTCCATAGCAGGCAGTCGCGCCGCTCGTCGAACGCCGCCCAGACCATCGTCGCCGAGCGTTCCACCCAGAGCGTCGCCGCCGCGCTGCTGCGGGCCAGGTCGTAGCCTGCCGTCCAGGCCAGCGGCGCGGGGCCGACCAACTGCGCCTCGCACGTAAACGGGATGCCCGAGAAGCGACAGCCGGCATAGCCCGCCGCCTCGCCGACGAGCACGTAGCGCGCCCCGGCGAACGCCTCCAGGTAGTGGCGCAGATTGCGGCAGCGGACTTGGGCGCCGTCAGGCCGATCCAGCTCGGGATCGACGTCGCGGTATTGGTTGAACACGCGGCCCTCGCTGGGGTAGGCCCGCAACCGGTCAAACAGCAGCTCGAATCGGATGTTCCCCTCCTTGTCTGCCACGCCACGATTATACCACGCTCTCCCCAGATTTGACAACCAGGCCGATCTGCATATAATTTGCCAGGCTAATCATTAGCCAATCTAAGTATTGTAAAGGAGACCATGACTTCGACGAATTGCGCGGAACAGGTTTTGCTGGCCATTCCTCTTCTGGTGAAGGCGTTGTGGACCCGGCTGCAAGCGGTCACACCCACAGACGTGACGCCGACCCAGTTTGGCTTGCTGACCCTGTTGAGTGAGGGGGCCTTTACTACCACCGAACTGGCCCAAAAGTGGGGCGTCTCGGTGCCGACTACGAGCAAGATGGTCCACTTGTTGGTGGAACGTGGCTGGGTCGAGCGCGAAGAGGACGCCGCCGACCGCCGGCGCAAAATTCTGAGCCTGACGCCGGCCGGGCAGGCGCTGCACCGCTCGGTCTATGGCGCTGTCTGCCAGAGCGTCGCCGGTTCACTGGATGGTTTGCGCGACGAGCAGCGGGCGCAGATCGGAATGGTCCTGGGCTGGTTGCTGGATCATTTGACTTGATCTTTCATCGAGATCACTTGGATACCTGTCCTTGCGAGGGCGCGTCGTTTGCGCCCGAAGCAATCTCCAACTATTACCTGACCACGAAGGTTTTGATATGTTGTCATTCTGAGCCGGAGCGCAGCGGAGGCGAAGAATCTCCACTTCCAGAGTAGAAATCGACTGAAACAAGGTAGAGATTCTTCGACTTGGCTCAGGACAGGCGCCCTGTTCGCAATGACAGACGACGAGATCTCAAATCCCTATCAAAGGAGTTCCCATGATCGCAGGCTTTTTTGACAAAATCACCCGAGCCTCCCTTAAACTGTGGTGGCTCACCCTCATCGTAGCGGTCGCGGCCCTGGTGTTGGGCGGCGTCGCCGTGGCCCAACTGAACCAGGAACTGCTGCCGCCCATCGAGTTCCCGGCCATGGTGGCCCTCACCTTCTGGAGCGGCGCCGACGCCGACGACGTGATGCAAGAGGTGACCATCCCCTTGGAGAATGCCGTCAAAGAGATCGACGGTGTCGTCAACGTCGAGAGCAACACCGGCCAGGGTTTCTCGGCCGTCAGTTTGCGCACCGAGTTTGGCCTGGACGCCGATGCCTTCAAGCAGGAGGTCGCCGACGCGCTGAACAGCGTCCCCTTGCCCGAGGGCGTGGACTCGCCGGAACTGCTCAGCTTTAGCCTGAGCGACATCCCCGCCGTCGTGGCCAGCGCCTCGTCGGGCAGCCTGTCGTTGCCCGAACTCAAAGCGCTGCTCGAATCGTCCATCCTGCCCGAGTTGGAGGCCATCCCCGGCGTGGAGGACGTGCTCGTCAGCGGCGGCCAGGAGCTGCCCACCGAACCGCCGCCCACCGAGCCGCCG
>CAYLZO010000331.1:0-4474 GCA_964387775.1 uncultured Anaerolineaceae bacterium
TCGGCGCCACCGGCCTTGAGGGTGCGCATCAGGTTGGCCGTCTCGGTGGTCACGTGCAAGCAGGCGGCGATGCGCACGCCGTCCAGCGGTTTCTCTTCCCTGAATCGCTCGCGGACGAGCCGCAGGACCGGCATCTCTTGCTCGGCCCACTTGATGCGGCGCTGGCCGGCGTCGGCCAGGCCCAGGTCTTTTACGTCATAGTCTTGTGTCACGGTTCCACTCCTTACTCGATTTGTTGGGCAAGTTTCAAACTTGCCCTACTTGCCTTACTCGATCAGGTCTTGCAGTTCGGGCGTATCGCCGAAAACCTGGCGGTAGCGAGCTGCAAATTCCTCGACTGTGTAGCGATGATTCTGGGTGCCGTGCTGCTCCAGCACGTAGGTCGCGGCCAGCGAGGCGATGCGGCCGGTGACTTGCCACGGATAGCCGCGCCGCAGGCCCTTGATGACACCGGCCCGGTAGCCGTCGCCCACGCCGGTCGGCTCGGCCAGGGGTTGGGGCGGCACGACGGGGACGTGGAGCTCCTGCCCCCCGGCATAGATCGTCGAGCCGGCCTCGCCCCGGGTGACGATCGTGACCTCGGGCAGGGCCAGCAATTCCTCCTCCGAGAGCCCGGTCTTGTTCTTGATCATGCTAAACTCATAGTCGTTGACGATCAGCATCCGGGCGCCCCGCGTGCCTTCCAGCAGCTCCTCGCCGCTGAGGCGGATGATCTGCTGGCTGGGGTCATAGATGTAGGGGATGCCCAGCGCCTGGCATTCGCGCGGATACTTGACCATGGCCGCCGGGGCATTGGGCGAGATGATGGCCACCTCGATCTCGTCGTGGTCGAGGTCGTGCAACGAAAGCCGGTCGGCCCAGCCCATGGCGCCCACGTAAAAACTGGCGATCTGATTGTTCTCCAAGTCCGTGTTGACGAAAAAGGAAGAGGTGAATTCGCCCTCGACCTCGACGATAGCCGAGGTGTCCACGCCCTGATCTTCGAGCCAGGCTCGGTACTCGCCGAAATCCTGGCCGACGGTGGCCATGACCGTCGGCCGCTCGCCCAGCAAGGCCAGGCTGTAGGCGATGTTGGGCGCGCAGCCGCCCCGCTGTTTGCGCATGGAATCCACCAGAAAGCTGAGGCTGACCTGGTGGAGCTGATCGGGCAGGATGTGCTCCTGAAACCGTCCCGGAAAGGACATCAGATAATCGTAGGCTACGGAACCGGTGACGATGATGCTCACGATGACGCTTCCTTTGCCTCCAACTTTATATCACGCTGCTCCCGCAGCGTATCCAAGAGTGGTAAGACGACGTCGGAACTCAAGGCCATAGCTCAGGTCTCCCTCCTTTATCCTGGACAACATATAGCCGTAGTAGCGCTCCAAAACCGGCTTAAAATCACAGTAATTGTTCATGACCTTCGCTTCAAAGCGTATGCGTTCCGCCTCACTGCGGGCATAGAGACATTGGCGAGGTTTGATGACCTGCATCAGGAATTCGACGGGGGCGGCATTGAGGCTGCGCACGTCCACTTTGACCTTACCATCCAGCGCCCGCTGTAGATCGGCCCCATAGTGCATCGCCAGTCCGAGTTGCTGGCGCGGTGCTACACTTTCATCAAAAAGGAGCCCCAGGTCCAGGTCGCTTTGAGCCCCGGCACGATCCTGGGCGTAGGAGCCATACAGGTAAATCAACACGATCTGGGACTGCTGTGCCCCAAAAGCCTTCACTTTTTTGGTGACGTCATCCAGGTCAAAGGCTGCCATTTCTGACCTCAGTCCATTCCCTATCCATACCGCGCTTGCAGCGCCTTCGAGACCTCGCCGGTCAGGGTCAGCACCTGCTCCGCCGTCTCGACCGGCAGCGAGCCGCAACCGCACGAGGGCATGATCAACGAAGCGGCCAGCAGGTCATCCCGGTTCAGCCCCTTGACCGTCAGAAGGCCCAGGGCCTCGTGGAAGCGGTCGACCAGGCTCTCCACCGTCTCGTCCAGCGCCTGGTCGCTGGCGGGCACGATGCCCCAGGCGATGATGCCGCCGCGCTCCAGGAAGGCAGCGATGTCATCGGGATAGAGGGCCACGGACTCGGCGTACTCGTAGGCGTCAAAGCTCAGAATGTCCATCGAGGTGGACAGCAGCAGCGACCAGTCGGTGTTGCCGCAGCAATGGACGCCCGTCAACCCCTCGATTCCGGCAAACACCTCCTCCTGGTGGGTGACCACCTCGTCGCGGCTCAGCGAGACAAAGGCCGAGCCAAAGCTGCTCATGTAGGGCTCGTCCACGAAAATGATGGCCTGCGACGCGACCTGGCGCAAGGCCTGTTCCATCCACGTGGCCTTGAGCCGCAGATGCTTGGCCACTGCCTCGGCCAGCACCTCGTCGTAGAGGATGGGCTTTCGTTTCTGGTCGGTCACCATCAGTCCCCAGCTCACAGGCCCCGTCACCTGCCCCTTGACCGCCCATCCTTCGTCCATCTCCAGCGACAGAAAGTGGTGCAGGCCGGCGGCATAGTCCGGGCCGATGGCGGCAAATTCCAGGTCTTCCACGAGGTAGGCGAGGTAAAGCCGCTCCAGCTCGGGGTCCAGGTCCCGGTCGCGATCCACATAGACCCGCTCGTCGGCGACGACGATCCCGGGAAAGCCTTCACTGTACTGGGCGTACATGTTTTCCAGGAACGAGCGCTTGGGCAACTGGGGCCAGGTGGGGATGGCGATCCTGTCCAGGACCAGTTGGTTGGCCGCCCCTGGATCGCTGTGGGGCAAGCTGCCGACCACCAGCGACCGCAATCCTGCCTCGAATTCACTCATCCTTCGACCATCCGGCGCAGGCTCTGGGTGAACGGCGGGTAGGCAATGCCGTTCTCGGTGACGATGCCCGTCACGTAGCGGTGGGGCGTCACGTCGAAGGCCAGGTTGAACACCCGCACGCCGTCGGGCGCCACCTGGCAGCCGCCGGGATGGGTCACTTCCTCCGGCTCTCGCTCCTCGATGGGGATGTCGTCGCCGCTGGCGATGGCCAGGTCAAGGGTCGAGGTGGGCACCACCGCGTAAAAGGGCACGCCGTTCTCCTTGGCCAGCACCGCCAGCTTGTAGGTGCCGATCTTGTTGGCCACGTCGCCGTTGGCCACCGTCCGGTCCGAGCCGACGACGACGATGTCCACCTTCCCGGTGCGCATCAACTGCCCGGCCACGTTGTCGGCGATGAGCGTCATGGGGATGCCCTCGTTCATCAACTCCCAGGACGTCAGGCGGGCGCCCTGCAGGCGGGGCCGCGTCTCGTCCACCCAGACGTGGATTTCTTTGCCGTCCTCGTGGGCCGCGCGGATGACGCCCAACGCCGTGCCGTAATCTACCGTCGCCAGCGCCCCGGCGTTGCAGTGAGTCAAGATGTTGAACCCGTCCTCGATGAGGGTCGCGCCGTGGGCGCCCATCCGCCGGTTGATCTCTACGTCTTTGTCGGCGATGGCCTTGGCTTCGGCAATCAGCGCCTCGGTGATCGCCTCCGGGCTGTCCGCTTCCGAGGTCTGTGCCTTCCACAACATCCGCTTGGCCGCCCAAGAGAGGTTCACGGCCGTGGGCCGGGTGGCGTGCAGCACGTCGGCCGCCCCTTCCAGATCGGCCAGCAGGTCGGCCTGGGTCGTGGCCTCGCTCTGCTGGGCCGCCAGCGCCAGCCCAAAGGCCGCGGCCGCGCCAATGGCCGGCGCCCCCCGGATGTACATCTCTTTGATGGCCTTGGCCACGTCGCGATAGTCGTCGAATTCGACCACCACGTACTCCAGCGGCAACTTGCGCTGGTCGATCATCTTGACCGTGCCCTTGTCGTCCCACTCAATCGTTCGCATCGTTTCACCCCTACATGAAAAAAGCTCTCACGATGAGAGCCTCTGAGAAATCCCCATCTCTCATCTTTCAGGTCCTGCGCCGTTAGCCGTCGCGCGTCGCCGCACCTGCCGGAATTGGCACCTGGTCAGTGATAGAGCCTAAACCTAGCCTTAAGCCCTCAAACTAACTGGTTGCCGGGGTTTCGTTGGGCCGGTCCCTCCACCCCTCTGGATGAGCGTCCAGTCACTTCGATTGTAACGGCGGCAATGGTAGCATAGTCGGCGCCTCTTGTCAAGACCGGGGAAGTGGTTCGTCCGGTGGCGCTGTCGATTGCATCCCGGATAGGACCATCGGACAGGTTGACAATCGCGGCCATTCGGGCGATAATAGGTCCATGCGCACGCGTTTTTGGTATCGGCAATTGGTGATTCTATTGATTCTCGTCGGAATCGGTGCACTCCTGTCGAGCTGTGGCGACCCGCCTCCGACGCCCACACCTTTGATTCCCACGGCCACGGCCACGGCCACGGTTACAGAAGAGCCCATCAGCTTTGAGCAGACGCGCACGCCCGCGCCCACGCTCACACCGTCGGCGACGCCGACGCCCACCCAGACCCCCACGTCCACCTCGACGCCCACCCCGACGCCGACCCCCACCCCTACGCTGCC
>CAYLZO010000332.1:0-4470 GCA_964387775.1 uncultured Anaerolineaceae bacterium
CACACTGACGACAAATTCAAATGACGCACCCACAGCCTGAAAAATCATTTATGAGGCTCATTATCGCTTGCTGAGAACGGTTGATGGTATGCATTTTCACCCTCCTTTGGAAAGCGTCACAGGACGCTCAAAGCCAGAACACGGGAACGCAGGACTACAAGGCTCCATTCATGGATTGCGCATCACCAACGGCAGATGGACGTCGTATGGATAGTCATAGACGACCGAGTCGGAATAAGCCACGGACACGTTGCCGGCCGGATCACGGAACTGGACCCAGATGGTGTGTTCGCCCTGGCCGGCAGGCAGGGTCCAGGTGCGGCTGGCGGCGAACGGCTCCCACGCACTCCACGCTTGCGCGTCATTGTGCAGCCGCATGTGGCTCACGCCGTGGACATCGTCGGCGCTGAGGGTCAGGACAACCTGGGTGCCGGTCACGACCTCGGCACCCCCGGCGATGAGTAGGCTACCTACGGGCGGGGTCGTATCGAGGACGATGGTGTCGCTGTAGACGCCCGACTCGTTGCCGGCCCGGTCGCGGAAGCGGACATAGACGGCCCGGTCGCCGTCGCCCGAGGTCAGGGTCCAGTCGAGCGCGTCCGCGTAAGGTACCCAGGTCGCGCCGTCGAAATCGCCGTGGTTGGAGGCCATGACCTGCCCCACGCCGGTGCCCACGTCGGCGCCCTCCAGGTTCAACGTCACGGCGGTCGCGTTGGCGTAGGCGGCTCCGTCGTTGATGCGCACACTGCCGGTGGGCGGCGTCTCGTCGTTGGTGACGATGGACAGGCCGTACTCCGTCGTGCAGCCGTAGGCCCAGGGGTCCCAGTGATTCACCTTGGCATAGTAGACGCCGCTGGCAGAAGGTTGCCAGTCCAGGCGCGACGAGGGCCACATCCCGGGATAGTCGTCGTTGGCGTCGATCAGCGTCGTTCCGTCTGTGTCGTAGAGATAGAGCACCGTGTCGGCGTGGCCGCCGGTGTTGGTCGTCGCCAGGGTGTAGGTCACGCCGGGGGCGGCGTAGAACTGGACCCAATCCTCGTCCTCTTCGGTATGGATGTTGTGGGTCTGCGAGATGCCGTCGGTGGTGATCCAGTCGGCGTCGGAGTAAGCGTCGTCTGCTTCGTGAGCATCGGGGGCGGTGGGACAGGTGGTGACGGTGTGCTGCGCGTCGCCGTCGCCGCCAGCATAAGAACTCTGGTTACCGGCATGGTCGAGGGCGCGGGCGCGAAAGTAGTAGGTGTGATCTTCCAACCCAACGAAGCGGGTGAAGGTCTCGGTGGCGCTGACGACCAGGTCGGTCCACGTGCCGCCTGCGCCATCCCGGACTTGTACGTCGTAGCTGGCGATGCCCGACAGGTTGTCCGAGCCATTCCACCAGGTGACCCAGAAATCACGGAACGGGGCGTCGCCATACATGGCTTCTGCCTCGGCAGAAAGAGTGGGTGGGGTGCGGTCGAGGCCCAGGTTCCACGAAGCAGCGCCTGTCCAGTTGCCGATCCAGTCGAAAGCCCAGATGTAAAAGGCCCCGCCCCGCTGCTCCGGCAGGCCGCCGGTGTCGAAATCCCAACTCCAGCCATCCCGACCATCCTGGTCTGCGCCGAGCCACACCCAGTCAGAGCTCTCCCAGTCGGCGTCGTGCCACAGGAACTCGATGCGCTGGATACCGCTCTCGTCGTCGGTGGCAGAGACGGCGACGGTCTGTAGGGTGGGATCCAGCCAGGCATCGTTGGCCGGAGACGTGATCTCGGCCGAGGAGGGGTTGGTCTCGTCGGTCAGGAGGTGAATGTCGTAGAAGTAGTCGGCGCCGCCGACGGAGGGATGGTTCCAGGCCTTCACCTTGATGTAGTACGTGCCGTCGTGCGGCAAGTGGTAGCCCAGGTGGGAATCGTGCACATCGGCCAGGATCTCGTCGTCGTTTTCGGCCAACACGCTCGCCCCATCGCTGTCCAGGAGAAAGATGTAGGAATCGAGCGATGAGCCGTTGGCTTCGGCGTCAACGTCGATGACGACCGGGTCGCCGGCCAGGCCCGTAAAGGTATAGAAGTCATAGTCGCCGCCGGGGCAGATGTCGGCGTTGAGAGTCTGATCGTAGGCGATGGCCGTGGCCTCGGCCGGGGTGTCGTTGGCTTCGTGGCTATCGGCGCAGCTCGGCGGCGGGGTGGTCGAGATCTCAAAATCGTCTATGTACCAGCCTCGGTAGTTGTTGAAAACGCTGTCGATCGTATCAAAATGGAAACGTACTTGAATCGTGTGGCCAGCATAGGCTGACAGGTCAATGACCGGGCTTTGGAGCCACCAATTCATCGGGTCATCGGACAACTGCAGGACGTTTTCGAAAGGGCCATCGTCCACCGAGATCCGCATCCAGCGCTGGTCCCAATCCGGTCCCTGGGTTTCGGTCTCGTACCGGTACCAGAAGCGCAGGTAGTGGCCGGTATCCGGAATGTAGATGGGCGGGGAGGTCAGGTCGCCGGCGTTGGCTGTGCCGGTGTCATAGTCGCCGCTAGAATCCTGGCCGTACCACCAACTGTGCGACCAGCTATGGCTTTCGGGGTAGGGGCTGGTGTACTCGTCCACCTGATGCCACAGGCCGGTGGCCGTCCAGTCGTTGGCGCCGCTCTCCATGTCGTCGGCATAGGGGGCCACAGGCGTCCAGTAGAAGTCGCGCTCAAAGACGTTGTTCGTCTCGTCCGACTCGGCGATGAGATCGTCGGGATCGGCGACGGATTTGAGCGTGTGCCAGCCAGGGGCGTCGACGGTTTCCAACCAATCGAAAAAGGCCCAGGTCTGACCGGCCAGGACATCGCCAAAATCATAGTAGCCAATCTGGTCATCGTCTATGTAGAGCGCGCCGTAGGTGTTCCCTCCTGTGTTTTCGTCGCCCGCGTTCGCCAGCCCCCAGTCTATGTAGGTCGGGTAACCGGCGTACAGCGTGTTCACCACGTTCGTTCCGGTGATGGACGAGGGCACGACGGGATACTGCCAGCCGCCCCACTGGGAGGGCGTCAGGTCGGGTTGGCTGGGGGAACACGCTACGTTTATGTCGAAAGAGTCGGTCCAGGGACCGCCGTTGGCAGCAGTGATGTCCAGGTCAAAATGCACGGTGTGGCCGTTGGGCGTGGCCGGGTCTACCGCAAAGTCAAAGTCGTTGCTGTTGGTGCCCGTGCCTCCGCCCGCGATGTCGGGATAACTGCTGCTGGTATTGTAAAGCCAGGTGACGTAGGGATCGCCGGTGCTGATGGCGGCATCCACGCCACTGGCCGTACCATTGCCCTGGTTGTGGAGGGTGACGTACAGCTCGATGGTCTCGCCACACTCCACGATGCCATCGTCGTCGCCGCTGCTCTGGTCATTGTTGTCGTCGTCAACTGCATGGCCGTCGTATGCCAGCGGTCCGACGGTGGCCCTGGAGAGGGTGATGTAGACATACCCACCCGGGTCCATGACCTCGTTCCCGGCGTTGTCCCAGACGTGGATGGTGAGCCAGATGCCCTGGTCGCCGACGGCGGAGCAATCCCAGTTCCAACTGTAGGGACTGGTGTGGTCATCTCCCAGGTGGTGCCAATTATCATCGTAGTAGGCGTGGAATTCGACGTGGCTGACCCCACTTTGGTCATCGCTGGCCTCGGCCTGGATGGTGAATGGACAGGTGTTGATGACGTCCCCATCGGCCGGTGAAGTGATTTGGCCGGTCGGAGGCGTGGTGTCGGGTTGCTGAACCTTTACCGAGGAGACAGCGTTGGCGCCGATGTAATTATCTCCCAGGTTAGCGTCGTCGCCGGTGAACGTCTCGCAGCGCCCCTGATAGTTGTCGTGCTCGCATAGGAGGGCCTGGACGTTGCCGCCGACCTTGATGGACTCGGCGTTGTCGTTGCCCAGGTCGCCCAGGTAGCCGGGATTTGGATACTCGCCAACATTCAGGGTCACGCAACTGCCGCCGTAGCCGGTGTTTGCGTACAAAGCTACTTGATCGGCGTTGGGGTCACAAGCCGCCGGACAAACGTTCGAATCGAAGGCCTCGATGGACTGAATGGCGAGTTGCCAACCGTGGTCCTGCAAGTTGGGCACGGACTCGGACCAACAGCGTTCCTCGCCACCCCGGTTATCCTCCCGCCAGGTCTTGACCGACCAGCCGCCTGGCATCTCCATCGAGTAAGAATCGGCGTTAGGACCGTTGCTGAAGCCGGCGCCCCCACTCCACACGATGTCACCATCGTAATTGGCCAGGCTCCACAGCTTGACCTCCCCTGGTGGTGGGCCAGAACCGCAGTCGCTGTTGTCAAAAACCTCAAGAGAGGAAACCTTATCATTCAATTCGAGCCCACCGTCAAAGTGGTCGCCATCGAAGTCATTGTCATCCGCATTGCGGCACACGGAATCTCCGCCATGATCGGAGTGTTCATAGAGCTTCACTGACCAACCAGACGGGACCCTCAAGGACGAAGCCTGATCATTGAACGCCCCGGAGAT
>CAYLZO010000333.1:0-4411 GCA_964387775.1 uncultured Anaerolineaceae bacterium
CGTCGATGCCGATGAACACCCGCGGCCGCCGCTGGCCCGACGTCGCCCGGCGGTCGATCTCGGCCACGGCCCAGGCCAGCATCCGCAGCGCCTCCGCCTCCTCGGTGATGAGCGCGTGGGCCAGGTGCGGCAGTCGGGCAAAGGGCAACCAGGCGCTGCCCCGCTTGCGCGTGTCCACCAGCAGGAACCGGACGGCGTCGGGGCTGTTCTGCCGGGCCAAGTCGTAGACCAGCACCCGCTGGACGTTGGTCTTGCCGCTACCCGTGGTCCCGGCCACCAGGCAGTGGGGCGTCAGGGGATTGGCAAAGTCGACCAGGGCCGGGCGGTGCTCGCCGTCGAGCCCCAAGGAAGCCATCAGCCCCCGGCGCGGGGGCAGGGCCGTGACCGGCACGTTGTACCACATCCCCGGCGGCTTGGGGATCTCGACCGTCAGCGAGCCGCGCCTGCCCCGGGCGATGCGCACCGACTCGCTGGGGTCCAGGCCGGCGGCCATGTTCAGTTGTTCGGTCAGGCGGGTGACGCGCGGCGCGTAGCGGGGATTGATGAGGATCGACAGGCACAACACGCGGGGACCACTGGTGGCCGCCGCGATGCGATAGTCGCCCCGGCGGGGATGGATTTTGAGCTCTTGCCACAGATAGTCGGCGATGGCGCTGGCGGTTCGCTGGTAGTAATCGGTCATCTCACAACTCCCGCAAATCTGAAGGCTGAAGGCGTTCGCTTCGCCCCGTCCATGGGACCTTCTGTCCTCGTCTTTGCGCTTGCCCTCGGGGCCGAACCATGCTACACTGGTAGCATCCTGGCTGGAGGCAAGGCGATGCGACGAGTGATTGCACAGACACTCGTGAGCCACGAGGTTCGCGATCTGGATGAGCTTTTCCGTCTGTTGGCCGAAAGCGACCGGCCGATCTACGTCTCCGGAGAAAATGTCCAGGCCATTCTCCTCTCCTATGAGGCATACCAGGATTTGCAGGCGCGTCTGGAGGACCTGGAAGATCGGCTGGCAATGCAGGAAGCGGAAGCTGAGTATCGAGCTGGCAATGCTCGCCCCTTCGAGGAGAGCCTGGCCGAGATCGAAGCGGAAGAGTCAGCCCATGTATCGGACTGAGCCCTCCAGCAAACGCATCAAACAGGAACTCACACCTATGTCTCGTTGACATCTCTCGAACCGTTTCCCTCAAGCCCCTCCTCCTTGACGCGATATGATGTTTGTGTTATACTCCTCCTGGAGACAAGCATGGATTGGACCATCGACAGCTACCAGGATGCTCAAGGCCGTCGCCCGGTCGAGGAATTTATCCTCGGCCTGCCGGAGAAACACCAGGTGCGTATCGCCTGGGCAATTGAGCTGTTGAAGGAATACGGCCTTCAACTGAACATGCCCTACGCCCGTCACCTGCATGACAAGCTGTGGGAGCTGCGTATCTCGGCCGGGAGGCTCAGCTACCGGATTCTCTACTTTGCCCACACTGAGCGGCGGTTCATCCTGTTGCATGGGTTCAGCAAAAAGACCCAGCGCACGCCTCGGCGCGAATTGGCTACCGCCGAACGCCGGATGGCGGACTTGTTGGAACGTGAGAGAGGTGAGTGATGACTGAACATCCACCCAGCCGACCCTGGGATGAGTTTCTGAAGGAGCGAATGCAAGACCCGGCTTTTGCCGAGGCATTCCACGAGATGGAACCCGAGTTCCAGGCAGCGCGGGAGGTGATCCGCCTGCGGCTGGATCAGGGGCTAACCCAGAAGGAACTGGCCGAGCGGATCGGTACCCAGCAAGCCAGCATCTCCCGCCTGGAGCGGGCTGCCTACAAGCCCAACGTGGCCTTTTTGCAGCGGGTGGCCGAGGCGCTGGACGCCCGGGTCGAGATCCGGTTCGTGTCCAAAGAGGAAGCGTCGTGACCATTTAGAGAACCTCCACGAGTGGCCCTTTCGCTTCCCGCGCCGCCGGGTCGCCGTTCAGGCTCTGCCTCAGCGTCTGCCGGATACATCCTGCTCGCTCCCGATCGGGCAGCGTCTCCAACCAGGCGAGCAGATCGTCATCCCGGCCAGGGCAGAAGCGAACGGTCAGCCGCACGTCTGGCTGAAAGCGAGTCCGTGGCCGTCCCCGATTCCGTGTCTTTTCTTCTTTCATGATTCCCCCCTCACACTCTCATAGGCTTTTGTGTCGAATTGACATCCTCGACGATTCCGGCTACAATCGCTTCATGATGAGCACGGAAACGACTGTCGAGGTCGCAGGCCATCACCTGCCGGTGGTGATCGAACACATCGATGGTACCTATCAAGCCACCAGCCCTGCGATGGATGGCTTCCTGGTGCTGGCCGACACCCTCGATGAGTTGTTGGCCCTGGCTCCTGGTGTGGCGCATGCGCTGCTTGACGCCAAACGATCCAGGGGCAAGACAACGACTCCCCCCAACGAGGAAACACAGCTTCCCTCGTGAGCGCAGACTCGGGCGCATTCCACAGGTAGCGCAAAGATCAATCACGCCAGACACCTACCCATTTCTATTGAAGCCTCCATCGGCCTGTACGGTGGCACGGGGCGCTGAGAACGCGAAAAAAACCCCGGACCTGTACAAATTATGTACTGGTCCGGGGTTTGCGTGTAACCCGAACTTGTGCTATACTACGGTCGCTCTTGACGAGTGACCGACCTTATTCGTTTGTTCGCTCGGAGAGATTATTCCAGCGGGGGGAACTCGAGCTGTATGTCTGAGGGCCAACGTGGCCCGTCGTCCCCGCCTCAAGTAAAAATCCTTATCAGGATTCAGCCTGGTCAGAGAAACCGGTTGTCAAATTCTGAGGGGAAACACTTGATAAGCCGCCTGGCCGCAACCCGGGCGGCTTTTCCTTTTCCCCTCACCGCGATCTTCAATTGGCAAGGTGCTACACCGACAGAATTTTACTTGAATCCCTCAGATTTGTCAAACCAGGACAGGCGTTGATCACATCTCGTCAGCGTTTCCTGCCCGGAAACGTCCCGCGTGTCGTCTCGAGCTCGACCACGCACAGATGCGACGGCCACAGCCTATCCGCGCCCCTGGCCGCCAATTCCTCTTCGACGTGGGCCACCCCGGCCTGGTAGGCCTCGTCAGAGATCAGCGCCAGCGAGGGAATGCGCTCCCGCTCGGCGACGATCTGCCGGATAGCCCCCAGGCTCAACGCCTGGTCGTAGGTCCTGCGCCGCGTCTTGACCTGGAAACCCCGCTCCAACAGCGTCACGAACAACGCCTGCGGGTCCAGGGTCCGGCCCAGATCCACCTTCCTGGCTTCGGGGAAGAACTGGTACAGCCAGTGAACCGGCATGGACGCCGGCATGAGGTCCTCCACCACCCACCAGCCGACGTTGTCCAACACCCGCTCGATCTCGTCCAGCCAGGCCGCCTTGTCTGGCGCCCACTGGAACAGGAATGAGGTCCGCAGAAAAGACACCGCATCATCGTCGTAGGGCAGCCGTGGCTGCTCCGGATCCAGGGTCAAGGTCTCCGATTTGCCGTCCGGCCAACTGCGCGGGTCGATCTGCAAGAGCTCGACGCCGGGGTGGTCGTTCTCCACAGCCACACCCGCTTCCACTCCCAGGGTGCGGCGGGCCAGCAGAAAACGGCTCAAGACCGGCGTGATACGTCGCGGGCGCTCATCCTGTGGCAGGCTGAAGACAAATGGCCACAGGATCGAATCCCCGGCGGCCGGCGCCTCCCGCACCGGCTCCAGGACCGAGCCCCAAGGTTCTTCCTCGGCTGCGCCCGGCGGCCAGAGAGGCGTGAACAGACCAGGCTCAATCTCGACCAACGCCGGCAGCTCGCGAAAGAGAGGAATGAAGGGCGGATAGGGCTGCAAGGCCATGACTCGCCCCTGCGTCACGTCAATCTGCACCTCTTTCAGCGCCAGTCGCAGCAGGTCCCGCCGCTCCTCCTGCTCGGCGCCCTCCCACACCTCGCTCAACTGCTCCAACACGCCCGCTGCCCGTTCAATGGCCATCATGTCAGGCGGCGGCAGGGCTTTCAGCTCCCGCTCGATGCGCCGCTTCTCCCGATCGTAGGCGCTCAGGTCATCCTCGAACTCGCCCCGGACGTAGAGCTGCTTCAGCCGCCGCTTCTCTGCCTCCAGCCGCTCCCGCCGCCGCTCCAGGGCCAGCAGCTCCTCCTCCCGGTGCAGGAGCACTTCGAGCTGCTGTTGCCAGTCTTCCGGCAGGCACAGACCGCCGAACAGCTTGCCCACCTGGGCATCCACCACCTCGGTCCGTGTGCCCACCTGGCGTTGGGGCAATCCCGAAAGCCCCGCACCTTGGACATCTCACGGTAGTAGAGACCGCTCTTGGTCGACTGGCCCCGCAGGCTGCGCCCGCAGACGTCGCAGTAGGCGATGCCGTTGAGCAGGTAGACCCGGTAAGCCTGCTGGTAGGTCCGGG
>CAYLZO010000334.1:0-4388 GCA_964387775.1 uncultured Anaerolineaceae bacterium
TTCTTGCCGCAGCCGCCCGAGCTGCCCAGGATCTGCAAATCGTTGCCAACCCGGTCGATGTTCTTGAGCGTCTCAAAGATGTTGCCGGTGAGCACCACGTCACGCACCATGTCGCCCACCTGGCCGTTCACGATTTCGTAGCCATAGGCCGCGCTAAAGGTGAACTGCTCCAGCATCGTCTGCCCGCCAAAGGCCCGGCAGGCATAAATGCCGTGGTCGATGCCGCTCACCATCTCGTCAAAGGGCACGCCGCCCTGGGCGATGTAGGTGTTGCGCATGCGCACGATGGGCTCAAAGCGGTAAGAGATGGCCCGGGCGTTGCCCGTCGGCTCGGCGCCCATGCGCGCTGCCGTCTCGCGGCTGTGGAGAAAGCCCTCCAGCACGCCGTCGCGGATCAGATAAGTCCTGCGGCGGGGGGTGCCCTCGTCGTCGTACTTGTAGTTGCCGCGCAAGCCGGGCAGGTAGCCGTCCTCGACGACGCTCAGCGTGTCCACGCCGAATTTGCGGCCGGGCTTGAGCACCTCCTGGAGCTGCGGGTTCTTGAAGAGAAAGTCGGCCTCGCATAAGTGGCCGAATGCCTCGTGGATAAAGACACCGGCCATCTCGGGGTCGAGGACGGCGGTGTAGGCACCGCCCTGGACCGGCTTGGCCCGCAGCAGGGCGAGGGCACGGCGAGCGGAGATCTCGGCCCTGGCTTCCTGCCCCTCGGCGGCCTCGAACCCGGCGGCCCAGCCGTCGCTCTCGAAAGCGGTCTGGATGTTGTCGTCCCCCTCGCGGGCCGAGGCCACGAGCAGCAACGTCACGTCGGGCCGCTCCTCAACGACAAAGGTCCCATCCGAATTGGCGATGGTCACCTCTTTGAACGAGTCGGTGTAGCGCGCCCGCGTGGTGACGATCTTGTCGCTCAGGGCCAGCATGGCCTCGTTGTAGCCCTTAAGCAGTGCCTGTTTCTCCTGGAGCGACACCGAGCGCGGGTCCTTGTCGAGGGCGACCCGCACCTCGTCCCGGGCCGGCTCGACGGGGGCCAGGGCCACCGGCTCGGGGATCTTGGCGCTCACCACCCGGGCGATGCGCGTGGCGTCGGCGACGCGCTGGGCCATCTCGTCGGGCGAGTTAAAGACGGCGATGCCCCAGCCGCCGCCCACCAGGCAGCGGACAATGCCGCCCAGCTCCGAGGACGCCTCCAGGTTCTCCAGGTTGTTCCCCCGGTATTGGACCTCGCTGCGCCACTGCCGCTCCACGCGGATCTCGGCAAAGTCGGCGCCGCTCTGGTCCAGCGCCGTCAAGATTCGGTCTCGCATTGCTCTGCCACCTTTCCTCACGGCACGCGCCAAGAGCAGGGTTCACCTGCGGCAAACCCCGCTCTCTCGCGCTCTGCCGGGCTATTCGACATAGATCTCGACGCGCTCTCCCTCGTCCACGTCCTCAACCTCGACGATCTTGCCCTGGGCGCCGCTGCGGATCTGCTCGATGATCTCGTCAAAGTCCATGTCGTCCAGCTCCGGCGCAAAGCGGGCGCCCATGCGGGTGCCGACGTCCACCAGGCTCATGGGCAGGTTGACGTTGACCTTGTCCTTGCCCGTCTCCAGGTCGGTCACCCGCACCCGGAACCAGCGGGGCGTGCTCGGCTGGCCCATCTTGAGGTTCATGCCTTTCCTCTTGGTCCCCTCCGACAGGGCGGCCAGCAGCTTGGCCCCCTCCTCGGCCGAGATCTTGCCCTCTGAAATCATGTTCAGGATCTTCATTCTCTCTTCTGTCGTCGTCATCAACGTTCCTCCTCTGTCTTTTTCCCCTCTACGGGGAAATCAACCGATATAGATCTCTACTCGTTCGCCGTCCTCGTCGTCCTGGACGTCGATAAAGATCGGTTCATCTTGGCTCGGGCTGTCGCGCAAGACGATGATCAGGTCGTCCACGCCGGTCTCGCGCAGTTGCGGCACAAAGGGCTGGGCGATGCGCAGCCCCCAGGCGGCCAGGCCCAGCGGCAGCGGGAAGCTAAAGGCGACCTTACGCTCCCCCTCCTCGGTGATGCGCAGGTGCAGCCAGCGCGCGCCCCGCGTCCACCAGGCCAGAAAGACGACGATCAGGCCCAGGATCATGGGCGTCCAGCCGCAGATGAGCCAGCCCCTGGCGGCGTCCGTGGCGTAGATCAGGCCCATCACCAGCGCGCCGAGGATGAGCACCAGGCCGCCGGCCAGCAGCGGATAAACCCAGAAGCGCGCCCAGCGCTCCCCCGGCCGCGTCCCGGCCCCTGGGGGCGGGGATGGTTCGGCGACGGCGGCTTCCTCTTCCGGCCCCAGGGCCGCCAGCAGCGCGGCGGCCTCGTCGGCGTCGATCTGGCCCGCCTCCAGCATCTCCAAGATTGTTAAACGTTCCTCCTCCATCTCACTCCTCATTTCCCAGGATCAGTATTCGGCGATGGCCTCGACGGCTTCTACTCCCTCGTCCACCGACGCCTCCGGCTCGCGCAAGACGACGAGCCCCACCGGGCCGGCGGCGGCCGTGATCAGACCGGCCACGACGTAGAGGGTGCGCAAGGCGACGACTTCACCCAGGCTGGCCGCGGCGGCCATCGATACCAGCCCGGCCATCGTGGTCAGGGCGTTCAGGGCGCTGCCCACGCGGCCCCGCTTCAGGTCGGGGACGGCCAACTGCATCATCGTCATCAGCGCCGACTGGGCCGGCACCAGCAGGATGCCCAGCAGGCCGCTGTAGAGCAGCAACAGCAGCGGGACGTAGAGCAGCCGCTGCAAGGCCGTCAACTCGGCCATCTGGCCGGGAGCCACCTCGGCGCCCAGCCCGGGAAAGAGATCGACCGGCGAAAAGGCCGGCGCCAGGCCCATCAGGGCGATGAGCAGGCCGATGACGGCGATGCTCCAGGCCGCCAGGTCTTTCTTGCGAAAGCGGGCCGTCATAAAGCCCAGGGCCAGGCCGCCGAGGACCATGCCCGCCCCCTGGGCCGCGTCGACGGCGCCGAGGCCCTCGGGACCCAGCTCAAAGGTCCGCCTCAAGAATGGCACCCAGAGAACGTTGATGGCCCCGATGCCCAGTTGCACCACCGACAGGCAGATCAACACGCCGAGCATGATCTGGTTGCCAAAAAGATAGGCCACGCCGTCGCGCATCTCGGCCCACACGGCCGCGATCCGATTTGCGGCCGGGCCCGGCTGCCGGCCTTGCGTGGTGCGGGGCACCTCGATCAGCGAGATGCTGGCCGCGGAGAGAAAAAACGTCACCGAATCCACGACGTAGGCCACTTCCTCGCCCCAGATGCCGATGGCAAAGCCGGCCATCGCCGGCCCCACCAGCAGGCCCACGGTCTGGACGATCTGCATCAGGCCGTTGGCTGCCAGCAGGTCGTCCTTGTCCGGGACGATGAGGGGCAGGGCGGCGTTCTGGGCCGGGAAAAAGAAGCGGCTGACGCACGACATCAGAAAGCCGACGACGTAAAACACCCACACCTGCTCGGGCGTGCGGACCGTCAGGCAGAGCAGCACCAGGAGCCCGCGCAGCAGGTCGGCGACGATCATCGTCCGCTTGCGGTCCCAGCGGTCCACGAAAACGCCGGCCACCGGCCCCAGGACCAGCATCGGCAGGGCCGTGGAGATGACCGACAGCCCGACCAGCAGCGCCGAGCCGGTCAGCCGCTCGACGACGATGGGAATGGCCAGCCAGTAAAAGTAGTCGCCGACGAACGAGATGGTCTGGCCCAGCCACAGGGCCAGGAAGCTGCGATTGCCAAAGAGCCGGCTGTAGGCACCGTCGCTCTTGCCAATGTTATTCATGCTTCACCTTTGACCACGAACCCCCGAGACCTAGAGACTCCTGCGCAAGGTCAGCAGTGTCCGCTGCTTTTGAAAGCCATAGTCACGCACGACCTCCAGGGCCGCTTGCTGTTCCGGGTAAAGGGTCGTCTGCACCGGCCTGGGCGGAACGGCGGCCAGCATGTGCAGACCCCGGCTGACGAGGGCGGCTTCCACCTGGCCCAGGTGGCGCGGATGGAGCAGCAGGTCCAAGCGGTGAACGTCCCGGCGAAAGCTGGCCTTGACCGTCAGCATGGCGGCCAGTTGCTCGTCCTGGAGGGCCACCAGCCGGTAGGTGCGCCGGCCGTGCCACAGGTCGGCCAGCCGCTCGCCCAGGCGGGTCAGCCAGTCGCGCCGGTAGTCGCTGGGGCGCAGGGGCCGCAGCCACTGCAAGGGCAGGGGTCTCGCCTGGCGGGCCAGCTCCAGGGTTGCCCGCCCGTCGTCCGGCTGCCAGCCCCGGACGTGATAGCCCGAGGCGTCCAGGTAGGCCACCGGCTGGACCCCTTCCAGCCGCAGGTGAACCTCGCCGGTCGCCGTACAAAAGCCCCGGTCGATGTAGAGCCGCATGGCGGGCGCATTGTCCTC
>CAYLZO010000335.1:0-4368 GCA_964387775.1 uncultured Anaerolineaceae bacterium
GTTAGGTGGCTTATTCTGCCACATTTCTCGCCGAATGCCCATACGCCCATCAACATCCCTCCGCCCACCATTTGTTCAAACTCGGCAGATGCACGAGGGCAACGTGGCCGCGCTGGGCCGGCGCCTGTGGGCCTGGCTCTTCCCGCCGCCGGTCGAAGCCCTCTACCGGGCGGCGCTGGCCGGGCTGCCTTCGGGCGGGGGGCTGCGCCTGCGCCTACGGCTGGACGCGCCGGAATTGGCGGCGCTGCCCTGGGAACTGGGCTACGACCCGGTGCGCGGGCGCTTTCCGGCCCTCAGCGCCGCGACGCCAGTAGTGCGCTACGTGCCGCTGCCCTACCGTCCCGGTTTGCTGGCCGGGCCGGCGCCGCTGAACATCCTCTTTGTCGGGGCTTCTCCCGCAGATCTGGACCCCTTGGACGTCCAAATCGAAAAAGACTTGCTACTGGCCGCCCTAGCCGACTATCGGGACAAAGGTCGCGTTGTTGTGGATGCATTGCCGGAACCGGCAACCGTCGAGGCGCTACAGGATGCCCTGAGGGGCGGCCACCGGGCCTTGCACTTTAGCGGGCACGGCCAGGCCGGGCACCTGCTGCTGGAGGACGAGGACCGATTCTCGCACCCGGTCGGCGCCGATGCCCTGGCCATGCTCCTGGGCGACAGTGGCGTGGCGTTGGCGGTCCTCAACGCCTGCGATAGCGGCACGCAGCCGGGCGGGCCGTTCGCCGGCGTCGCCCCGGCGCTGGTGCGGGCCGGGCTGCCGGCGGTGGTGGCCATGCAAGCCCCAATGCCCGACCGGAGCGCGCGGGCCTTTGCCCGCAGCCTCTACGCCGCCCTGGCCGGCGGCTGGCCGCTCGACGCGGCCGTCACCGAGGGGCGCAAGGCGGTGGCCCTGGCCGTCGGGTTGAACGCGCCGGATTGGGCCATGCCCGTGCTCTACCTCCGCGCCCCGGATGGGATGCTGTGGGAATTCGATAAAGACGCAGAACCGAAAGAGGGACGCGTGGACGAGTCGGGCGACGTGTACGAAAACATCACCATCAGCGGCGGCGTGGTGGGGGCCATCGGCGGGCGGGGGCATCGCATCAGGCAGGGAACCGGCGTGGGGGCCGAATCGCCTTCTCACGAACGGGCCACATCCGAGTTCGATCTGGCCGTGGTGCGCGACCTGCTCCTGGCCGCGTTCACGGCTTCGGATCTGCGCCGCCTCTCTCTCTATGCGAGCAACGCCGAGCTGCGCCCTCTGGTCCAGGAATTCGGCACGTCGGATGGTCTGTCAGCGATGGCAGACAAGACCGTGGAGTTCTGCGTGACCCGTGACCTGCTCCCTGCCTTGTTGCAAGAAGTGCGGCGGGCCAATCCCCGCCAGTATGCCCGCTACGCTGCCAAGCTGAGGGGGCGGGGCCACTGAACCCGGCCGCCGCACGAGCAGCCTTCGTGGTAGAAGCCAGGCCCCGTAGGAGGTCGAAAACCAACAAACGAGCTACCGACAGAGAGACTCCTGCTCAACCTCGGCGATGAGAAACGGGAGATTGGGCTGGGTGAAGCTCAAATCGGGCGCGGGAATCCGGTGGTGCTTGATGCTTTGTCCTGAGCCTGCCGAAGGGTCAGGGGGCACGTGCTTGTGGTGGGGGTGGGTGCTTTGCAACTCGCCCCCCCCCCGGATGGGGCATGGGGTCGTACCACCACAAGGGCTCGCCCTGGTAGGTGAGTTCGTAAAAGTACTTGAGGATGCGATGGGCAACAAAGTCAACCTGCTCGAACACGTGCAATACGTGCCCCGAGCGAAAGACAATCTGCCCCCGAGTCACGCCAATGGTTTGGCTGACCGTGTAGACAGCCAACGAGTGGCTTTCCACAGTAGCGCGATCTGCCAACAGGGTGAAAATCAGGCGGGCATATTCGGCATAGGACCGTAGCGCCGTGGACATGACCTACGCCGGGACTTGGAGTTTGCCGATGTGAAGATCATCCAAAGACGCGGGCGTGGGAAGCAGCTTCAACTGGCGCTCGATGGCTCGCTGATAACGCGCACGACGGTCTTGATAGATCTCCCACCAGCTTGCCCATTCGAGATACTCCCGTATTTCAGCAGGGTCTTCGTCCCTGAGGCGACCCTGCTGATAGAGCTGGTAGAAAGCCTCTGAGAGCAGCGCATGCTTTTGCTCGAACCAGCGCAGTTCTGCTTCCGCCTGGTAGATGTCGCGGAGCAGGTCCTCGGCCGTGATCGTTTCCCGATCCATCATCCTCTCCAATGCTTGTTCCTTCGGTACCTCGACCCTATTCTGACACCCAGATTGTACTACAGACTGCACCTGGATGCAAGAGCGTTATCCTGTGGTACATGGCGCTTTGTCTGAATCTCTACCGTGTGGTCTTGGTCTGGCCTGGCTCCCGTGCCGTTGGGCAACACCAGCTTGGCTTCCAACACGGGATGATAGTAGGTCGTCTTGCCATTGTGAGTCACCGTCAGGCACTGAGGGCAGTGTCTCTCAGGGAACGTGAGCCGACGGTCGCTGTTTCTTCACTCGGTATCCGGCGTGTAGACAGGGGGTACACCCAGGGTGGGTCATTAGGCTGCTCCTTCTCCGGGTACACGACTTGCGCGGAGTATTGATGCCCGATGGTGATCAGCTTGTTCCCACGAGGGACATTGGGCTGGTATACATGGGATATGGCTTCTTGAATGTCCATCCCCCAAGAATGCCATAGATCTGTTAAAGTGCAAGTTGGAATCTAGCTCATGACTTGTTCAAAGTCAAAGTCCTGGCCTACTGCGAAACAACCACAGAGCACTGGCCCATACCCAGGGAGCGTAGAGGGCAAAACTGAGCAACAAGGGGGCAGTGGCCAGGTCCGGGGCAAGCATCAGCAGGGCGGTGGCCAGCGCAGCGACACCCCATTCCGCTGCGCCCAGCCAGGCTAGCCAGCGGGGGTAGCCTGGTGTGGCAAAAACGGCCGGTAGTAGCAATAGGCCGGCAAAGGAATAGAGGCCAAAGGCGACCACGTTGGTCAGGGCATTGGCCAGGCTTTCCATGGAATGGAAGACAACCTGAAGGGTCGAGTCCAAACCGGCGGATGTGCCGGACAAGGCCTGGGCCAGATCGGGCAGGACGGTCATGTTGACCAGCACGCCGACGAGATCGACGGCGGCGGCAATGACAGCCAGGCCGATGGCCAGGGAGCGCCACGGGAGCGCAGCGCGCAAATGACGGCCCAGGGCGAAATAGCTCCAGGCAAAGCTGAGGGTGACGGCGAACCAAAAGAGCCAGCCCCCCTGCCAACGTAAGGTGTGCCCGGCGATCCAGTCGGCGCGCAGCAGCAGGTCGGGCTGGCGGGCGACCGTGCCGGGTCCCAAGATGAGCCCAGCGTCAAGCAACGCCAGGAAGGTGTTGATCAACCCCGCCAGGGCCAGACCGATCACATCCAGGCGCAATGCGGCGCCCTTTTCTCTAGGTTGCATAGCCGGGCAGTTTTTTCTCGGCGGCGCGATAACTCAGCATGATGCCCAGATTGGCCAGTACAAACAATCCGGCCAGGACATAGTAGAGAGCCAGAGCCGTTCCCGCATAGGGGCGTAGATCGGCGGGGTGGAGTAGAGGCAAAAGCATAAAGAGCAAACCTGTTGGCGGTGCCTGCCAGAACATGGGGCGCACTCGCCGCCAGTCGCCATCCCATAGAGCCCAGGCGTAAGCGGCGGCATGGGTGACAAAGAGCACGCCGATCAGTCCGCCCACCAGGGGAGGAAGATTCCAGGGCCAGAACTGGTTGGCAACGTCCACCCTGAAGAGCAAGACCAGGCCGCAGACCAAGCTGGCGAGCAGCGAGATACCGGCCACGAGCCGGGCGGCACCAGTCAGCGGAATCAGGATAGGTAGCCGCCCGCCGTGTTTCCTCTCATGGGTCAGGAAGACGATTGGCGCAGCAAAGAATAACACAAAGTACATGGTCAGCCAGTAGGCCAGGTGATACCAGGGGTGGGCCAGAAAAGGTTTCAGGTAAAAGAAGGTCAGCGCGGTCGCCATCAGGGAAAAAAGCGTGATGACCACCATATTGATGCGGACGTTGGCCCATTTGGTCTGGAGGGCACCAAGGCCGACCAGGAGTAGGGCGTTACCGTACATCACACCCACCAGCCGGGCATTGATCTCGGGTTTGATGGTCCAGACAAAGAGGATATCGGTCATGCCCGACAAAGTCATCAGGATGAGGAAGGCCGGCAGTCCGTTGGCCAGCAAGGCCAACAAGACAAACTTGACTCCGATCGAAAGGTCGTTGAACCACCACTGTTTAAGCTTTCTCATCTAACCTCCATCATTCTATGATTCTACTGAAAAAAGGCAGGGGAGGTACTGTATATTGTGCGTGCGC
>CAYLZO010000336.1:0-4347 GCA_964387775.1 uncultured Anaerolineaceae bacterium
TACCACACCCCCACACCCACATACACGTCCCACCCCCATCGAGTTCTTCCAAAAGGCAAAGTCATCCGCCCCCAGGCCATTCTACCTTTCATCGCTCCGTGACTCTGCCTTGTATCTCCACCTGAACACGCGCCTTTCATCCTACCTAGATCCTTCTTACATCCTTCTTACATCCTACCTACATCCTGTAGGCGCCCCGAGAATAGGCTCTCTGCCCGCCGCGTGGACGTCATAGAGGGCTCCCTTTACGAACTCGCCGAAAACCCATAATTCTCCGCCATCCCCTGCACCCGCCGACGCATCTGGTGTAACACTTCTTCCCCGCCGAGCACGACGCAGTTCTCGCCATAGCCCAGCAGTGTCCGCACCGCGTCCCAGGCGTCGTCCGTGAACCCCTTGACCACCGCCGAGCCATCCGGCTGTCGCTCCACCGTCATCTCGTCGAAATACTGGCTGATGTCGCCCCGGCCCACCGCCGGCTTGAGCAGATAGTGCACGAAATAACGCGGCGGCCGGCGGTGCTCGACCGCGACCTTGGCGGGCAGCACCTCCAGCATCTCGTCGTCGGCCACGTATTGCAGGCGGAACCGGCGATAGCTAGACTCGTGACCCTCTCCCAGGTGGCTGCGCCAGTAGACCTGCCAACACTGCAAGTACCAATGTCCCCGTCGAAAGCGAAGCTTGACCGGGGCTACGACCCAGTAGCGCGGCTTGCCGTCGGCCTGTTGGGGCGAATAGTAGTGAAAGGCCAACTGGCGTCGCCGGTGGAGGGCTCGTTCGACCGTGTCCCAGACGCGCTGGGGAATTCTCTGCTCGTCCAACTCTGGCATCTCGACGCGCAGCACCTGGGCGGTCTGGGCCAGGGCCTGCCGCCGCTCGTCGGGCAGCAGCCGGACCAGGTGGTCGAGCAAGGGCTTGACCGGGACCAGGGGGGATTCGTGCGCCTCAAAGGTATCGTACAGGACGTTCAGCGCCGCCAGGTGCTCGTCCGATAGGTCCAACAGGGCCAATTGGCCCAGGGAGGTCAGCCGGTATTCATCCGCCGCCGCGTCGTATTCCCACGCCACGCCGAACTCGTCCCGCAAGCGCATCCGGTCCCGTTGAAAGGCCTTCCGGGCCGCCGATGGCTCTTGGCTATATGCTTCCTCGCCCATCCGTGCTCGCACGTGGGCCATCAGTTTCTCACCGCTGGCCGGGCCACGGATCAAACGCTGCAGCAGGGCCAGGCTCCGCCGCATGGCGTACCAGGAGCTTTCTCTGGGACCACCGCTCATTGATCTATTCCTCCTCGAACCCGTGAGTGGGCCAATCGCTCATTGTTTGGCTTCAGCAGGCGGGCAAGGCAAGGAGGAAGAGACCTCTCCCGTTGCGTCTCGCATTGAGGGATGGGGAGATATCGCCGAGTAGCTTCATAGACACACCTCTACCTGCTTTTTCAGGTGGAACAGTACGACACGGTGGCTAATGGAGCATCCGAATCACCAAGCTACATCTAGGGATTGAACCAACAAGGCAGACAGAGTTCTCGGAAGGTGCGATTCACTGCCTGACACAAGCTGCAGTAGATACGGCGTTTCACCGACTGAAGCAATTATAGCACGGATGCCTGGAGAATGCAACCTTTGGCGGGCCAGGCTTACTGAGGGATTCTAGTAGCGTCGTTCTCCTGGTAGACCTACGGCTACTCTATCGGCAAACAACCTACCCTTGCTAGGCCGGGCAGATAGGGGGATCTCGACCCGGATGCGCGTCCCTTGGCCCGGCACCGACGCAATCTCGAAAGAGCCGCCCACCTCCATCGCCCGCTCGCGCATGCCGACCAGGCCCAGCCGGCCCTGGCCCATGTGCCCGCCCAGGTGCGCCGGCGCCTCGAATCCAACGCCGTCGTCGCGTATCGCCAGGCAGACACGATCCGGCCGAAAGTCCAACCGGACTTCGATCTCTTCCGCCTGGGCGTACTTCCAGGCGTTGTGCAGACTCTCCTGGACGATGCGATAGAGGGCCGTCCGCACCTTGTCCGAAATCGAGTCGCCGGGGTCGTCCCCGGAGGCCGTGAACAAGACCGGTAGGTCCTGCCGGTTCTCAAAGGCCAGGACCAAGTCCTCGATGGCCATCGGCAGGTCGATGTCGTCCCATTGGTAGTCGTACCAGCCGCCGTAGAGCACGCGGTCCACGAAGGTCTGGATCCGGTGCTTCAGAGGATTGACCGCCAGCACCAGGCCGACGAACAGCCCGGCGTCGGCCCAGGTGACGGCTCGGAAGGAAGCGCCTGGCAGCACGCGGTGCAGTGTCAGCGAGACAACGAGGTACAGGCCGGCCAGGATCAGGGCCAACAGGAAGCTTGCAAAGGAAGAGGACTTGTCGCGGCACGTTCGTGGAGGTGCCCTACTTCCTGAGCAAATACGACCCCGCTGCCCTGCGCTTCTACTTGACGGCCGTCGCGCCGGAGACCCGCGACACACCTAGGGCGGTTCTTGTGGAAAGATTTCGTGGAGCGCAACAACCATGCCCTGAGCGTAGCCGAAGGAAATGAGCGGATGGCGACGTGGGGCCACAGAGCATGGCGAACCGGATGCTGTCGTTTGCGTACAAGCGCTTCGATGGGGTGATGCCCGAGCCGGGCGAACTGGACGACGAGGACCGCAAGCTCCTGGCCCAGGTTGAGGCCGGGTTCGAAAACGGTGGGTGAGCTCTACAATACTTGCAAGTTCCGCGCCGTCCTGGCCCTGGCCCGCGAGGCCAATGGCTACACATTCGGCAGGCTCCCCTCGGCTCTGCTCGGGACAGGCAGTGCAGGCCTGGACCGCAAGGCGCCCTGGTTCCAGACCCTCGATTCGGCCGGCGTCGGTGTGAACGGCGATGCACTCGAACTGGTTGCGCCCGTCGCAGACGATGGAATAATCGGGACCGACCAGCCGGCGGATTTGAGGCCCCTCGTTGTCGCCTGCGCAGACGCTGCCGGGCACAGCCAGGCGCCACTTCTGACACAGCCAGGGGGGCAGAGCTTCCTGAATAGCGCTGAGGTCGGGGCCCAGGGCCTGGATGTTACGGGCCAGGCGTTCCTCGACGTCGCGGCGGCAGAGCTTGATCAGGTAGGGCCAACATCAGGGCGTGGTGTTACCAATGTTGGCCGACAGCAGGCTGAAGCTATGGCCTGTGCCTTCACTCGGTGACGAAGCAAGGGTCAAGGACCCAGATCCAGTACACGAACGTCGTCGAACAGGGTGGCGCCGCCCTGCATGGCTACCGGGTGGTATCCTCTCAGGAACAGCGTCAAGCTGTCGCCCCTGGCCTGAACCGTGACCTGAGTGTGGACCCAGGCATCCTCTTGGGTCTCGTTCCAGGGGTGCCAGGTGACAGAAGCGGCTCGCCAATCCTCCCCACCGCCGAGATCCACGCCCAGGAACAGCTCGACGGGCGAGGCGCTGCGAATGTGTTTGCCCCAGGCCTCGAGGCGGTAGCGATGGCCGGGGACGGTCTGCACCGGGTGGTAGATACCCGCCTCGGCGCTGATAAAGTCAAAGGTGATCTCTTGCGAGCGCTGGCCGCTGTGTACGTTGTCCAGGTTCTTGTTTTCGTTGAGGCAGGATGACGCCGGGTTGCCCGGTGCCACAAAGGCCGACCAGCCAACCGCTACGGCCCAGCCGGGGCAATTCTCGCCCAGCGGCGAGACGCCGGGCACGAACCCGGACTCCATATCCCATTCCCCTCCCTGCTGTGGCGGTCGCGTGGGTCGGGGTGACGGGGCCGACGTTGCCGTCGCCCGCGGGAGTGCGGTCGTCGCGGCCGGAGCCACGGTTGGGGCTTCCGTTGGCGGCAAGGACGTAGGCACCGCCGTAGGTAGCGGCTCTGTGGCAGTCGGCGGCGGGGTGTGCGTGGGCGATGGTGGAACAGGCGTAGCGGGCAAAGAGGTCGGCAAAGCAGTAGGGAACGCCGTCGGGCTCAAAGTAGGCGGAAGCGCCGGCGTTGGGGTCAACGTGTTGGTAGGCAAAGCCACGGCAACCCGCGTCTGGATCGCGGTGGCTGTGGGCGCCGGACCGGCAGGTGTGCACTGCGCACCCAGCAGCCCCAGCACACTGAGCAAGAACAACCAAAGGTAGACAGATTGCTGTTTGGCCATCGCCAACTGCTCCTCCAGGCGTGCTGTCTGCGGCTGCGCCGGGAACTACCAGGAGCGCCTGAACTCGACGCGCCAGGCATAGTGAGAAATGGGCTGCCACTGGCCCGAATCGTAGCGCTCCTGGCAGAGCTCTTTCGTGATGCCTTTTTCCAGGCAGTCACAGTAGCCGGCCGCCCAAAGGTCCTCGAAAGGGGGCGGGTCGTGACAGGGCAGGTTGCGGGTGAACT
>CAYLZO010000337.1:0-4255 GCA_964387775.1 uncultured Anaerolineaceae bacterium
AAAGTGTGGAACAGGAAAGCTCCCTAAATGGTGTGCGCCTTTTTCTGTTTGGCGCGTACAGGTTGCCATCTGGATAGCGGGCGTGCCACGGCAGAGCGAAAGGGAACTGTATGAATCCCTGGCTGCCAAGTACCCAGAAGCTCAGGAGGCGCTGGAGCGTTCGGGGAACCCGTTTGATGTGGGCGACTATAAGCGCATTAACGAGTTAGAGGCCGAGTATGTACGAATGCTGGAGGCCGATACGCAGGATCAAATCCAACCTGTTGTGCGCTATCTGGAAAAACAAGGGCACGTTGTGACCACTTTTGGTGGGTTGCCGACAGTAGCTGCTACTTTGACCAAAGCTCAAATCCTGGAAGTTGCTTCGAGGGACGATGTGGGTATCATCTACCTGGCTGGGGAGAAGGAAACTCTCGAGCTAGATTCGGCAGTGCCCAGTGACCGAGTGCCAGCGGCCTGGAGCAGGGGTATCAGAGGAAGTGGAATTGATGTGGCAATCCTGGAAGGGAGCAGAGTGGATTTCACCGGTCCAGTTGGGCATAACTATCTGAACCAGGGTCAAGTCAGACAGTGTCAGCAGGCAGAGACTCGGCATAAAACAATGGTAGCGAGTGTCGCAGCCAGCTATCACAATGACTACCCAGGTGTTGCACTTGAGGCGACCATTCACGACGCTTGCACGAATGGCAGCGATGTCGACACCGTTGCAGCACTAAGTTGGGTGATTACTCGGGCAGATCCAATTAACTACAGTGCGGGCTTTTTTGCTGACAACCAAATGCACTGGATTGACGCGGCATTTGACTATTGGGCTCGGCATGGCCTTGACACGATAGTGAAATCCTCGGGTAACAGCGGAGGACCTATCTCTTCACCAGGCAAAGGTTGGAACATTATAACGGTCGGGGCGACTAATCACAAAGAGAACGCTGCGTGGTCTGATGATGAATGGCGATCGAGTTCTGGTTGGAACAATCCCTCAGGGGGCTACCGAGAAAAACCCGAGGTCGTGGCCCCAGGAGAATCCATAACCGCCGTTGAGCTGGACAATAATACGTGGACTGACAATGGAACCAGCCTTTCCGCCCCTCAAGTGGCCGGCCTGGCCGCCCTGATGATGGATCGCAATCCCGATCTGGCAGTCTGGCCGGGGGCAGTCAAAGCGATCATTATGGCCTCTGCGCTCAATAACGTTGACGGTCCTAGCGGGATACCGAGTGGACAGGACTTGAAAGATGGCGCAGGAGCCATTGATGCTGCGCTGGCCGACATGACGGCCAAGACTAGGGGAACTTCGACTTCGGCTTGTGTTGCTCCCTGCTGGTGGGGAGAAAGCATCGATAACACAAACTTTCCCGTTGGTACCTACCTGTTCCGCAAATTCAAAGCTTCGCGAGGTGAATGCGTTCGGATTGCCATATCATGGTGGTCGTTTGCTGACTGTCCTGATCAAGCACACTGCTTCGCTGATATCTTGCTCACCAATCTGGACCTGGTCATATGGGATCCTGATTGGCTGCCAGTGGATGGTGCTTACTCAGCCAGTTGGGACAATAACTACGAACTGGTGGAGTTCATAGCGCCCAAGACAGGTGAGTACAAAATCGGTGTGCATAAAGCGAGTTCGAGCGAGACTCAAACTAACCAACTCGGCCTCGCCTGGATAAAAGACGCCACCTACCTGCCGGACCTGCGCAACAAGGACGGCTGGGTCTCGGAAATCATCGTGCGCAACGATGGCGCGCAGCCCCGCAACGTTCAAGTCAACTACTTTCGCACCAATGGCACTTCCACACCCAAGGGCTCAGACACCTGCTACCTGAACTCCAACCAGCAATGCACGATCAACGTCCCGCAGTACAATCGTATTCCAGCGGATACTACCGGCTCGGCCATTGTCGACGGCGGCGAGGACGTGTCGGTGGTGGTCATGAACATGCACCAGGGCACGCCCTACGCCACTGGCAGCTACACTGGCCTCAGCCAGGCAGCATCAACCCTGTACCTGCCCTTGTTGCAGCGGGCCAACAACAACATGTATTCGGACTTTACCCTGTTCAACGTAGGCGCGGCGCAAGCCACGGTCCAGGTGCAGTACATCCCCGAGAATGGCAACTACTCGGGTTGCACGGCCTCGAACATCACCATCCCGACCAACGGCTCCCGCAATTTCAACAGCCGCGACGGCACGTTGGGCTGCACGACGAGCAGCCCCTTTGTCGGCGGGGCCAGGGTTACGAGCAGTCAACTGCTGGTCGCCGTGGCCAACAACTGGCGGGACTATGGCGCCAACGGCAGCCTGGAATCGTTCATGAGCTACGAAGCGTTCCCCACCGGCTACGTGCCCAACTACCTGCCCCTGCTGCAGCGCAACAACGACGGCGCCAACAGCCAGTGGTACACCAGCATCACCTTCCAGGACACGGCCACCTCCGCCCAGCCTGTGAACCTGCATTACTTCCGCGAGGATACAAGCGCAGAATGTGGCAGCGCCCTGGCCTACTTTACCAACGGCCTGGCGCGGGTCTTTCCCAGCCCGCCAGACGGCGTGTGTGGCGCCTGGAACGAGAAATTCGTCGGCGCGGCGCGCGTTACCCGGGCTGGCTATCGCTCGGCGGCCGTGGTCTTGCAGGAGAATTTCAAGACCGGCAAGCAAGAGCAAAAGATGAGCTACAGCGCCACCGGGGGCGGCACGGCAACGGTGGTCATGCCCTGGGTGATGAACGATTATGGCCCCTGGCAGGGTCGCAGCCACTGGTGGACAGGGCTCAATGTGCAAAACGCCAGCGGCAACACGGCCTCGGTGACGGTCAACTACTACGACGCCAACGGCTCGTGGCGAGCCACGAGCCAACCTGTCAACATACCGCCGAAAAGTCTCCACGTGTTCTTTCCGACCGAGATCGGGTCGAATCGCGCCTGTTCGGCGGTGGTGACGGCCAACCGGTACATCGCCGTGGTAGCCAACCACTTTTCGTTACAAGACTATCCGAACGACACCGTCGACACTTACATGAGCCACACCGGCCTGAACCACTGATGACTTCCGGTCTGCGGCCTTGGCCGTTGTACAACGAGGCCCCGCCCATTTTGGCGGGGCCTTTCGCATACGTCGGTCTTTCCACTCGCCCACAGCAAATTTGGCGATCAGCCTGCCTCGTGATAGGATAAGACCACTCACGCCCTCCCCTGTAAGCACAGCGTCGGGAGGGGAAGGCCGGAGTGAGGGGGGAAAGTGGTGGCTTGTGAGCCGTTGTCCCCCCCCCCAACCCCTCCCCTGCGGGAGGGGAGAAACCTGTCGAGGAGGCATTTGCCCCATTGGGCGAGATTACCTGGGGGACGGCGTCCGCCACACTGGCGGCGCCCCTCGTCTTTTTGCTGCCCGGCTGGGCGCTGCTCAGCCTTCTGCTGCCGGTGGACCCGGCGGCCGAGCGAGGGCCGGACGCGGCCTCGCGGCTCATCCTGGCCGCCGGGCTGACTCTGGCCCTGGTGCCGGTCGCCCTGCTGATCCTCTACCTGCTGGGGTTGCGCGTCGGGCCGGGGGCAGTGCTGCCGGTGTTGGCCGCCTGCGCCGGGGTGATCCTCTGGCGGCGGGGCGCGACCTGGCGGGCCTGGCTGCGGCGCCGGCAGTCGGGGCCGCAACGCTTCGAGGGGCTGGACGCCCCGCTGGCGGCCCTGGTGGGGGTGGCGATCCTCGCCCTCGTCACCCGGTTGTGGCCCGTGCGCGGCGTCAACTATGGCCTGTGGGGCGACTCCTACCACCACACCCTCATCACCCAGCTCATCCTCGACCACGGCGGCCTCTTTCAGTCGTGGGCGCCCTACGCCCCGCTGCGGACCTTTACCTATCACTTTGGCTTCCACGCCGACGCCGCCTTTTTCCAATGGGCCAGCGGCTGGCTGACGGGCAACGGCACGCCCCGGACCGTCGTCCTGGTCGGCCAGTTCCTCAACGCCCTCGCCGCGTTGAGCCTCTACCCCCTGGCCGTGCGGTTGAGCGGCCGGCGCTGGGCCGGCGTCCTCGCCGTGCTGGTCGCCGGGCTGCTGATGCCCATGCCGGCCTTCTACGTCAACTGGGGGCGCTACACCCAACTAGCCGCCCAGGCGCTGCTGCCCATCGTCCTCTGGCTGGCGCTGGCAGCGCTGGATCGACCCGGCGCTGGCCCCCGCCGCTGGCTGCTGGCCGGGCTGGCCCTGGGCGGCCTGGGCCTGACCCACCTGCGCGTCGTCTTTTTTGTGCCCTGCTTCCTGCTGC
>CAYLZO010000338.1:0-4226 GCA_964387775.1 uncultured Anaerolineaceae bacterium
GCGCGACCTCCTCGGGCTCCTCGGCCGGGGGCGCGGCCTCTTCTACGGCGACCTCGGCAACCGGCACTTTGACCTCTGGCAAGGGCGGGACCTTGATGGGCGGGACCTCTTCCTCCGGTTCCTCGCGTACTTTTACGGCCGGCTCCTCAAGCTCTGGCGGTGCCACCTCCTCCTCGGGAACCTCCTCTTTGACGGGCACTTCCTCGACCGGCACCTCGACCACCTCAGCAACAGGGGCTTCCACCTCTGGCACAGGGACGACCTCTTCGGTCACCGGGGTGACTGCTTCAGGTTGTGGGACCTCGGCCTCGGCCACTTCCTCGGCTTCCGGCGGCACGATGGCGGCAGCTTCGGGCGCTTCCTCGCCCATCAGGTCCTGGAGCCATTCGGGCACGGCCTCGGCCCGCTGGGCCGCCAGCTCCTCGGCCGACATCTCGGCCATGGCCGATTCCAGGTCCGCCTCGTCCAAAATACCGGCCTCCAACAAGGCCCGCAGGCTTTCGGGCACCTCGGGTGTCGGCGCGGCCTCCTCGACCGGCGCTTCGGCTACTGGCGGCAGGGCAACCACTTCTTCCGGCTCCTCAGCCGGCTTTTCCTCGGCAATCACCTCGCCGATGGGGGGCTGAACATCCTCTTCCACCGCCGGCTCGCCCAATTCCTGCAGCCACTCGGGCAGGGCCTCGGCCGGTTCCTCCTCCTCGCCAGCTTCAGCTTCGACGGTCTCTTCCAATTCCCGCAGCCACTCGGGCATCTCTTCCGCCGGGGCTCCCTCTTCGACCGGCTCGATGACCTCGGCCTCTGGCGCCCGCTCCTCCGCTTCCATCGCCTCCAGTTCTCGCAGCCACTCGGGAACTTGTTCCGGCGGCGCAACTTTTTCAACCGGGGGCTCGACGACCTCGGCCTCTGGCGCTGCTTCGGGCGTGACTTTTTCATCTTCCGGCGCTTCCAGTTCCCGCAGCCACTCGGGCACCTCTTCCGCCGGGGCTTCCTCGACCGGCGGCTCCATGACCTCGGCCTCCGGCACAGCCTCTTCTTCCAACTCTTCACCCATCAGGTCCTGGAGCCATTCCGGCACGGCCTCGGCCTGCTGGGCCTCCAGCTCCTCGGCCGACATCTCGGCCATGGCCGATTCCAGGTCCGCCTCGTCCAGGATGCCGGCCTCCACCAAGGCCCGCAGGCTTTCGGGCACCTCGGGTGTCGGCGCGGCCTCCTCGGCCGGCGCCTCAGCCACCGGTGGCGCTTCCACCGGGCCTTCTACTTCAGTGGGTGGGACCTCCATCTCTCGCAACCAGTCGGGTAGTTCCTCCTCGGGCGCTTCCTCGGCCACGAGTTCTTCCGCTTCGGGTTCGCCCAGCTCCTGCAGCCACTCGGGGGCCTCCTCCACAGGCTCTTCGGCGGGCGCCACCTCTTCTTCGATCTCTGCGGCTTCGGGCAGGATGACGGCGGCCTCCTCGGGTGCTTCTGCCCCCATCAGGTCCTGGAGCCATTCGGGCACGGCCTCGGCCCGCTGGGCCTCCAGCTCCTCGGCCGACATCTCGGCCATGGCCGATTCCAGATCCGCTTCGTCCAAGATGCCGGCATCCACCAGGGCTTGGAGGCTCGCCGGGATCTCGGGCTCGGGGGCTGATGGCGGAATCTCTTCTGCCACCTCAGCCATTGGCGGCGGAGTGGCCTCTTCGGCCGGGGGTTCCAGGTCGCGCAACCACTCGGGGATCTCTTCGGCGGGCGCAACCTCGCCTGGCGCTTCCTCTACCACCTCAGGCGCGACCGCCTCGGCTTCGGGCGCTTCCAGCTCTCGCAGCCACTCGGGAACCTCCTCTTCCGGGGCTCCTTCGGGAACCTCGGCGGCAGGCTCTTCCTCTGCCACCTCAGCAGCCTCTTCGGCCGGGGGTTCCAGGTCGCGCAACCAGTCCGGAATTTCTTCGGCGGGCGCAACCTCGTCTGGCACTTCCTCTACCACCTCGGGCGCGACCGCCTCGGCTTCGGGCGCTTCCAGCTCTCGCAGCCACTCGGGAACCTCCTCTTCCGGGGCTTCCTCGGGAACCTCGGCGGCAGGCTCTTCCTCTGCCACCTCCTCAACTTCCGGCGTTTCGATGGCCCCCGACGGAACCTCTTCCCCCTCTCTATCGTCCAGTTCGCGCAGCCACGCGGGCATCTCTTCGTCGGAAATAGCCGGCGCCTCAGGGGCTTTGGCAAAGGCCGGAGGGACACCTTCTTCTTCGTCAGCCCTCTCCAGCTCCCGCAGCCACTCGGGTATCCCTTCCGCAGGCGCGAGTTCCTCGTCCAACTGCGGCTCTTCAGCAAATTCTTCCTCGGTGAACGCTTCTGGCTCTGGAGCAGAGACTGCCTCTTCTTCGTCGCTCAGCTCCCGGAGCCAGTCCGGGACCTCTTCTTCCTCCTCTGTGCCTTCGGCCAGCATTTCGAACTCGGCTTCCGGCCCGGCTTCTTCCACCTCGCCCAATTCCATGTCGCGCAACCAATCGGGAACCTCAGAGGTCTCGTCCCAGGCCTCCGCGAGCTCGGCCAATTCCTCCTCGTCGGCTTCCTCTCCCACGACTGCCAGGGCCCACTCGGCCTCCTCCGGAAGCTCTTCCTCGGCAGGAAAGACTTCCAGCATCTCCGCCGTAACTTCTAGTTCGGGGATATAGATTTCCTCGTACGGCAGAAGCGACTCGCGGCCCATCATCTCCTGGGCGACCAGGTTCTCGGGGTCCAAGCTGCGGGCGATGTTGAGCTTTTCCTCACCGGCTTCTTCGTGCCCGCCCCGCATCCAGATTTCACCAAGGATGAGGTTGGGTTTCAGGCAATTGGGCAACGCTTCCAAGAGATCCAGGCAGGTCTCCACGGCTTCCAGCCGCCGCCCTTCGCGCCAGAGGGCCTCGACGAGGGCGACCCGGAGGCCCGGCAGGTCGGGGTCCTGGCGGAGGACGGCGCGAAACTCGCTGATGGCCCGTTCGTAGAGCCCATTTCGGGCATAAAGTCGTCCCAGGGCGCCCCGCGTCAATTTCAACCGGGTCTTTTCCACACCATCCCGTTGCGTATACAACCGCTGGAGTTCCTGGCGGATTCTGGCGTTGCCGGGCGCCAGCTCGAACGCGCGTTCCATCTGCCAGATGGCTTCGGACAAGGCCCCTTGCTCGTCGTAAATGATGCCCAGGCCCACACGGGCGATAAAGTTTTCCGGATCGGCGCTCAGGGTCCGCTGGAAGAATTCGATGGCCTCCCGGTACATCCGCTTCTCCAGGCAGGCCTCTCCCAACAGACAGTAGGTCTCGAGGTGTTTGGGATAATGGCGCAAGAGGTGCTGGCAATGAGCAATCGCCTCGTCGTGGAGATCGTCCTGGATGAGATTCTTGATCTTGGTTACATAGTCCTGCAATCGGATCTCTGGCATGAAATTCTCCTCCCCTGGTTACTTGCCAGGCCCTCCATTAGGCGACGGATCGAGGTCTGCGTCCCTATTATGCCCGGTTTGTGCAAAATTGTCAACAGCGCAGAGCTCGGCAAGGCATTTCTATTGCCTTTCAGGGACCCGAATCAGGCGGCGGCAAGCGGAATACGAAAGCAGTCCCCCTCGCCGGCTGCGATTCTACCTCGATGGTCCCCCCATGATTCTCGACGATCTGGTTAACGATGGGCAGGCCCAGGCCGGTGCCCAATTCCTTCTGGGCCTTGGCCGCCTCCGAACGATAGAATTCCTGAAAGATGTAGGGCAGATCCTCTTGTCGAGATGCCAATAGATCGTCCAGCATGTCCAACAACTGACCGGCCCGGAGGCGGATGCGATCCAGCAGCTCCAGGCCGCTCAGGCCCGGCATCATGGCATCGAGGAGGACGAGATCGACGGATGCTTCGCGCAGCTTGCGCAGGCCTTCCGCGCCGTGCTCGGCGGTGATCACGTGGAAGCCGTGCGGCGTGAGCGCCCGCCGGCACCCCTCGCGCATCCCCACTTCGTCGTCGATGATCAGGATATTGGCCTGTGTGTCCATAACTTGCTGCCCCCCGAACAGGTGAACGGATTATACCATACTCTCGGGAGCGACGACAAGCTCCCGCGGGCACGAAACATCGATCCTCGAATGAGGGAAAGATTCAGTGTCCCAAAAGTCACAAGGACGAGCGTTTCCGACGAAGGGGCGGGCCTGGGAGGACCTTGGGAACTCACAACTCGACGCCGGGTGCTATTCGGTCGTAATCAAATCCCGGATCTTTTCAAACGTCGCGGG
>CAYLZO010000339.1:0-4140 GCA_964387775.1 uncultured Anaerolineaceae bacterium
GCTCGTTTGGAGATGCCGGCCGCCTTGCGACCCTCGATGAGGACCTTTACCAGGTCCTCCTTGCCGATCCAGTCGAGGCGTTGCAGGTCGGTGGCTTCCCGCCCTGCGGCGGCGATGGTGTCGAGGAAGGTCGGACCCTCGCAATCACCGAAGAGCGGATCGTCGAGATAGCGCAGACTGGTCTCGTGAACGTACTCGCTCCGGCCGCCCCTCAGCTTGCGGTAGAAGTAGCGCCGGGTGCGGTGCATGGCCCCTACCCAGGCCGAGCCAGGGTGCAAGCCGAGCACCTCCAACCGGTGCCAGTAGGTGGCCGCCGCGTACTGGATCAGGTCTTGCATCTCGTCATTGTGGGTGATGAGGTTGTAGCGGCGCTTGGCCACGCACGCCGCGACACGCCCTTTGCCGATATAGTCGGTGACCTCGGGATACGCTCGCCGGTCCCTTCGACTCGCCCGGAGGTGGGCACAGCCCACAGGACTAGGCTGGGGCGACGCGGTCTCAGACCGGGTCGCCGGGATGGTTTGCATAGACATTGGGTCCGCTCCTTTCGCTTGGGATTGTGTCGAGAGAGCCGACGACCGGCCCGCTCGTGCCCCCCGCTGCGGTAGCAGCCGTTGGGGGGACGCACAAGTCCCTTGCGGAAAGGTCAGCCCAGACCAACCCCGAGGATGCAGCAAACCCAAAGCGAAAGAAAAGGGGCGCACTCTGCCCCCAATCCCGACCCACGCATCGGCCGGAAAGAAAAAAAAGGTCGAGCCCCCGATTGCTCGGAGGCCCGACCTCAAGAGGAGGAGACAGGCTGTGGCGTGCTATTCAATTGTGGGTGAAACCGCGATCAGAAGGGCAAAACCTCCTCGTCCTCGCCGCCGGGCGGGGGCTCTCCAATGGGCGCTCCCCCGTTGTCGCGGCGGCCCAGGAACTTGACGGTGCGGGCCGTCAGCTCGAAGCTGGCCCGGTACTCGCCGTCGTTCCCCTGCCAGATGCGCGGGTTCTGGCTGCCGTCCTGAGCCTCGCCGCGGATTTCACCCTCGACGTAGACGGACGAACCCTTGGCCAGGTACTCGTTGCACGCCTCGGCCAGCCGGCGCCAGCAGGTCACGCGCCACCAGGTGGTCAGCTCCCAGTTCTTGCCATTGAGCGACTCTTTCCAGCCGTTGGGGCAGTCGGGTACGCGCTCCTTGGAGACCACCTGGCGGGTGGCCACCGAAAAGTTAGTGACCGGTGTGCCATCCGGCACGAACCGCATAGTCGGATCCTGGCCGACGAAACCGATGAGAGAAACTCGATGGAACATGATTCACCTCCTAATTTGATTTGATTTTGACGGTCTGTTCCGGGACCGCCGTGCACCCCGGCGCGGTAGCGCCTCATCCGCTTTTGCGCCCGGCCAGGGATGGGTCGAGCGGCTGAGACTGGACACCCGGCTGCTCCCCTTTTGCCTTCCTGCGAAGAAAAATGGACGACAAGTCTCATCTGCCTCTCCTTCGACTATGCTCCCTGGCCTGGCCGCCACACGCGCCGGAGGCGAAGCGCAGCAGGCAGGACACGCCGGAGGCGAAGCGTAGCAAGCTCCACCAGCCCCGGGACTAGGGCAGGATGCGGTACTCGTGCGCCTTGGTGATGGCTTCGGCCCGGGTGCGGGCCTTCAATCGAGCCTTGATGCGGTCCACGTGGAACTGGACCGTCCGCGCCCGGATGTTCAAACAACTGGCGATCTCGCGATCTGTCGCCCCTCTCGCCAGCAAGGCCAGGACCTCTCGTTGCCGCTCGGTGATGGACGTCGCTTTCTTTGACACGGTGTCGGTGATCCCCTCTCGCCTACAGGATTGTCGTTCATCTCTGTTTTCTCCTCGTTTCAGGCACCGGCTCGCGATGTTGCTGCCGTCTCATCGAATGCAAAGCCCACCAACGCAGGCGGCCTCTGTCCTTTTCTCGCCCCAAAGGGACTACTTTCTTGTCCCAAAGGGACTACTTCCTTGTTCCTCGTCACTCCTGACCGGCGCCAGCGTCGGCGTCAGCACAACCCTCGTGGAGAAGATGCCGGTGGACCAGGTCCACGAACACCCACTCCTCGTCCTCGTACTCCACCCGCCCCTCCCGGCTCAACCGCTTGAGCAGTTGCCAGGCCTGAAGCAGCAGGCTCGTGGCGTCGTCCGGGTCCACTTGCAGCTCATCGGCCACTACCTGGCGACGGCGGGTCTGGACCCACCGCTTGAGAAGCTGGTATTCGCTCTGCTTGTAGGCCAAGGCGACGCTCGCCCGCTGCCGCCAGGCGTGATACTCGTGCGATGGCAACCGTTGGCCGTCAGGCCCCGTCCGGTTCCGGTCGCCCAACTGGACCTCGATCTGGCGCATCTCCAGGCGGAGCTCGGCCATGCGCCACTCGGCTTCTTCGACGCTGACCGGCTCCACAAACCGTTGTTTGCCCACTTTTCTCTCCTCTACGACTTTTTTCCACCAAATCCAACTTGACGTCTGCCGGGCTCAAGGCTATACTGAGCCCCCAAAACGTTGGAAGCGAGGTTCGCCATGTTACCTGTCGTCGCCACCAAGTCGGTTCCCGACAACCGCCAACTCACGATGGAACTGCCGGACATCGAGCCAGGCACCCTGGTCACCGTCCTGGTCATCCCGGCCAACGTTGCCGTCCCGGCCGTGGATGCCAACACGGCGCGCCGCAAAGCGAATGGCTGGTTGAGCGACCACGTAGGGCACCTGGTCCTGGGAAAGGAGCCCCGCCTGCTTTCCGACGGCAATCGGTCGTGGTGGCGGGTGGCCGCCTACGTGACCCACGTCCATCGCGGTCCGTTCGGGCCGATTGGCTTCGTCGACGTGGACGCCAACAACGGTCGAATCCTCTCCGATGACAAGGTAGCCCGGGAACTGCAACGGCACGGCTCACGTCTTGAACGTCACCTACTCGCGGCAGGAAACTGAGACCGGTCGCCGGTCACACCGTCTCCACCCTCCGCAGATTCACCCCACCCACCGGCACCACAAAGGCCATCTCCCACAGCCGGTCCGACACCCGGCCGCCGAACTGGCGCCGGAAGCCACTCTCGTCCAGGTTCGTCGTCACCAACGTCGGCCGGTCCTCCCCATGCCGGGCATTCAACACCGACCACAGGATGCGCCGCTTGTCGTCGGTCTCCTGCCCCTGGCGCTCGACGTCGCCTACGTCATCCAGCAAGATCAGCGGCGCCTTGCGTGCTGCAACAAGCTTCTGGTTGGCCGTGCCGTCTTTGTAGCCCGACTGCACCTCCAGGCAGAAATCGTAGAACTCGATCCACAGCGCCGGCTGTCCCTGCTCCAGGTAGTGTCTCAGCACCGGGGTGAGGATGCCCGTCTTGCCCACGCCCAGCGGCCCGCTCAACACCAACGAGCGCCGGGGCAACGCCGGGCAGCGGATCGATTCCCGTTCCTTGAGCACGGCCCCCCTGTCGTACTCGCCCAGGCGGGTGGGCGTCACCTCACCCTCGGCGATGAACATCCGGGCGGCGGCGATGGCCCGCCGCTTGCCCTCCCGGTGCGCCGGAGGGATGGTGTCCAGCGCCAGGTCCCGAAAGCGGGCCGGGATCCCCGCCTGCTCGAACATCCGGGCCAGCTTGCGTTGCAGCAACTCGGCGCGATAGCCCTCGTAGCCCTGGCGCTTCTCGACGCCCAGGGGGCAGTCGCACCAGTGAATCTCCCCGGCGGGCACGTCTGCGGCCAGCACGTGCAGGCTGCTCCACTCCAGGTGGCCGCTGCCCATGCAGGCCGGGCAGGTGCCGGCCGGGAGGGGAACCGCCGTCGCCTGGCCCGGTCCCGGCGACGGCGCAGGCTCCGGCTGCCCGGGCGCGGCGCGCTCCTGAAGCTGCCCAGCCAGCACCGCCGTGTTAGACCACTTCGAGCCGGTCGCCGATGTTCTCTCCCCACGGTGGTTGTCCCCGTTCTGGGTCATCAGGCTTCTCCTCCTTCTTCTTCGGCCAGTTGTCGCCGCGCAGGACCGTCCGCAGAAAGCCGGCCGGATTCGTATACCGCCCCCGGTTCTGCTCGACGTGGCGTATCCAGGCCCACACCCGCTCCTCCTGGTCTCCGTCACGAGCCACGATCCCGACCACCTCGCCAAAGTCGTCCTCCCAGCCCAGGTCCTTCAACGCC
>CAYLZO010000340.1:0-4136 GCA_964387775.1 uncultured Anaerolineaceae bacterium
GAATCCAACTGACCTACCCCGACCAGCAAAAGCCCATGCCAGTGCAATGAGCGCCTTTCCTCTCTCCCCTCCACCTCACTCTACAGAAGCCAGTCCCTCAATGGGGCTGTTTTTTTCTGTCATCCATTTTCTGCCCGATGAGCCAGACTGCCCTGGGTATGCACGAATCGGCATCTTTGTCACTTCCTGTGCCCGGTGGCCGCTACGTCGAGATGCGATTCGCACCTGGGATACACGCTTCACCCCGCGAGGCGCCTTTTTCCTGGAACGGGGTGCCGTGTCTCCGTCGCTACCTCAAGGCGCGCAGCGCCTGATTGATCTCCTCGAGGTCGAACGTCTCGGGATCGAACTCGCCACCAACCCACTCCAGGTACTCGTCGTGCTCCTCGTGCTCGGGATCGGCAATGGCTTTGAGAAAGTGATAGTAGCCCCACATACCACCCACGTCTTCAGGCGGGCGGGCGCGCCGCCCCTTGATACACAGCGGATAAACCTGGCCTGGCTCCGGGGATAAGATCTTTTCCAGCAACACCTGGTGCAGCCAACTGTCGCCAAAGTCATATTCGTAGCGAAACTTGGAACCTTCTCGTGGGACGACCTGGCGCAGCGTCACGTCCTGCTCGTCTTTCATCTCCAGATAGTCCTCATAATCAGGGTCGGGTACGCCAAAGTGGATTTCACCGACGATGAACTGGTGGAGGTGATAGTCCCACCAGCCAAAGGCCGCCTGGATGATGTCGTGCAAGTCGGCCAGGGTGCTATCGCTGCGGACCAGGAGCCGCCGCCAGATGGGCGGCTTGCTGTCTTCCAGGGTTACCTTGATCTGATAGATCGGTGCGTCTGTTGCGCTCTTGGTTTGGGCCATCTCTATTTCTCCTCGGTCTATTAGGCCTCAGGGGCTTTGAAAGTCCGTTGCCTGGTCTATGGTTCTCGCTCCAGTGACCTGATCCACTGTTGGTATAGCCCCTGACGGCCATCTGATAGTCCTCTTGCCCCTGGTTCTCTAGCCAGTTCCTCTTGCCCTCGGGGGTGAGAAGCTGCGCATGAATCACCTGGCACACGAACACCATCAGGGACCTCTCTTTTTCGTCCAGGAGTAACGAAGCATTCAGCGGTGAATAGTCCTTCTTCCTGAACGGTCCCTGCCTGTCGTTCGCCAATTCATCAATGCCAGGGACCTGGTCCGCTATCTCGCCCACCCACCTGGCGACATATGCCAGGGCTTCGCGGTTGATCAGGCCACTACCCTCGGATTGTTGCAGGGCCAGCAGAACGCTGTACAAATTCAGCGCCTGTTCTATGGACCCCAGAGGCAGCGTCCAGGTGGCTTTTTTCTGTCTTTCTCTCTTGACCATTTTCCCACTCACAGGCTGCTGGCCCAGATCAGCCAACTCGGTGCATGTATTTGCTGGCTCTGTGTAACTCCTTCACGGCTCAGGTCACCCGATCAACGCCTCGCTGCAAACAATCCTCGGGATCAACGGCGCCTCGTCGGCCTGGTCAGCAGTGGCTCGATAGGCGTCTTCCAGGTTAAAGTCGCGGACGATGCGCAGAAGCTGAGCGACCAGGGCCTTGCCCGCCACCTTGCTCCGCCGCAGGCTATTGAGCTCCCGGTGGGCGCGGGCGGTCAGCGGCGCCGAGGCAAAGATCTCGGACAGGAGCGCCAGGCGCGCCTTTTCCTCCGCGTCGTCTTCGGCGTCAAAGACCAGGCGCAGCTCGGCCAGGGCGTAGTCGCGGCCCAGGGCCCTCCCCGGCGCGTGGCGGATCTCGGCCTCGCGGGAGCGGACCTCGGCGTCGAAATCGCGCTTGACGGCCGCGACGCGCTCGTTGATGTCCGGCGGCAAGGGCAAGGTTGGTTCGTCGGGGTCACAGCGAACCGCCCGGATGGCCCGCTGCGGATCGGCCGTGCGGTGCCCCGCTTCATCTACCAGGTAGAGCCGCTGATAGTTCCCCGCCTGGCAGAAGACGAATAACCCAGGCTGGTCAGCAGCCCCTCGGGCGCAACGCACGCCGTCGGGCATGGTCACGATTTGCTGGAATCGCGCCGGGTCGGTGCGCTCGAGCTGGCGGATCAGTTCCTCGGCTTCGAGCAGGTTGAAAATGTCGGGCGCAACCTCCTCTTCCAGGATGGCGGCCTCGCCGCGATAGATGGCGTACAGGTCCTCCGGGTTCAGTTGCTCGCTCTTGTGCAGGATGGCGGCGTCCTCACCGATGGTGCGGTGGATCTCGGCGATGCGGTTCTCCAGGCGGCGCTCGATGCCCAGCTCCCGCTCCAGGCCGGTCTCGGGCAGAAAGTTGTAGGCATAGACCGTGTCGTGCTCGGTGCCGATGCGGTCCACGCGGCCCACGCGCTGGATGAGGCGGATGGGATTCCAGTGCAGGTCATAGTTGACCAAGTGGTTGGCGTCCTGGAGGTTCAGGCCCTCGCTCAACACGTCGGTCGAGACCAGGATGCGCAGCTCCTCGTCGCCCGGTCCCAACTGGTGGCGATTGGCCTTGGGCGCAAAGCGCAGAATGACGCGGGCCAGGTCGGAGGTATCGCTCTCGACGGCGCGGATGCGGCCCAGGTGCCGCAGGTTGTCGTGCAGGTAGTGGGCCGTGTCGGCGTACTGGGTAAAAACGAGGACCTTGCCCCGGCTCAGGTCGCCGGGCAGCGGCTCGCCGGCGCGGGTGCGCCCCTGGCTGACCATGGCCAGGAGTTGTTGGAGCTTGTCGTCCTCGTCGGGGCCGATGGGCGCCACCAGGTGGGCCATCTCGTCCAGGAGGGCGATGTCGGTGGCCAGGGCGGCCTGGAGGCGGGACACGTCAAAGTCGTCGATGGCGTAGCGGGTGCTGGCCCGCTCCAGGGCCTCGTAGAGCGAGACCTCGTCGTCCAGGTCCGATTTGTACAGAATCTCGGTGGCCGCGTCGCCGGCGGGCACCAACCCCCGGTCGAGGGCGCCGGCGAAGGCCCGCTGCAGGTCGCGCAGGCGGTTGACCGTCTCGCGGAAGGCGTGCACGCTCGATTCGAAGCGCTTGAAAAGCATGACGCGCATGAGGCCGCGCAGGGCCGCCCCGGCCCGCTTGAGTTCCTGGTACCGGGGCTCGGGCTGGCGCTGGGGCATGACGTAGTCAAAGAGGGCGTAGCGGGCGTAGGTGAGCTGCCCCATCAACTGGTGCAGGCGCCGGTAGACGTGGCTGACCGCGTCCGTGTCGCCCGGGGCGCGGTAGGTCTCCTCGATGCTGTAAGTCACCGTCTCCAGCCGGCGCTCGGGAAAGACGATGGGCTGGCCGTTGATCTGGGCGTCGGGGTAGTAGGTGCGGATGTGGCGCCGGGTGCGGCGGATGAGGACGTGGTTGAGGATCTCTTGCAGGTCGCGGCTGGGCTCGACGTCGTCGTTGCGGGGCTCGACCTTGCGAAAGAACTCGGACAGGTTGGGCGGGTTGACGGGGATGACCGTCGTCTCCTGGGGATGCCAGAGCTTGACCTGGTGGTAGATGTCCCAGGCGCTGGTGGCCCGGGGCGTGGCCGTCAGCAGGATGGTGGGCCGCGTCGAGGTGAACCGCTCCAGGGCCGCGTAGCGCTGGGTGTCGCGGTGGCGAAAGTTCTGCGACTCGTCGACCAGGATCAGGTCGCGGTCGTGGTAGCGCCAGTTGTCCACCAGCAAACGCTCGTTGCCCGGCTGGCTGAGCAGACCCATGGATACGACCGGGGCGTCGAGCCGTAGGCATTCCTCTGGAATCTGGTAGCGCTCCATGAACCACTGCCACATTTCGACCAGGGAGGCGGGACAGACGACGAGGGGCCGGGCGCCGCGATAGAGGGCATAGTGCTTGAGCAGGGCCGTGCCGATGTAGGTCTTGCCCAGGCCCACCACGTCAGCGATGAACACCCCGCCGTAGGTGTCGAGGATCTTGGCCGCCTGCTGCATGGCCAGCATCTGAAAGTCGGCCAGGTCGGGCATCTCGGCTTCCCACAGCAGCTCGGCGTCGCGGCGGCCTTCGAGCCGGTCGGCGACCAGGGTGTAGAGGGTTTTCAGGTAGACGTCGTGGGGGCTGACCGGCCGGGGCGTTTCGCCCTCGGGCGCGCCGGGCGCCGGCGCCCCAGAGGGTACAGGCACCCCAGAGGGTACAGGCAACACCTGCCCTCCGGCCCA
>CAYLZO010000341.1:0-4135 GCA_964387775.1 uncultured Anaerolineaceae bacterium
TTATCACAGAAAATAAGAACAAATACGACAAGGCCGATTCGCGTTTATTCTCAACTTGCTATTCTCGCCGCCAATCACCAAAGCCCAAGGTACGGAGCACGGCATCCAATTCCGCATCCGCCTCTGCCCGCGCCTCCTCGGCCTGGGCCAGCAGCACCAGCGCCTCGTCCAGTGCCATCGGCGGCTCGATCTCTTCGACGGCCACGTAGCGGCTGGGGCTCAGGTTGTAGTCGTTTCGCGTCGCCTTACACTCTCCACCGCCGGATACGTACCTGGCATTCATCGTGGGGCAGGCGGCTTCCCCGGGCCAGCATGCGCTCCAATGCCTGTGCTGCCTGACCCGGAGGAACCACGCCCAATCTTACCATCTCATCGAGCAGCCACAAAGTGCCATGTACGGCGACTCCTTCCACATCTGCTGCCTGTCTCAGGTGCCGGTCCCCGGTGAGCAGCGTTGTGCCCAGCGCCTGGGCCAGAACCAAAGCAAAGAGGTCCCTGACGGAAACCCAGCGATAACGGGCTCTCAATTCGGCAACCGCCAACACTTGTTTTCCAGAGAGCTCTGCTCTCTCCAATCCGCGCACTACCAGCGTTTCGCCATCCGGCTCAACCAGCTCGGCGAGAACCACATCGGGGGTCACAAACCGGAAGGGAAGACGAAAGAACTCGGACAACGATCCGCCAACGTGCAAGTCGATCAGGATGTTGGCATCAACGATGTACGTCGGCGGGGAATCCGTCATGCTGCTTTGCCTCTTGCTGCCAAAAATCTTCCAGGGGCATCCCCAACAACTCGGCGGCGCGGGATTCGGATATCACGTCTTCGGCCAGAGCGCGCAGTACCAGGCGCTTCATGCGTGCCGGTTTCTCCGGTTCGATCTGATCGCCCGGCTCCTCGCGCCGCCAGCCTCGCAGGCTGAATTCTCGCCAGAGCTCAGTGGTCGCCGCCTCAGAGAGGATGCCCAAGTCTTTGGCTCGGTAGATCCAGGCCTGCATGCTCAGGCCATATTTGTGCTTGAGCAGATGCAGTTCGTACACGTGCAATGCTTGCCGGTGAGGGCCAAGCTCGAACCGGGCGGCCTTGGCGGGCACCAGAAACGCACTTGCAAAGCGCAGAGCTGCCTTTTCTGCATCCACGCCCTCGGCTGGTTCCAGAACCAGGTGGCCCAACTCGTGGGCCAGGTTAAAGCGTTGCCGATCCCCCGACAAGTCACGTTTCACAACAATGACCGGCACATCATCATTGGCCCAGACGGTGACAGCATCAAAGTCATCGTGAGCCGCCACCTGCCCGGCCTTGATCCCACGGTCCTCTAGTAGCTCGAACATATTCTCGATGGCATCCTGCCCCAGTTCCCAGGCTGAGCGCAGACCGTTGGCTACCCGTTCCACGTCCTCCAGCGACTCCACTCGACGATCAAGTTCGGGAGGCAGATCAAAGCGGGGGCTATCCGCCAACAAACTCTCTACCTCCAGGTAGCGCTCCAGCCATTCTTGAATCTTGGCCAGGATCGCATCTTCTTGTTTGCGGGGCAGGGAAGCGCGGCGCCGGAAGGAGGGCGCCGCGATGGTCACCGTAGCAGGGCGCAAAAAGAACTCGGCCTTGACCTCGAGAACTTGGGCCAAGCGGATCAACACCGCAGAACTCGGCGTATTCAGATCGCGCTCGTACTTGGAAATGGCCATGGCACTCAAGTCAGCCTTTTGGGCCAATGCACGCTGGCTCAACCCAGCCATGCGTCGAGCCATTTTCAATCGTTCACCGATCATCGCCACCGCAATCACCCCCCCCTCTGGTTTACATTCTACCATAGATTCATGGTTTTGTAAACCCCTGGAGAAGGTTTGGACCATGCGAGAGAAACTATATTCCGTTCCGCCAGTCACCAAAGCCCAACGTCCGGAGCACAGCGTGCAATTCCCCATCCGCCTCCGCCCGCGCCTCCTCGGCCTGGGCCAGCAGCACCAGCGCCTCGTCCAGCGCCATCGGCGGCTCGATCTCTTCGACGGCCACGTAGCAGCTGGGGCTGAGGTTGTAGTCGTTGCGTATCGCCTCGGCCGTGGTCACGACGGCGCTGAGCCCCTCCTCGGCCTTCCAGTCGCGGTACACCTCGAAAATCTGCGCGATGTGCTCGTCCGTCAGATAGTTCTTGGGCCGGCCCTTGGCGCACAGCTTGGAGGCGTTGACGAGCAGGATCTCGCCCGGATGCGCCTTGGCCTTGTTGATCACCAGGATGATGCCTGGCGCGCTCGTATTGTAAAAAAGGTTCTCCGGCAGCAGGATCACGGCCTCCGCCAGGTCGTCCTCGACGAACGTCTTGCGGATGTCGCGCTCGCGGTTGCTGCCCCGGTTGCCGCTGCCCCGCGACACGGCGCCCGTGTCGAGCACGACGGCCATCTTGCCATTGGGTTGCAGGCTGGCCGCCATGTGCTGGATCCAGCCCCAGTCGGCCGAGCTGCCCGGCGGCGTGCCCCGCCCGAAGCGGTTGAAGGGATCGTTGTCGTACACGTCGGCGTCGAAATCCTGGTTCCACATCGGGTTGGCCGTCACCTTGTCAAAGGTCTCCAGGCCCCCGCCGTCGGTGAACTGGGGCGCCTTCATCGTGTCGCCCAGGGCGATGGTCGCGTCCATGTCGTGGATGAAGGCGTTCATCTTGGCCATGGCGTAGGTCGTCGGCAGGATCTCCTGGCCAAAGAGCCGCAGGGGCCGCCGCACCTGGTCCGGCTCCAGCTCGTGCACGTCCACGCCCAGGCGTCGGGCGATCTTGTCCCGGAGCCGCAACTGGGCCTTGATGAGCAGCCCGCCCGATCCACACGCCGGATCGTAGACCCGATCCCCCTCCTCGGCGTCGAGGAGGGTTGCCATCAGCGTCCCCACTTCCTTGGGCGTGTAGAACTCGCCCGCGCTCTGCCCCGACCCCTCGGCGAATTTGCGCAGCAGGTACTCGTAGGCCCGCCCCAGGATGTCGGGCTCGACGTCGTCCAGCCCCAGCCGCTGCCGGCTCAGGATCTCGATGAGGCGCGCCAGCGTGCCGTCGTCCAGGATGCGCTGCCCGGCGGCCGTGGCGTTAAAGTCGGCGATGTCGATCACGTCCTTCAGCGCCGGATTCTCCTTCGCAATCTCGCGCACGGCCTCCGTCAACCGCTCGCCCAAGTCCACGGGGCTCCTGCGCACCTCGTCCCAGGTGTACGCCTTGGGGATGTAGGCCCGCGTCAGCTCGCGGTCGGCTTCGGCCAGCTCGAGGGCCAGCGTCTCGCTGCCGAACTCCTCGCTCAGCCTGGCGAGCTCGTCGTGAAATACGTCCGACAGCCGTTTGTAGAACAGCAGGGGCAGGATGTAGTCCTTGTACTTGGGGGCGTCGACGGGGCCGCGAATCGAACAGGCGGCGTCCCACAGCCAGCTTTCGAGGGTCGAGATGTCCATACTGTGTCACTCCAAAGCTATTCCACAGACAGGCGAGTGAGAAAAATCTTCTCTGCTAGCTAGGCACATGTTTCAGCCCGAAGACAACTTCAAGGGTCTCCAGGATGTCGTCCGGCAAAGGCAAAGACGGATCGTAGATGCTCTCGGCATGCAGAACTGTCCTGAAGTCAGGCCCTTTCTCAGGATACAGTGGCTCCACTTCGACCGTGTGTCCATATTTGAGCAACAGGGAGCCGATTTCTAACTCAAACAGCACTGCCTCCAGGTCAGCCTGGCTGACAGTGTCAGTTACTTTGCGCCTCAGTCGTGGGCACTGACTTGGGATAGATTCTGTTAGCATCCTGAAAATATCGTCCATCTTTTTGGCCCACGTGGGGCCATCAGGCGATGCCAGGTAGCCGACCACGATATGCGGCCGCTCTGCCTGGTTGGCTTCCTCCAACTCTTGGGCAATCCATCCGTCAAAGAAACGGATTATGCCAGGGGACCTTGACACCAGTTCTTTCGCTTGTTCAAAGCTGTGCATTGCCGTATATCCTGACCCTAACAGAATAAAAGCCTTGCCCGGATCGGAAAAGGAGCTTCTACTCCACATTTAGCCCTGCCACCCCTCACCTAGGACTCATGTCCCGGTTTCCTGAGCCTCCGAGAAGCTTTTCCGTAGGCTTGTGCATTATACCAGTATCAGATGCAGAAGGCAAAGACTTCAGC
>CAYLZO010000342.1:0-4111 GCA_964387775.1 uncultured Anaerolineaceae bacterium
GGCCCTCTGGCTGGCCCGCCTGCGCCTGACCGACACCCCGGCCAAGAAAGACTGTTTGGGGCAGGTCATCAAGGCTGCGCTGCCGCTGCTCAGCAAGCTGGGCGAGGCCGAGGAACCCTGCTCGGCGGTGCGGGTGGACGTGGGCGGCTGGATCGAGGGCGAGTACCGCCAGGTGAGCTACGGCGCGGCAGCCCACATGCCCGAGCTGACCGGCCTGCCGCTGGCCCTCGGGGCGCTGATGCTGGCCCGGGGCGAGATTCACCAGCCGGGCGTCGTCGCCCCCGAAGCCTGCATCGAGCCGGAGCCCTTCCTGGCCGAGCTGGCGCGGCGCGGCATCGAGGTTCACGACATGAGCGGCCAGTGGCCGCAGGCGGTAGCCGTGCCCGCCGGGCCGTCGCCGCTGGCCGTCGGCTTGTTGGCCCTGGCCGGCTGGCTGCTGCTCCGCTGGCTGCGCCAGAGGTGAGTTGCAACGCGTAACCCGAGGAGGAGAACAGATGGGAGACAAAACTGTCGTGCTCGTCACCGGCGTGGCCGGCTATTGGGGCCGTCGGGTGGCGGCGCGCTTGCTGGAGGCGCCGGGCATCCACGTCATCGGCCTGGACAGGGAGCCGCCCCGAACCAAAGTCGAGGCCCTCGACTTTGTGCCAGCCGACGTCCGCAATCCGCTGCTGGTCGAGTTGCTTCAGGTCGAGGGGGTGGACGCGGTCTGCCACCTGGCCTTCGCCGAGACGGCCCGCCCCAGCCAGGCCGCCTTCGACCTGAACGTCACGGGCACCGTCAAGCTGCTGGAGGCCTGCGCCGGGGCCGGGGTGCGCAAGGTGGTGCTCAAGAGCAGCACGGCCGTTTATGGCGCGCGCCCCGGCAACGACGCCTTTCTGACCGAGGCCCATCCGCTGCGCGGCAGCCGAAAGCACGGCTCGACCCGCGCCCGGGTCGAGATCGAGAAATTCTGCGAGAGCTTTCGGCGGCAGGCGCCCGACCTGATCCTGACCAGCTTGCGCTTCCCCGGCATCGTCGGGCCATCGGCCGACACGCCTCTGACCCGTTTCCTGGGCGAGCCGTGGGCGCCGACCCTTCTCGGCTTTGACCCCCGGATGCAACTCATCCACGAGGACGACGTGGTGGCGGCGCTGGTGCACGCCGTGGCTCACGACGCGCCGGGGGCCTGCAACGTCGCCGCCGAGGACGTGCTGCCCCTGAACAAGATCCGGGGTCTGGCGGGCAAGGCGCCCCTGCCGGTCTTTCACCCCCTGGCCTACTGGGGCGTCAAGTTGCTGGGCGGCACCCGCCTGCGGCCCCGGCGCTACGTGCCCATCGAGCCGGATTATCTCCGCTACTCGTGGGTGGGCGACCTGACCCGGATGCGCGAGGAATTGGGCTTTGCGCCGCGCTACACCGCCGAGGAGGCGCTGCGCGAGTTTGCCGAGGCGCGACGCCTGGGCCACTATCGGCCCGAGTCGGCCCTGTCCGCTCAGAGTGAGGAGCGGCTGCGCCGGATCATCGAGCAGCGGCGGCAGGCCAGGGCGGGGGAAGGAGGCGACGATGCGTAGCGAAGAACAAGATAAGCGTTGCCAGGCCCTGACCCAGGCCGGCGAGCCCTGCAAAAACTATCCCGTCGAGGGCTCGCGCTATTGCCATGTGCATCAGCCGGCGGCGGCGGACGAGCTTTCTGCCGAGGAACAGCGCCGCTTGCTGGCCGCCGAGTTGGACGATCTGATCCGGCGTCTCCAGGCCCTGACGCCCGGCTACGAGCCGCCGTCGTTCTCTCCCCGGCGCCTGCTGGCCCTGGCCGAAGAGAGCCTGAAAAAGCTGCCCCGGGTGCTGCGGCTCGACGTGTTGGGCGAGTTGCGCGAGGGTCTCGGCCAAAACGCCACCGACCCCGAATTCTGGAAGGGCGTGTGGTACATGGCCAACTACACCCTGCGCTACAACGCCGACATGCTCAAGCGGCATTACACCGGCGAGTACGACACCGACGCGTGGGGCCTCGACCAGGAGCTGCTGGACGTGATGCGGCCCTTTTTCAACGCGCTGTACAAAGTCTACTGGCGGGTGGAGGCATCCGGCCTCGACCACGTCCCGGTCGAAGGCCGGGCACTGCTGGTGGCCAACCGCGCCGGCCCCCTGCCCTGGGACAGTCTGATGCTGACCACGGCGGTCCTGACCGAGCACTCTGCCCAGCGGCTGGTGCGCGTGCTCCACGCCGAGTGGCTCTCGACGGTGCCCTTTTTCGCCGCCTGGCCGGCGCGGCTGGGCCAGGTGCCGGATACCGGCGACAACGGCCTCCGCCTGCTGGAACAGGACGAGGTGGTGGCCGTCTTTCCCGAAGGCGACGCGGGGGCAGCCAAGTCTTTCAAGCGCCGCTACCAACTGGCCCGCTTCGGCCAGGGTGAATTCGTGCAGATGGCACTCCAGACTGGGGCGCCCGTCATCCCCGTCTCGATAGTCGGCGCCGAGGAGACCTACGTCACCCTGGGCCACTCGCGGGCGGCCGCGCGGCTGGCCGGCCTGCCCTACGTGCCCATCACCACCGGCTTTCCCTGGCTAGGGCTGCTCGGCCTGGTGCCCCTGCCGACCAAGTGGCACCTCGATTTCGGCGAGCCGCTGGCCCTGGACGACTACGGCCCCGACGCCGCGCTGAACTTGGTGCTCGTCTCCCAACTCGCCGACCGGGTGCGCCACACCCTCCAGGGGATGCTGCACGAGCGGCTGGCGGAGCGGCGCTCGGTGTTTCGGTAGGGTCAAGCGTCAAGCATCAAGTTTCAAGTGTCATGTGTCATGTGTTATGTGTCATGTGTCACGTGTCAAGTGTCACGTGACACCTGACACATAACACATGACACATAACACCTGACACATAACACCTGACACACATAATACTCGGAGGAACGCATATGCCCCTGATTGAGCGTTTCGAGGACATCATCGCCTGGCAGGAAGCGCGACAGTTGACCAGGCAGATCTATCAATTGACCGCATCGGGGCCGTTTGCCCGAGATTTCGGGCTGCGCGATCAGATTCGTCGTGCAGCAGTCTCCGGCATGACGAACATTGCGGAGGGGTTTGACTGCGATTCCCACAAGGAATTCGCCCGTTTTCTTGGCATCGCCCGCCGTTCTGTGGTCGAGGTCCAGTCGCTTCTGTACACAGCCCTAGATGCAGGCTACATTGACCAGGACATCTTTCAAGCTCACTACAAACAAGCCACCAAGGCCAAGGCCCTCATCGGTGGTTTCCGCCACTCCCTTCTCAAACGCACAACCTGACACATGACACCCGACACCTGACACATGACACACTACACCTGACACATGACACACTACACCTGACACATGACACACTACATGTAGCATACAAGCAGAAAGAAGGTGATAACATGCCCAGAAAACCGCTCTCCAACGTAGACAACGCCTGGCTGCGCATGGAAGACCCCACCAACCTGATGATGATCAGCGGGGTGATGACCTTTGGCGCGCCGCTGGACTACGAGCGGCTCAAGGCAACGCTGCAACACGGCCTGTTGCGCTTCGACCGCTTCCGGCAGCGGGTCGTCCAGCCGGCCGTGGGCCGCGCCTACTGGGCCGCTGCCCCCGATTTCGACATGAGCTACCACCTGCGGCGGGCCAGCCTGCCGCCGCCCGGCGACCAGGCCGCGCTGCAAGACCTGGCCAGCGTCCTGGCCAGCCGCCAGCTCGATTTTTCGCGGCCGCTGTGGCAGTTCCACCTGGTCGACAACGTGGACGGCGGGTCGGCGCTGATCTGCCGCCTGCACCACTGCATCGGCGACGGGCTGGCGCTGGTCTATGTGCTGCTGTCGCTGACGAGCACCACGCCCGACGAGCCCTGGCCCCGCTACGTGCCCGAGGCGCAAGCACGGCAGCGACGCGGCCCGCTGGCGCGGCTGACCCGCCCGGCGCGCTCGGCGGCCAGGGTGGCGCGCCAGGCGGCCGGGACCGCCCTGCACCACGCCGTCGAGCTGCGAGACGCCCCGTCACAGCACGCCGCCGAGCTGGCCCGCCTGGGCGCCGGGGGCGCGACGGCGCTGGCCAAGCTCGTCCTCCGCTGGCCCGATCCCAACACGCTGTTCAAGGGGCCGCTGGGCGTGCCCAAG
>CAYLZO010000343.1:0-4059 GCA_964387775.1 uncultured Anaerolineaceae bacterium
AGCCGTCGAGCAGGCGGAAGGTGCGGCGCTCGGCGATGCTGCCGGCCTCGGCCACGGCGATGGCCAGGTAATCGGCGGCCAGGGCCAGGGGCTCGCCGTGAAAGTTGCCGCCGGAAAATGCCTTGTTGGGGCTTGGCTCGTCCAGAAAAATCAGGGGGTTGTCGGTGGCAGCGTTAATCTCGTTTTCCACCGTGGTGCGGACAAAGGCCAGGGAATCGCGCGCGGCCCCCAGCACCTGGGGCGCGCAGCGGAGCGAGTAGGCATCCTGCACGCGCTGGCTCGAATCGATCAGCTCGCTGCCGGCGACGAGGCGCCGCACGTGGGCTGCACTCTCCTGCTGGCCCCGGTGGTTGCGGGCCGCGTGGAGCCGGGGGTCGTAGGCCCGCGAGGCGGCTCGCAGCGCCTCCAGGCTCATGGCCAGGGCGATCTCGGCGTGGCGCACCAGGTTCTCGGCGTCGGCCAGGGCCAGGCAGAGGAGGCCGGCCGTGACGCTCGTGCCGTTGTTGAGGGCCAGCCCTTCCTTGGCCGCCAAGGTCGCCGGCTCCAGCCCCGCGAGCCGCAGGGCTTCGGCCCCGGCCAGCCGCTCGCCCCGATAGGTGGCCTCTCCCTCGCCGATGAGCACGAGGGCCAGGTGGGACAGGGGTGCGAGGTCGCCGCTGGCGCCCACCGAGCCTTTTTCGGGCAGAACGGGATGCAGGCCCCGGTTGAGCATCTCGATCAGGAGGTCCAGTATCTCCGGGCGGATGCCGGAGAAGCCTTTGGCCAGGGTGTTGGCCCGGATCAGCATCGTGGCCCGGACGACCTCTTTGGGCAGGGGCGGGCCGGTCCCTGCCGAGTGGCTGCGGATCAGGTTTCGGGCCAGGGCGGCCACGTCGTTTGGGGAGATGGGGACGTCGGCCAGCGAGCCGTAGCCGGTGTTCACGCCATAGACGGTGAGCTCGTCGCTGGCGCTGACCTCGTCGATCCAGGCCCGGGATTGGCGCACGCGATCCCGGGCGCCCTCGGCCAGCCGAACCTCGCCTCCTCTGCGCGCCACCGCGATCACGTCCTCGAGGGTCAATGCGTTGCCATCGAGGGTGACGGGATCGACGCGTTGCTTTCCAGGCTCCAGGTCTGCGGCCATCTACCCTCCCACCAGTCGGTCTCGAAAAGACAAAAGTCTCGACAAGTATAACACTAGTCCGGGGGCGGTGCAACCCCATGATCCATGCTGGGACTGCTGTGGCGGCTCGCAGGGCCTCGCGTGGCAAAATAGTACTAATTTCCTAGTTTACAAAGCGCTCGGAATATGTTAGGGTAAGGGTGGCAGGGGTGGTTCGCCATTCATGCCAAGACAGGGAATCACAGTTTTCGTCAAAGATGCACAATTGATCCATCACACTTCATCGCCCTTTCATGGACCTTCGTCGCAGCTACGTCGTGGCACGTCGCAGTTTCGTTGACCTTCGTCGCAGTCCGTGTTGTTGTGGATAGATGTAAACGATTTCCCTGTCGGGGGCTTTCTCACTCTACCGGTCTCATAGTTGCTTTCGTAGCAGAACACCAGACCTGGGGAAACTGGAGTGAGAAAGCTTTTCTTTTTTTGCTTCCACCGGACGAAACCCCACGCGCTGGTAGAAGGCTTGGATCTCGGGCCGGTCCGGGCGAGCTTCCAGTTCTACGGCTTTTAGACCCATCCGTTTCGCTTCGGCAATGGCCGCGGTGAGGAGCCGGCGGGCCAGGCCCTGCCGGCGGAAACCCTCGGCCACCAGTAGGCTGCCGATCTCCCCGATCTGGCCCCAGGCCGTGAGTTGGGCATTGCCCACCACCTGGCCCTCCACCTCGGCGACCAGGCGCACGATCCGGCCCTTCTCGGCCTGGCGCAAGCACCAGGCCAGGTAGTCGCTCACGTCCTCTAGCCGTGCTTCGGGATAGCAGTTTCGGTGTAGCGTCTCGGCGTCGGCCCGGCGGGCCCGGCGGATTGTAGGGTTCTTCAAGGGTCACCTCTCCCGTCGGTTCTCCGGCAGCGGGTTCTGCCGTCCTCGCATCCATTCTAGCACAGGCCGGATACCCGTGCAATCGCCGGCTTGCCCCGAATCCTTCGCTCCCAGCGGACTTTTGGTTTCGGGCAGAGTTGCCATCACTCCTTGACCGTGCTATAATGCGGGCGATTGGAGAGAATCATGTATATCCGACCACCGAAAAAACGACGATCCTCGCCGCTGCGGGTGTTGTTCCTGCTGGTGCTCATTGGCGTGGGCGCCTATTTTCTGATCTGGCGCCGCGACGTGATCGAGCCGATCCAGATCGGTCCGACGCCAACCCCGACGCCCACGGCGGACGAGATTATGGACCAGGCCCATCAATCTTATCTGGACGGGGATCTGGATGCTGCCATTGCCACTTACGAAGAAGCTGCCGCTTTGGATCCGACCGATCCGATCCCTTACGTTTGGGCGTCACACCTGCTGACGCTGCGCAAGCGCCTGGACGAGGCCATCGAAAAGGCCCGCCAGGCGGTGGGCATTGCTCCGGACAGCGCCGAGGCGCTGGCGGCCCTCTGCATGGCCCTCGAGTGGAACGCCATAGACACCCTGGACCAGGCCCAGCTCCAGGAGGCACTGAGCGCCTGTTTGAGCGCCACCGATCTGGACCCGGGCTATGCGGAGGCGCACGCCTACCTGGCCGAGGTCTATGCCGATCTGGGCCGCACGCAAGATGCCGTGGAGGAAGCCCGCCTGGCCGTGAGCTTGGACGATAGCAGTGTTTTTGCCCACCGGGACCTGGGATACGCCTTGCAGAAACAGCGACAATATCAAAATGCCATCGCCGAGTACCAGCGGGCGTCGCAACTCCATCCCCGCCTGGCCCAGCCCTACATCGACCTGGGGCACCTCCATCGGACCCACAATCGCTACAAAGATGCCCTGGCTGCCTACGAAAAGGCGACCGTCGTCGATCCGAACAGCGCCTACGCGCTCGACACCCTGGGCTGGTGGGGCTACTACCAGACCGGCGACTACCAGCGGGCCGCCGTCGTGCTGGAAAAGGCCACCGAGGTCGATCCTACCTACGCTCCCGCTTATGGACACCTGGGATTGACCTACTATGTCCTGCGCAACTACGAAGAGGCCATCCCCATGTACAAGCAGGCCATCGAGCGGGGGGCTGACGAGCTCGAGTATTACTACGAGTTGGGCCTGGCCTACGTCTACCTGGACCGCTGCGACGAAGCGATCCCCTGGCTTGAGCAGGCCATCGAGATAGACGAGACCGCCTGGCCGGCTTGGGACGGCCTGGATCTCTGTCGTGGGGAATAGTCCGGGGCGTGTCGGGAATAGCGTCTCTTCGAACCACAATTGAGCGAACTCGGCCACACGAATCTGTTCTGCTTCGAAAACCCTGCTGGCTCCGTTTTGCGTTCTGTTGCGCTTTCGTGTATAATAGAGCCAGCCACAGCCTTTCCCCGGAGGGTAAGCATGGATCAATGGGTGGAGCGATACCGGGGCATTCTCTTTTTCGCTTTCGTTGCAATCGCGTTGACCGGCACCGTACTTTTTCAGATTCTACAACCACAACCTGCCGACGTTGTCTTGATCTCGCCCTCTCCGTCCCCACAACCCGAGTCGACGCCAACCCCGCGCCCGCTCCGAGTCTACATTAGTGGAGCCGTTCGGCACCCGGACGTCTATTCGCTCGGGCCTGATAGCATCGTCAAAGATGCCATCGAGGCGGCCGGCGGGCCGACGGACGAGGCCGACCTGGATCGCATCAACCTTGCCGCGCCGGTCCGTGACGGTCAGCACGTCTATGTCCCCCACCTGGGCGAGAAAGATCTGCCCGTGGAGCCACCGGCGAATCCCTCTACCTCAAATGGCAAGATCAACATCAATACCGCAGACCAATCCGAGTTGGAGACCCTGCCGGGCATCGGACCAAGTATCGCCGGACGCATCTGTGACCATCGCGAGACCCATGGCCCCTTCGCGCAGCCCAAAGACATCATGGACGTGAGCGGGATCGGCCCCGCGACGTTTGAAAAGATCCGGGATTTGATTACGACCGAATAGCACCCGGCGT
>CAYLZO010000344.1:0-4054 GCA_964387775.1 uncultured Anaerolineaceae bacterium
TCTGGCACAAGTCTTGTGCCAGATCGGCGGAGCCTGCCGGGAGGCCGGGGGGGGGGAGAACAACGGATTTGCAGGATGTACGGATCAAAGGACGCTGAGGCCGTTGCCTCCCGGCGCCGGAAACTTGCCGGTTCGTGGGGTTTGGGGTAGACTAGGGCCGTCGGCGCCCCCCACCCTTCTTGGGTGAGACTCGCCGAAAACGCCAAATCCATCTGGAGAAAGGAGTCACGAATCATGGCAAGTCGAATCAAGGCAATCAACGCCTACCGCCCGCGCATCGAGCTGGGCCAGCGGGCCGGCATGGACGACCTTGTGAGCTTGCCAGCGCGGGGCACCGGCATGCAGGTAGGATGTAGGTAGGATGTAGGGAGGATGTAGGGAGGATGATGTTGGCCGCCATTTCTTTACCGCGAAGGCGCAAAGGACGCCATGGCTGGCGCTTTGCGGCTTGGCGGTAGGGAAAATGGGGCACCCTCCCGTTGACCCCTACCCATTATCACTACAGAGGCGAAAGGAGGCAACAATGGCGAAAGTCAAGTTGAACCCGATCCTGGAGCAGGTGCGGGGACAGGTGGGCGACCTGGTCTTTAAGCGGTATGAGGACGAGGTGGTGATCTCCCGGAAGCCAGACTTTGAGGGCCGGGAATGGACCGAGGCGCAACTGGCGGCGCAGGAGCAGTTCCGCCAGGCGGCGCTCTATGGCAAGATGGTCATGGCCGATGCGGAAACCAAGGCCATCTATGTGGAAGCGGCGGCCCGCAAGGGGCAGCCCGTGTTCAGCCTGACGGTGGCGGACTTTTTTCACGCCCCCTCGGTTGACGAAGTGGACCTTTCGGGGTATACTGGGGCCGTGGGCGATGCGATCGTGGTGCGCGCCTCTGACGACTTTGACGTGGTGGGGGTGAGCGTGGCGCTGACGGACGCCGACGGCAATGCCCTGGAGAGCGGCGAGGCAACCGAGACGCCGGCCGACAGCGGGCGGTGGGTCTATACGACCACGGCGGCAGTAGACACTGGCACCACGGTACGCATTGCGGTGACGGCCACGGATCGGCCCGGCGGGGTGGCCGAGGCGGTGGAAGAGAAGGCGGTGTAATTGGTGATGGACAGGGCAGTTCTGCGAACAAGTGCAGGACTGCCCTGTTCCTGCGTGCTCACTTGCAGAAAGTGATGGCTCAATGGCAACGTACCTGCTAACCGGCTGCGCCGGCTTTATCGCCAGCAAGGTGAGCGACTTTCTGCTGGCCGATGGTCACACGGTCCTGGGCGTGGACAACCTGAACGACGCCTACGACCTGCGCCTGAAAGAGTGGTGGCTGGGCCAAGTCGATGGCAGACCCGGCTCGAGTTCCACCTCGGGGACATCACATCGTGGACTCGCCCCTTGTCAGCGCCGGGTGAATGTGATATGATCCAGGCAGGAGGTGCGTGATGCGTGAACAAGCGGCTACAGCCTGGCCAACCGAGAGCCTATCGAGCGAGGAGCTGTGGCGTCGGCGGCTGATAGAGGTGTTGTCAGGGCCTCTGGAGCTACCCCAGATGAGCTACGAGGAGTTTTTGGCCTGGGCCGACGAAGATACGCTGGCCGAGTGGGTAGACGGTGAGGTGATCATGACCAGTCCGGCGTCAAAGCGACATCAGGAGATCAGTGACTTTTTGCTGAGCGTGTTGCGTATCTTTGTGGAACAGAGGGACCTGGGCGTGATTCTGAGTGCTCCTTTCCAGATGAGGCTGGAGCATAGCGGGCGTGAACCGGACCTGCTCTTCGTCGCTACCGAGCACCTGGAGCGCCTGAAGGAGACGTACCTGGACGGGCCGGCCGATTTGGTGGTGGAGGTCGTCTCGCCGGAGAGCGCGGGGCGCGACCGCGGGGACAAGTTCTACGAGTATGCTCAGGGGGGTGTGTCGGAGTACTGGCTGCTCGATCCACAACTTGAGCAGGCCGAATTTTATCGTCTGTCAGAGGGGCGCTACGAGTCGGTGAGGCCGGACGAGGAGGGCGTGTACCGTTCGTCGGTCTTGCCCGACTTTTGGCTGCGGGTGGATTGGTTGTGGCAGGAGCCGTTGCCCACAGTGGAGGACGTGCTGTTGGAGGTCGGCGGCGAGCCCTATGCCCGGCAGTGGATCGAGCGATTGCAGCGCCTGGGGTTCTTGCCTGCCCAGCTTGCGTGATCCGCACCTGGGCGAGTTGACAAATGGGGCACGACGACGATTGAGGGTAAAATGACAATCGCAACGCCCCACGATCGATTCTTCAAACGGATCGTGTCGAGGCCGGAGGCGGCACGGGATCTGGTGCTCAATTACCTCCCGCCAGAAGTGGTAGCCCTGTTGGACACCGAGTCGTTGGCGCTGTGCAAGGATTCCTTCGTGGATGCGGAGCTGGGCCAGCACTTTTCGGACTTGTTGTACCAGGTGGAGCTCAAGGGCGGCGGTGGCGCCTACGTCTATGTCCTGTTCGAACACAAGAGCTATCCCGACAAACTGACGGCATTCCAGTTGCTGCGATACCTGGTGCGGGTGTGGGAGCAATCGCTGCGAGAAGGGGGCAAGTATCACCTGGCGCCGGTGGTCCCGGTGGTGGTGTATCATGGACAGGCAGCCTGGCAGGTGGGCTTGAACTATGGCGCCTTGTTCCGGGGGCCGGAGGCCCTACGCACGTATTGGCCCGACTTTGGCTATGAGTTGTGTGATCTATCGGCCTACGCCGACGAGGAGATCCAGGGCGAAGTCATCCTGCGGGTGGGATTGTTGTTGCTGAAGCATATCTTTTCGGAGGATTTGCAGACGCGCCTGCCGGACATTCTGCAGTTGCTGAACGAGTTGGCCGAACGCAAGACCGCATTAGAGTACCTGGAGACAGCGCTTCGATACCTGGCCCAGGGAACAGAGCGCCTCCAGGGGGAGGAGCTGCGCCAGGCGGTTGAGGTCGCGTTCGCCGAAGGAGGTCAGAGCGTGAGAACCTTGGCGGAGCAGTGGATCAAAGAGGGCAAACAGAAGGGCCTGCAACAGGGCCTGCAACAGGGCCTGCAGCAGGGCCTACAACAGGGCCTGCAACAGGGCCTGCAACAGGGCCTGCAACAGGGAGCAGAGCAGGGGAGACGGGAAGGGCTGCTGTCCGGTATCGAGCTGGGCCTGAAGCTGAAATTCGGTACCGAGGGGCTGCGCCTGTTGCCCGAGCTGTACCGCATCCAAGATGTGGGATTGCTGCGGGCCGTGCACGAGGGAATCGAAACGGCCAAGACCCCCGACGAGCTGCGACGCATCTACCAGCCCGCCGGGGACAACGGGGACCAGGGCGAAGGATAAGCCGGGGAGCGGAGGAGAGGGGGAGAGAGGGAGAGAGGGAGAGGGGGAGTCCCGCGCCTCCTCCAGCCACGAATCCTTCGACTGCGCTCCCCTCGGCTTCGCTCGGGACAGGCAGGGCAGGCTCTGGCATCCCCTGTGCTACACTCCTCGCCGACGTACCGGGTTTCACCATCACCGACGTCCAGCGCGGCTTCCTTCGACTGCGCTCAGGGCAGGCCGAGCGCTCGGGATGGAAGATTGACTGACCGCGCAGCAGCCAAGACCTTTTGCTCCCACGCCGATCCTGTAGTAGAATACTACCGCTTCGTATCATTCATGGCAAGGAATCAGGTGCTTCCATGAGCGAGCCGCGCGCCGACTATGACAGCCCGTGGAAAGAGGTGCTGGAAGGCTACTTTGCCGAGTTCATGGCCTTCTTCTTTCCCCAGGCTCACGGTGACATTGACTGGACCCGGGGCTACGAGTTCCTGGACAAGGAGTTGCAACGGGTCACGCCGGACGCCGCCCTGGGGCGACGCCGGGTCGACAAGCTGGTCAAGGTGTGGCGTAGGGACGGAGACGAAGCCTGGGTGCTGGTGCACATCGAGGTCCAAAGCCAGGAAGAGGCCGCGTTTGCCGAGCGGATGTACGTCTACAACTATCGCCTGTTCGACCGCTACCGGCGGCGGGTGGCGAGCCTAGCGGTGTTGGGCGACGAGCGGGCCGGATGGCGGCCGGAGCGATTTGGGTACGAGCTATGGGGCTG
>CAYLZO010000345.1:0-4010 GCA_964387775.1 uncultured Anaerolineaceae bacterium
GCTGTCGGGATACTGGACGTTGGCCCGCCAGCGGACCCGCTCCTCGGCGTTGCGAGGTTTGGGCGGCTCCGGGTTGGGCCAGCGGCTCTCGAAGGGCTTGTGCTCCTCTTCGTAGTAGGGCTCGTGCCAGTCCTTGCGCAGCGGATGGCCGTGGAACCCCTCCCACAGCAGGATGCGCTTCAAGTTGGGGTGGCCGTCAAACTTGACGCCAAACATGTCCCAGACCTCGCGCTCCTGGAAGTTGGCCGCGGGCCAGACGGGCGTCATACTCGGCAACCGGGCGTTGTCCCGGTCGGGTATGCGGACCTTGAACGACAGGCCCGGCCCCCACAGGTCCGGGCGGGCCGAGTGCAAGTTGTACACCACCTCCAGCCGGTCCGAATAGTCGGAGGCGGACAGGTTGGTCAGCCAATCAAAGCCCATCTCGTCCCGCAGGTGCATCGCCACCGCCGGAAGCTGCTCCGCGTCCAGGACCAGCCAATCCCCCTCTCGATCTGCCACCGCCCCTGGAAAGGCTTCATTCAATTGGGACTCTATGGCCCCTAAATCAATTGCCATGCTTCTCTCCCTCGAGTCCTATCGTTACGCAGCCTCTGTCGCTGCTGGTTCGTCCTCAGGCTCGGCCGCAACCACGTTTTCCCGGGCCGCCGCGCTGATCTCGGGGATGTCGCGCGGGTCGATCAGGTCCGGCCCACCAAGGATGGGAACAGGCGCCGCCGGGATCGGGTCTTTTCGATACCAGCGAACCTCTTTGATCTTTTCGTTCTGGATCTTTTCGTGGATGGCCATGTAGCCCTCGATGAGCGCTTCGGGGGTGGGCGGGCAGCCGGGCACGTAGACGTCCACCGGCAGAAACTGGTCGATGCCGGAGAGCACGTTGTAGCCTTCCTTGAACGGCCCACCGCCGGTGGCGCAGGCGCCCATCGACAGCACGTACTTGGGCTCGGCCATCTGGTTGTAGAGGGTCACGATCTTGGTCGCCATCTTTTTGGTGACGGTGCCCGAGATGACGATCAGGTCCGCCTGCCGGGGTGAGGCGCGGGCCAGGTCCATGCCCCAGCGGCCGGTGTCAAAGCGCGCAGCCGCAGCGGCCATAAACTCGATGGCGCAGCAAGCCACGCCGAAAAACATGGGCCACAATGAGTACTTGCGGCCCCAGCCATAGACCGGGCTTATTTTGTCATCCAGGAAATCGGTCAGCTTGCCAACAAAGACATTGCCCTTCAGCTCGTCGGGCACATTTGTCTCGTCACTCATGTTGCCACTCTCCTTCGAGCGATGATGGGTTCTGAAAATCGCCACCCATTATAGCCGTTTGTGCTTTTTTTGTCAATTAACGAATGCCTTTTCCCAGCGATTCTAAACGTAATCGAGACCTTTAGGTTTTTTCCTCTCGGGTATCTCCTACGAGACTGGAATCGGTTGCCTCATTTCCCCTTGTCGCTCCGGGCGACAAAACCCTAAAGGTCTGGCTCCATGGCAGATTTCCATCATCGCCATCACTTAAATTCTACCACTTTGGTCCGATTTTGTCAAAGATCGGGCTTTGACCAGAAGCCGCGGCGGCCGCCAATGGACAAAGCGCCCCAAATCGGCTATAATGGCCCCACGCTTGCAGGAGGTGCGCAATGAGTAACGACGAGGCGACACCCGAGATCTCCCCGCAGTGGCGCTGGCGGATCGTCAACTATGCCGTCCGGCCCGAGAGTGACGAGGCCCTCTCCTGGGTCCGCTGCTCGGTCGCCGGCCAGTCCGGCACCACCGTGCGTCTGACTGCCGACGAGCCCGCCTCGGAGCAACCGGCCCTGACGGCCATAACCGGCTCGCGGCCGGCCTACGGCCCCCATTTCTGCGAGTTGGGACCGGTGAGCGCCGGGGACTATACCCTGACCTTCGAGGGACTGGACCTCTCGGTGGCGCTGTGGCTCGACGGCCGCAACTCGGCGTCCGTGATCCTGGAGCCCACCGGGCTGACGACGCCGGTCGCGCCCATCGGGCCGGCCGACAGGGTGCCCCACGTGCTGCTCCTGGGCCAGTTGATGAGCCATCGCGGCAGCTTTTTGGCGCTGATCCGCTACGTGGCCCACTTTGGCGCCGCCGTCACCTTCGACCCCGAGGAGGCCGCCGGCGCCGAGCACGCCATCCTCGTCGGCGCGGAGCACCTGGTCAGCGGGGCCGTCGAGGACCGGCTGCGGCAGGCAGGCGTGCGCGTCGAGCGGGCCCAGGGCGACATCGCCGCCCAACTGGACGGCGCCATCGCGGCCGACACGCCCTTCCTGTTCCCTTGAGCCATCCGGGAACGAGCGTATCACCGAGATTAGGTCAACCGAGGGAGATGTCACGATGACGGCAAAGACGAAAGAGCACGTTGCCTCTCTCGTTCATCAACACGAAATTGAACTCAGAGAACTGGGCGTCAGCCGGCTGGGCCTCTTTGGCTCATTCACTCAGGGCCGGCAGCGCGCCGACAGCGACGTTGACATTCTGGTCGAGTTCGAGCCAGGTCGCAAGACCTTTGAGAATTTTATGCAGATCGCCTTTCTCCTAGAAGACCTCTTCGAGCGCCGTGTCGAATTGGTCACGCCCGAGGCGCTCAGTCCCTACATCGGCCCCAAAATCCTGCAGGAGGTGGAATATGTCCTTCACGCCAATTGACTACCTCCGCCACATCCTCGACGAAGCCGAGTACTTGATCGCCAAGTCCCAGGGACTCGCGCGAAAGAGCTTCTTGCACGATCCTACGCTCAAGCGAGCATTTGTACGTAGCAGTGAAATCATCGGCGAGGCGACAAAGCAGATACCCGATGATTTCCGGCAAAGGCACACCCAGCTTGACTGGCGGGCAATGGCCGGCATGCGAGATCGGCTGATCCACGGCTACTTTGGTGTCGATTATGACATCGTTTGGGACGTAGCAGCCAACAAAGCGCCGGCATTGCGGGAAGAGATTCTTCAGATCATCGAAAAGGAAAGCTCTGTCTAAAAGCCAATAGCCGATTCTTCTCACATCGAGAAAGGAGACCGAACGTGACAGAAGAACTATCGATCACTTCCCTGAAAGCGCTCTTCCGCTTCCCCTTCCGGGAAGACCAGTGGCAGGGCCGCTTTGCCGTCGGCTCGGCCCTGACGCTGGCCAGCATGTTCATCCCCATCGTGCCGGCCCTCTTTGTCGGGGGCTACACCCTGCGCGTCATGCGCCAGACCCTCGCCGGTCGGCCGCCGACCCTGCCCGCCTGGGACGACTGGGGCGAGCTGGCCCGCGATGGCCTGCGCCTCTTTGTCGTCAACCTCGCCTACTTTTTGCCGGCCCTGATCGTCTGGATCGGCGGCATGGTCCTCTACTTTGTCACCAGCTTCTACCTGCCCATCGCCGCCAGCACCGGCGCCGACGAGGTCGAGATGTTTGGCGCCTTCCTGGTCATGATCTTTGGCAGCATGGCCGTCATGTTCCTGTCCATGGCCCTGGGCTCCCTCTTTTCGATCCTGGGCGCCATCGCCCTGCCCCTGGCCACCGCCCACTTTGCCGCCCACGACGACCTGCGGGCCGCCTTTCGTATCCGCCAGTGGTGGCGCATCCTCAAGGCCGACAAACTGGGCTATTTCGTCGCCTGGGTGATCGTCGCCGGGTTGCTGACCGTGCTCTACACCGGCTCAATGCTGCTCTACGCGACGATGATCCTCTGCTTCCTGATCCCCTTCCTGGTGGCGCCCATCGGCTTTTACGTGGCCCTGGTCGGCGCGGCGCTGTTTGGGGAGACGTATCGGGAGAGTGCGGCGTTGGTAGCGTGAACAACGGATGCGCAGAATGCACGTATTCGATCCGTCCATTCTCCAATCCGTTGTTCTGAAAAGAAACGGACAAAAAATATGAAACCGACACAATTCCAACCCATCTGCATCCTGGCCCTCGTCCTGGCCCTGGTCAGCCCCCTGGGCCTGACCCCGGCCGCGGCCCACGTCCCCGCCCCCGCCCAACCCCACGTCATCGTCGACGGCCTCATCGACGACGC
>CAYLZO010000346.1:0-3977 GCA_964387775.1 uncultured Anaerolineaceae bacterium
CGAGGAACTCGTGCCCGGGGACATATTGGTGATTGAGACGGGCGATCTGGTCGGGGCCGATGCGCGCGTGGTCCAGGCGACGGAGCTGCACGCCAACGAATCGGCCCTGACGGGCGAGGTCGAGCCGGTCCACAAGGTTCCGGGCGTGGTGGAGGCCGACAGCCCCCTGGCGGATCGTCGGAACATGGTCTGGATGTCCACGGCCGTGACGGCCGGGCGAGGGCGTGCCGTTGTCGTCGGCACGGGGATGGACACCGAACTGGGGCGCATCGCCGGGCAGGTGCGACAGGCCGGGCGAGAGCAGACGCCGCTCCAACGCCGCATGGCCCGTCTGGGCGTGATCCTGGGCGCTGCCGGGGTGGGGCTGGCCGTCCTGATCTTTCTGCTGGGGCTGCTGCGCGGCTATGAGCTGGTCGAAATGCTGCTCTTCGCCGTGGCGGTGGCGGTTTCGGCCATCCCGGAAGGCCTGCCGGCCGTCATCAGCGTGACGCTGGCGCTGGGCGTGCAGCGTATGGCCCGCCGCAATGCGATCATTCGCCGCCTGCCGGCGGTGGAAACGCTGGGCTCGACCACGGTGATCTGCTCGGACAAGACCGGCACGATCACCCGCAACGAGATGACCGTCACCGCGCTGTGGACCCCGGCCGGCGCGTACGTTGTCACCGGATCGGGGCTCGATCCGACGGGGGAGGTCCACCCCGAAGGCCAGCCGGATCGAGGCGGAGAGCTTGGCGACGACATGCGGACGCTGCTGCGGATCGGCCTGCTGTGCAACAATGCCTCGCTAGCCCGCCGGGACGATGGCTGGGCTATCCGTGGGACGCCGACGGAGGGCGCGATCCTGATCGCGGCCCACAAGGCCCGCCTGGACGTCGAGGCGCTGGGCGAGGCCCAACCCCGCCTGGCCGAGGTGCCGTTCTCCAGCGAGCACAAGTACATGGCCACTCTCCACTCGACCGAGTCGGGCGGTACGGTGTCGATGGTGAAGGGCGCGCCCGATCGGCTGATGGCCTTTTGCAGTCACGTATTGATCGATGGGCAAACCGTCGAACTGACCGACGAGCGGCGCGCGGAGATCGAGGCGGCCAACGAACATTTCGCCGGCCAGGCGCTGCGTGTCGTGGCTGGGGCCATTCGACCGATGGCCGAGACGAGCGAGGAACTCCGGCGCGAGGACGTCGAGGAAGGCCTGGTGTTCGTGGGCTGTGGGGGCTGGTGGACCCGCCGCGCCCCGAGGCGATCCAGGCGGTGGCGGACGCCCAGGGGGCCGGCATTCGCGTGGTGATGATCACCGGCGACCACGCCGTGACGGCCCAGGCGATTGCCAGACAGGCCGGCATTATCTCCGACGATAGCGGCAAGGTGCTCACCGGCCGGGACATCGACGCCATGACGTCCGAGCAACTCCAGGAACGCGTAAAGAGCGTGTCGGTCTTCGCGCGGGTCTCGCCGGCCCACAAGCTTCAGATCCTTAAGGCGCTCAAGGCCAATGGCGAGATCGTTGCCATGACCGGCGACGGGGTCAACGACGCGCCGGCCCTGAAGGGCGCAGACATTGGCGTGGCGATGGGCCGGGCGGGCACGGAGGTCGCCAAGGAGGCGGCCGACATGGTCCTGGCCGATGACGACTTCGCCACCATCGTCCATGCCGTTGAGGATGGGCGGGTGACCTTCTCAAACCTTCAGCGGGTCGTGTTCTTCCTGATCACCACCAACCTTGGCGAGATCATCACGCTGGCCGCTGCGCTGGTGATCGGCATGCCGCTGCCGCTAACGGCCATCATGATCCTGTGGATCAACCTGGTGACCGACGGGGCCTGCACCGTGCCGCTGGGCGTCGAGCCGAAGCACTGGGACGTGCTCAAACAGCCGCCGCGTCCGCCGGAAGCCGGCGTGCTGGGCATGAAACTCATCCGCCGCATGCTGATCCTGGCTCCGCTCATGGCGGCCGGCACGCTGGGATTGTTTGCCTATGAGTTGTATGCCGGCAGCGCCAAGCACGCCCAGACCGTCGCCTTCACGACCCTGGCGGCCTTCCAGTGGTTCCACGCCCTCAACGCCCGCACGAACTACGTGTCGATCCTGTCGGTGGGCCTGATGAGCAACCTGTGGCTGTGGCTGGGCATCGGGATCGCCATCGTGCTGCAACTGCTGGTGGTGTATACGCCCTTCGGGCAACTGCTCTTCGGCACCGAGCCGCTGGGCGTGTTGGACTGGCTGTTGATCTTGACGGTGAGCAGCCTGATCCTGATCGTCGATGAAGTCCTCAAACGCCTCAAGGTGCATGGCACGCTGGCGACGTGAATGGGAGAGTGGAAGGTGAACCGGTCTCCGGTATATCAGATTCGCATGACGCTGAATGGCAGTAAGCCACCGATTTGGCGGAAGCTGGACGTGCCGTCGGACATCACGCTGGGCAAGCTGCACGAGGTGATCCAGATTGCCATGGGCTGGACGAACAGCCATCTGCATCGGTTTGATCAACGCGTCAAGATCAGCAAGGACGAGAAGGTTCGCCTCTGGCAGAAAGACTCGTGGACGCCCCGCGAGTGGGCCCGTTTGCACGGCGGCCGCAAGTTCGTCACCAAGGTGACGCCCTGGGGCGAGCCGACGGACATGGAGGGCGAGGACGAGCAGGCGGTCACGCTCGACGAGGTGTGCCCGAAGGTCAAGAGCAAGCTGATCTACGAGTACGACTTCGGCGACGGCTGGGAGCACACCATTGAGGTGCAGAAGACTATCGAGCCCGAGGCGGGCGTCGAGTATCCGGTCTGCCTGGGCGGCAAGAAGGCCTGCCCGCCCGAGGATTGCGGCGGCATATGGGGCTACTCCCAACTACTGGAGACCATTGCCGACCCTGACGCGGAGGACCACGAAGACATGATCGAGTGGCTCGGCGGCGACTTCGATCCCGATGCCTTCGACCTGGAAGAGGTCAACGCAACCCTGGCGGAGTGGCGGAATCAGACAGATGAGTGAAGCAGACGAGAAACAGAAGAACTTCGTACCGCAGCTTGATGCGGTGCTCGAGGCCCTGGCCGACGAGATCGATGGCTGGGCCCAGGGGCTCGGCATCGAGTTAACGTACACCGACCCGGTGCTGGACGAACAGGGCGAGAACGAGTGGGCGGCGGCCCGGCTGCGAAAGGCGACCGATTGGGCGATGCGAACGGCTGTGTCGCTCCTGACGGCCCGGGGCAGAACTGATCTGTTGGCGGACGTGCAACGCCGAGTGGATGAGGTGGTTGCCGCCGCCGACGGCTACGAGCAGAGGCTCGAGGCGATGGAAGACCAGCGGCGGGTCCATGTCGAGGGGTTCGTCGCGCGCTACCGGAAGATGCACGGGGATGAAGACCCGGACGCGATCCGGCTGATGCGGCTCTGCCAAGGCATCAAACGTGTCTGGACGTTCGGATTCGACGCCAACGAGATGGAGACGCCTGAAGATTTTGCCGAGGCCATCGACCGGGCCTGGCTGGAAGATGACGGGGCCAAGCGGAAGGCACAGGCCGAGATGCAGCGCCGCGCCCGCGAACTGGCAGAGCACCTGCGGCTGCTTTCTGGCACGGAAGCCCAGAGGGTGGCGGCTCAGCAAGCTGCCACAGCCAAGAGCAAACCAGAGGATGAGAAGCGCGGCAAGCGCGGACCCAAGCGTCTGTCCCTGAAGCAGGCCTGGCGTTACCTGACGGTGCTGCAGGAATGGGCGGGCATCCAGGAGCGCAACCAGAAGCTGCCCCAGCGGGACCGTGTGCGGAAGATTCAGGTGGCGGAGAAGCACGAAATCACCGTCCGCGAGCTGGACGCGATGCTCGGCTGGTACGCCAAACACAGGGGCTCCGGCCTGTTCCCGGACGACCCTCGAACGCTTTCGATGGGCGAACTTCAGGAATGGTTCGAATAGTTCGAGCGGGCACTTTCTGAGAAAATCTTCGCCAGCCTCGCGGCCGTCCGGTCGTGAGGCTGCATCCTTATATAGG
>CAYLZO010000347.1:0-3966 GCA_964387775.1 uncultured Anaerolineaceae bacterium
CACCGACGACAGGTCGTAGCGTTCCTGGCCCGGCGCGCGCAGCAGCAGGCGGCACATCGTCGGCGAGGCGGCCAGCAGCGTCACCCGCTCGCGCTGGATCGTCTCCAACATCTGGCCGGGGTGAAAGCGGTCGACCAGGATCACCTTGCCGCCCGACAGAAGCCCGGCGACGATGCCCAGCCAGCCGGAGTAGTAACACAGCGGGAAGGGCAGCAGCAGGCAGCGCATCAGCCGGGGGCTGAGTCGCGGCGCGGCAGCGGGATGGAGCAGGCCCCAGTAGCCGTCGCGGCTGTGAACCACGCCCTTGGGCAGGCCGCTGGTGCCGGAGGTGTAGGCGATGCGGCCCACCTCTTTGGGCGAGACCGGTACGCGGCGCAGCGGCTGGCCGGCGGCCAGCACCTCGTCCAGGGAGAAGAACCTGCACCCGTGGTTATCCACGGCGCCGTCGCCCTCGCCGCCGTGGACGACAACGGCGCGCAGGTGGGGCAGGTCGGGCAGCAGGCGGGCCAGCGTGGCCGGGTAGTCGTGGCCGTACCAGCGCCGGGTGGTGAGCACGGCGCTGGCCTGGCAGTCGGCCAGAATGTGGCGCAGCTCGTGCTCGCGCAGCAGGGGATGGAGCGGCACCTCGACGCTGCCCAGCAGCCAGGGCAGGAACAGGGCATAGACCGCCTCGGGGCCGGCGGGCAGCAGCGTGACCACCCGCTCGCCGGGCCGGATGCCCAGGGCTTGCAGGCCGGCGGCCAGCGCCTCGACGTTGGCCCACACCTGGCGGCGCGTGAGGCGCTGCTCGCGGCTGACGATAAACTCGGCGTTGGGCCACAGGCGAAAGGCCAGGCGTTGCAGGTGCTTGGGATTGAGCCGGCGCAGCGGGTTGAGCATCTGGGTGGCCCTTCTCAGCCGCCGGGCCGGTAGGCGCGGAACACCAGGGCGGCGTTGTGCCCGCCAAAACCGAACGAGTTGGAGAGCACCACGTCCAGCGCGGCGGGTCGCGCCTGGTGGGGCACGTAATCCAGGTCGCAGGCCGGGTCGGGCGTGTCGAGGTTGATGGTCGGCGGGATTACGCCAGTGCGCAGCGCCTGGATGCAGATGACGGCTTCCAGCGCCCCGGCGCCGCCCATCAGGTGGCCGGTCATCGACTTGGTGGCGCTGATCGGCACCCGGTAGGCGTGGGCGCCCAGGACGCGCTTGAGGGCCTGGGTCTCGGCGGGATCGCCGAGGGGCGTGCCGGTGCCGTGGGCGTTGACGTAGGACACCTGCTCCGGTGTGACGTCGGCCCGTTGCAGGGCCAGGGTGATACAGCGCGCCGAACCCAGCCCTTCGGGGTCGGGGGCGGTGACGTGGGCGGCGTCGGAGGTGGCGGCGTAACCGACCAGCTCGGCCAGCGGCTCGGCGCCCCGCGCCAGGGCAAAATCCAGTGCCTCCAGCAGCAGCAGCGCCCCACCCTCGGACACGACGAATCCGTCGCGGTCGGCGTCGAAGGGGCGGCTGGCTGCGGCCGGGTCATCGTTGCGCTGCGACAGGGCGCGCATTCGCTGCAGGGCGGCCAGTGAGATGGGGATGATGCCCGCCTCGAATCCGCCGGCAAACATGGCCCGCGCCTGGCCCAGGCGGATCATGTTGGCGGCTTGGCCCAGAGCATCGGCGCCGGTAGCGCAGGCCGACGACAGGCCCAGGTTGGGGCCGCGAGCGCCGGTGCGCAGCGCGATCTGGATGGCGGGCACGTCGGCGCTGATCATGGTCAGCAGGAAGGGATTCACCTGGCGCAATCCCTTTTCGCGCACAGTGTCCAGGTTGTGGGTGTAGGTCGAGATGCCGCCGACGCCCGCGCCAACGATGGCCCCCACCTGGTCGGCGTTGTGTTCGTCGATGACCAAGCGCGACTGGGCCAATACCTGCTCCAGGGCAGCGATGGCGAACTGAGCAAAACGGTCGATGCGGCGCGCCTCCTTGGCCGGCATGTAGTCGAGGGGGTCAAAGCCGTGGGCCTCGCCGGCAAAGCGCACCTTCAGGTCGGACGGGTCGAACTGGGTGATGGGCCGGATGCCCGAGCGCCCGGCGACGAGGTTGCGCCACATCGTGGCCACGTTCAGGCCCACCGGCGAGACGACGCCCAGGCCGGTGACGACGATGCGTGTTTTATCCCCCATTCCCATCTCTCACACCTGCTGACCGGACGCAGATTTCGCAGATGAACGCAGATAAGGCAGGTAAATCTGCGGAATCGGCGTTCATCTGTGTCCCGTCAAAGAGCAACATCATCGTCCCCGGCGTAGCGCTTGAGCACCAGGCAGGCGTTCTGGCTGCCGATGCCAAACGAGTTTTTGAGGACGACGTCGACGCGGGCCGGGCGGGCGGTGTGGGGCACGTAATCCAGGTCGCAATCGGGGTCGGGGTAGTCCAGGTTGATGGTCGGCGGGAGGATTTGGTCGCGGAGGGCCAGGGCGCAGGCCAGCGTCTCCATCGCCCCGGCGGCGCCCATGGCGTGGCCCAGCATCGACTTGCAGGCGCTGACCGGCGTGCGGTAGGCGTGGTGGCCCAGGACGGCCTTGATGGCCAGCGTCTCGGCGGCGTCGCCCTGGGGCGTGCCTGCGCCGTGGGCGTTGACGTACGACACCTGTTCCGGCGCCAGGCCAGCGTCGGCCAGCGCCTGGCGCATGGCCTTGACCGGGCCGCGCAGCTCGGGGTTGGGGGCGATGACGTGGTAGCCGTCGGAGTTGTTGGCATAGCCAGCGATCTCGGCATAGATGCTTGCGCCACGCCGCCGGGCGTGGTCCAGTGTTTCGAGCACAAGGATGGTCGCGCCCTCGCTGATGACAAAACCGTCGCGCTGGGCGTCAAAGGGGCGGCAGGCGGCGGCCGGGTCGTCGTTGCGGGTGGAAAGCGCGCGGATGGCGCAGAATCCAGCCAGAGCCATAGGCGTAAAGGTCGATTCGCTGCCGCCGGCGAGCATGACCCGGGCCCGCCCGCTGCGCAATACCTCAACCGCCGCGCCGATGGCCTGCGTGCCGGAAGCGCAGGCCGTGACCGTGGTGCTGTTGTAGCCGGCAAAGCCGGTGCGCCGGGCGACGTGGAAGGCGGCCATGTTGGCCGGGAGCATCATCAAAAAGAGGGGCGAGATGTTTTCCAGGCCGCGCTCGATGGCGCGCTGGTTGGCCGCTTCGATCTCGACGGCGGTGCCGCCCACGGCGGTGCCGAGCAACACACCGGCTTCTTCCTTTTCGTCGTCGCTCAGGGCCAGGCCGGCGTCGGCCAGGGCCGCCTCGGCGGCAACGACCGCCATTTGGCTAAAGCGGGCCAGGCGTTTGGCCTCTTTGAAACCCAGGCAGGCAACCGAGTCAAACCCTTTCAACTCCCCGCCGATCTGGACGGGGCAGTCACCGAGATCAAAAAGCTCGATCCGGCCAATGCCCGAGCGGCCGGCCCGCAGGCCCTGCCATGTCTTTTCTGCCGTCAGGCCCAGGGGCGTCAGGGCACCCAGACCGGTGATTACCACGTGCGTCGATTCGTCCATGCCTCGTCCTCCTTTACATCAGCCGGGATTGGTGGCGGGCGTATCATATCATATCATACTCTGGCCCAGCTTTCAAGTCGTCGTGTTGTCCGATGGCCTTGTCCAAGTCGGCGGGAGCCTGCGGGAATCGGAGGGGCCGGCGTAACTCCTCAATAAACTGGGGGATCATTCGTAGTCGGCGCTTCGCCATGCCAAAGGCACGCAGAGCAAGGCATGCCTTTTGGCGCATTGCGCATAGCACTATTTTTGAGACTGGTTTGCCTGATTGACGATAATGTGCTAGAATTGGGGCATGAGCCCCGGAGTGAAGGCGAGACGGTGGACGTTCAAGCGAATCGTCCAGGACAGGGACAACTGGGAGCGGTACAAGCGCGTCTATGCAGGTCAAGTGACAGCTCATCAGTTGGGCGAAGTGGAGAAGATGCTGAGCTGTAGGGGTGCGAAGAATAGATATG
>CAYLZO010000348.1:0-3884 GCA_964387775.1 uncultured Anaerolineaceae bacterium
GCTCGGTTGGCCGCCTGAAACCGTAAAGGAGCTTGTCCCATGTGGGTAACGCTCCTACTTCTGGCAGAGAAAGGCATCCTGCATATTGGCGTGATAGTCGTACTCCTGGCCCTCTACAGACAGGATAATCTGGTAGCCGGGGGTGATGACCTGGGCATACATCTTGCCTCCCTTGGGGCAGCCCAAGCTGGCGTCGCGCCACTGCACCGCCCGGACCTCGACGACCTCGATCTGGGCATCTTTTACGTTCAGCCTCTGGCTCAGGTCTGCCTTGGCTTTTGCGACCAGCCTCTCCATGACACTCTCTTCATCTTTCTCTTCGCCCACAGGTGCCTGTGGATTTTCGCAATAGAAGACCTGTTCTTCGTTTCCGTGGTACTCGTAGACCTGGCCTTCAGCTTTCAGCTTGATCAGGTAGCCCGGCGTGATGACCATCAGGTAGTTCCCACCCGGTTCAGGGCAGCCCATGCTGCTGTCCCGCCACTGCACGGCGTCCACGGAAAGCAAAGTGATCTCTTGCGGGGTGGCATCGAGACGTTCGCTCAGATCCACCATGGCCTGCTCGACGAGTTCCTGTTCCTTTTCGGTGAGTGTCCCCTCGTCCATGTCTTCTTTGTCCCTGTCCTCGACGGGCGGCGCAGCGTCCTCATCCTCGCACAGGACAAAGCGATCGCCACCCGTGTGATAGCTGTATCTCTGCCCCTCAGCTTGGAGAGTAATCTCGTAGCCGGGGGTAATCACCTGGGCGTAGGCCTGGCCTGGCTCGGGGCAGCCCAGGCTCGTGTCCGGCCATTCGACCTTTTCCAGGCTGGCGATCTCGATCTGATTCCTGCCGAGATCCAGCCGTTCCGACAGATCTTGTTTGACCAGCTCGACCATTTCTTGGGCCTCGTCGGGCATGGCCATCTCCGGCGCGTCGCTGGCCGGCGGCGTGCTCAACGGCGAGGTACTCACTGTCTCGGTCGGCCCACAAGCGGCCAAGATGAGGCTCAACCCGGCCAACAGGCCGGCGATGCTAAACCATAACTTTCGTTTGTCTTTCATCGTCCTTATCCTCCTTTACGTCCTATCGGTTCAAGTTCACATTATAGACGCTGGCAGGCGTCCGAATGTTCCAACTTTACGTAAAGGTTTGAAGGACGAGAAAAGGGGCACACAAAGGGGGCTAGAAGATTGCTCTCAGGACAAAGATCAGGATTGCGCGCAGAATCTCCAGGAGGATGAGGGCCACGATGGGGCTGATATCGATCCGGGCAGGGCCCGCACCGATGGGGGGGATGATCCGCTGCAAGGGCACCAGGATCGGGTCTGTGATCTGGTAGAGGATGCGGACCAACGGATGGTGAAACCACGACTGGTAGCTCGTGGCTTGGATCCAGGACAGGATGACGCGGATGAAAATGAGAAACTCGTAGGCTTGAAGGACGAACGAGATGATGCCGATCACGGTTGACATGGGATCAAAAACCTCCGTCGCTGGCCGCGGTTAGCCTGTGCGCCAGGCTGGCTGTTGGGGATCAAAGATAGCCCGGCCCACGCGGATCATGGTAGCGCCTTCCTCGATGGCGATCTCAAAGTCGTCGGTCATGCCCATCGAAAGGTGGCGCCAGCCGGCCTGGGGAAAGCGGGCCGCCAGTTCGTCGCGGAGCCGGCGCAGCCGGCTAAAGACGGGGCGGGCCTGCTCCGCGTCGGCCACGATGGGGGCCATGGTCATCAGCCCCTGCACCTCGACGTGAGGCAGGGCCAGGATCTCCTCGATGGCGGCCAGCAGGTGCGCCCGCTGCGGCTCGTCCTCCGGCCAGCGGTCGGCGTCAAAGCCGTACTTGCTCGCCTCGCCCGAGACGTTGCATTCCAGCAGGATGGGCAGGGGCGTGGGTCGCTCTTTGCTGTAGCGGTCCAGGCGGCGGGCGATCTTGGCCCGGTCCACCGAGTGGACCACGTTGAACAGGGGCGTCACGAGTTTGGCCTTGCGGCTCTGGATGTGGCCGATCATGTGCCAGGTGATATCGCCGGGCAGGTGACCGACCTTGGCCTCGGCTTCGCCCACGCGGTTTTCGCCAAAGTGGCGCAGGCCCAGCTCGTAGGCGGCCTGGATCACGTCCGGGGGCTGCATCTTGGTGACGGCCACCAGGGTGACCTCGTCCGGCGAGCGGCCGGCGCGCGTGGCGGCGGCCGCGATCCGCTCCCGGACGGCGTGCAGGTTGGCCTTCAGGTCGCTCATGCTTGCTCTCCGAAATCGGGCAAGCCCGGGGGCTGGAGGGACTCGGCCTCGACGTCTCGCTCGGCTGTGGGTTCTCGGCGGGCGGGTCTGGGCTTTGGCTCTTTGTCACGGGGCTCCAGGCAGGCGATCACGCCAAAGCGGCCCGTGGTTCCGCCCTCGCCCCGGTGGGAGAAGAACTCGTCGGTGTGGCAGGCGGTGCAAATCTCGGATTGCTCGACGTGCTCGACGCCGGCGGCGGCCAGGAGCTGGGCGTTGGCCGCCGGCAGGTCGAACTGCCATTGGTTTTCGCCGGTTGGGGTCAGCACCTGGCTCCAGTTGGGCAGGGCATAGCCCATGGCAGCGGCCACCTCCTGGCCCACGGTGTAGCAACCGGGGCCGATGGCCGGCCCGAGCCCGGCCACGAGGTCCCGGGGCCGGGTGCCGAAGGCGTCTTCCATCGCCTCGACGGCGCGGCGGGCGATGCCCAGGGCCACGCCGCGCCAGCCGGCGTGGACCAGCCCCAGGGCGTGCCGCTGTGGGTCGTAGAGCAGGATCGGCTGGCAGTCGGCGAAGCGGAGCAGGAGGGCCACGCCCGGCATAGCGGTGATCAGCCCGTCCGTCTTGGGCACCACCTGACCCGCGTCCCGGGCGGTAGCCACGGCCACGCGGCTGCCGTGGACCTGGCCGGCGGTGATCACCTGACCCGCGTCGAGCCCCAGGCGCCGGTACATCCGCGACCGGTTCTCGGCCACGGCGGCCGGATCGTCGCCGACGTCCTTGCTCACGTTGAGCGTGGCGAACGGCCCCTGGCTGACGCCGCCCAGCCGGGTGAACACCGCGTGGACCAGGCCGTCGATGGCCAGAGTTTCAAAGTGATAGGCTACGAGTCCGTTGCCCTCTTGTCGTTTCACGACCAGGCTACCGTTTGTATGGGACTTGCGCGTCCAGGTTTGGGAGGACGCGATAGTGCTTGGTGTTAAATGTGTAGAAAGGCAGCCCTAGTCGCGTTGCTGAAGAGGCTACAAGGCAGTCCATGATCCCTATGCCGTGGCTCAAATGATACATTTCAAACCAGGTCAACGCCTGCTCGGAATCTTGCTTTTCAAGGTGAATCAAAGAATAACGTTTGATTTGTCGCGCGATCTGCCGTTGCTCGCGCTGATTCCGTGCGCCTTGCAAGACTTCCATGCATGCGAGTACAGGCAAACCGACAATCTGTGGACCCTGTACTTTTAGCCACGAGGCAGCTTTGGGTTGGCCTCGCAGGATTTCGATCAAGACGTCGGTGTCGAGAAGCAGGTTCGGTTCAGCCATGATGGCGCCGTTCAGCCCGGACCCGTAGTTGTCGGGCGTATGCCAGACCGTCAGCGATGTCGTCTCGGTCCGACCACAAGCCAAAGAGCGGAGAATGGACCAGGTCAGCAGCGGTCCCAGCAGCAGACTCTTCCGAGAAATGGATGGGCTTGACAACAACCATCAACTCTGCAAGGCCAACCGGCACATCCTCCGGCAAGGGAATGCACACAGTGTGATCGTGTGGAATATCGACCTGGATAGTGATAGTTTTGTTCATCAGGCCCTCCTTCACCGACATTATAGCACGAGGCCACAGGGTTGGCAAGCGTCCGCGAGGGAGCGTTACCCACATGGGACAAGCTCCTTTACGGTTTCAGGCGGCCAACCG
>CAYLZO010000349.1:0-3883 GCA_964387775.1 uncultured Anaerolineaceae bacterium
ACGAGCTGGTTTGGAAGTGCCTTCGAGTTGGTAGAAGGCGACGTGGTCCGATCCAGAGCCGAGAGAAAGGGCTTGTTCAGCCGGGGCCTCGCCCTCCGTTTCGGCGGCCAAGAATATACCCTGACACCGGAAGGGGTCTTTCGCCGGGGCTGGCTTCTGCTCGACGCCCAAGGCAACACCCTACTGAAGATCCAACCGCGCAGCGTCTTTAAGCAAGGCGCCTACCTGACCATGCCCGGCGTCATCGAGGCCGACCTGGTCGTCTTTGCCTACTACCTGGTTCACGAGCGCCGGCAGGAGGAAGCGGCGGCTGCGACGGCCGCTGCCAGCTAGCTGTAGCGGCGGCGGAGACGCGCCACCCCTCCAACGGACATCGAGGTCATACAGCCATGCAAAACACGGAACACGACACACCCAGCGTAAACTGGAAACAGGTGGGAACCTTCCTCGGGCTGACCTTTGGCCTGACCTTTCTGCTCGACCTGGGCCTGTACCTGACGGCAGGCTACGGCCCCAACGCGGCGACGAGCTTCCTCCTCCAGGTGCAGATGCTCATACCGGCGACGGCGGCCATCGTCTTGCAGCTTTTCGTCTTCAAGGACAGCGCCCTCTATCACTTGAAGACGCGGGCACGCTGGTTCTACTACGGCTACCTGGGCTACGTAGCGATCCACCTCCTGCTGGCTCTCAGCGTCACAGTCATCACCGAAGAGCTCTACCAGACCCTAGCCGGGCTCTTTCTCCAGGGGATCCTGCTGCTGGGCCTCCTGGCCGTGGTGGTCCTGCGCCTGGCCTCGGGCAAGGAGACCTTTCGGCAGGCCGGGTTGAGCGGCGGCAAGTGGTGGCAGTACCTGGTCTTTGGCCAGCTGATTATCGCCGTCTACGCTGCCATGACCGGGCTCAACGCCCTCTTTGACCTGGGTCAGGCCGCGAACCTACGGGATATGATCGTCGAGGCGGCCGGCGGCCAGACCGCGGGCCTGGAGTTGGTCCCCGATTGGGCACTCCTGCTCCTCGTCGGCGGCCAGACGGTCGTCGTCGGCCCGATCCTGGGGCTGCTCGTCGCCTTTGGCGAGGAGTACGGCTGGCGCGGCTACCTGCAAGGCGAGTTGGTCAAGATGGGCACGGTGCGCGGCATCCTGCTGGTGGGCGTGATCTGGGGCCTGTGGCACGCGCCCATCATCGTCATGGGACACAACTATCCCGGCTATCCCGTCCTGGGGCCGATCTTGATGACGGCCTACACCGTCGGCCTGGCTTTCCTATTTGGCTACGCCGTGTTAAAATCGGGCAGCGTTTGGCTGGCGGCCTTTTTGCACGCGCTGAACAACCAAGTCGCCTCGTTCCTGATGGTCGCCGTCTACACGCCCGACGACGTTGCCTTTTCGTTCGGGATCGGCGTCTACAGCCTGATCGTATGGGCCGTCGTCGTCGCCTCGCTGCTCATTTTTGACCGCAAGGCGTGGATGTCATCCGTCAAATCCAAAACCTCACTGGAGGAAACATGATCGAAGTTGAGAATCTAGTCAAACACTACGCCCGCGTCAAGGCCGTGGACGGCGTCAGCTTTTCCGTGGGCCGGGGCGAGATCTTTGGCCTGCTCGGCCCCAACGGCGCCGGCAAGACGACGGCCATCCGCACCATGATGGACATCATCAAGCCCGACAGCGGCCAGATCCGGCTGATGGGCCAGCCAGTGACCGAGGCCAGCAAGTCGCGCATCGGCTACCTGCCCGAGGAGCGTGGCCTCTATACCAACTACAAGCTGCTCGAATGCCTGACCTACCTGGGCGCCCTCAAGGGCATCCCCCGCGCCGAGGCCAGGGAGCGGGCCGGCGACCTTCTGGCCCGCGCCGACCTGGAGGCGTACGCCGGGCGCAAGATCAAGGAGCTGAGCAAGGGCATGACCCAGAAGGCCCAGTTCCTGGCCACCATCGTCCACGACCCCGACTTGTTCATCATGGACGAGCCCTTCCAGGGGCTGGACCCGGTCAACACCGAGCTGCTCAAAACCATCTTGCTGGAGGAGCAGGCGCGGGGCAAGACGGTCATCCTCAGCACCCACAACATGAACCAGGTCGAGGAGCTGTGCGACCGCATCTTGCTCATCAACCACGGCCGGGCCGTGCTTTATGGCCCGCTGGACGAGATCAAGGCCCAGTACGCCGAGCACGCCGTCGAGCTCGAATCCGACGCCCTGCCCGATGATCTGCCCGGCGTGCAACGCGTGGAGCAGCGTAACCACACCTACGAGCTGGTCTTGGAGCCCGAGGCATCGCCCCAGGCGATCCTTCAAAAACTGGTAGAGGCCGGCGTAACGGTCAAGCGCTTCGAGGTGGCGACGCCGCCCCTGGAAGATATTTTCATCAGCGTCGTGGAAAGTGGCTAGGAGAAGAACTTTTGGGGTTTTGTCTCAAAAATTCGTCTGGTCACCACCATATTGTGGAGGAACGAAAATGAGAGAGATTCTATTGGTCGCGGGACAGGAATTGCTGGTCAACCTGCGCCGCCCGGGATTCATCATCATGACCCTCGCCGTCCCGGCGTTGGGCCTGTTGGCCTTGGTCATCGGCTCGTCGTTCGGCGGGCAGGTCGGCGATTTTTTCGAGTCCCAGTTCGTGCCGAGCCAGGCAGCCATCGGCTACGTGGACAAAAGCGGTCTCGTCGAGGCTGAGCTTCCCCAGTACGAGGAACGCTTCGTCGCCTTCTCCGAGGAGGACGCGGCCCGGGAGGCGCTGTTGGCCGAGGAAATCAGCCGCTACTTTGTCCTGCCCGCCAACTACCTGGAAACGGGCAAAGTCAAAGTTTACAGCACGGGCGGCGGCTTCTCCTCCTTTGCCGCGGCCGACAGCAGCGAGATCCGGGCCTTTCTCATCGACCATCTCCTGGCAGGGCGGGTGGACCCGGCCATCCAGGAGCGGGCCAGCGCGCCGCTGGACGCCGAGCCGGTGACGCTGAACGAGCAGGGCCAGGTGGCCGACGAAAGCCCCTTCAGTTGGATCGGCGATTTCGTGGTGCCCTACGTCTTTTCCATCCTCTTTGTCATCACCCTCTTTACGTCGTCGGGCTTTTTGTTGCAGAGCGTGAGCGAGGAAAAAGAAGGGCGCATCATCGAGATCCTGCTCTCGTCCATCAGCGCGACCGAGCTGCTGGCCGGCAAGATCCTGGGCCTGGGTGCCCTGGGCCTCATCCAGGTCGTCGTCTGGTTTGGTGCCGGGGCGGCGCTGCTGGGAGCGGCGGCGGCCATCTTTGCCCTGGCCGGCGCCATCGACATCAGCCTGGGCACGATCGCGTTGGCCCTCGTCTACTTCCTGCTGGGCTACCTGCTCTTTGCCACGCTCATGGGCGTCGCCGGCTCGATGGGCACCACCCAGCGCGAGAGCCAGCAGATCGGCGGCATCTTTTCCTTCGCGGCCGCCATCCCCTGGATGGTGATGGGCGTCATCCTCAACAATCCCAACGCCGGGGTGGCCGTCGTCCTCAGCTACGTCCCCTTTACCGCGCCGACGATGATGCTCATCCGCCTGGGATTCGGCTCGGTGCCCCCCGGCCAGATCGTCATCAGCCTGGCCCTGCTGGTGGCCGGCATCGCCTTTACCCTGTGGGCCGGGGCCAAGATCTTTCGCGCCAGCCTGTTGATGTACGGCAAGCGGCCCGGTCCCAAGGACCTGATCCGCGCTTTCCGGGAGGCATAGGCCATGATCGAGCTGCAAAACATCACCCGCACCTACAAAATGGGCACCGAAGAGATCCACGCCCTGGACGACGTCAGCCTGACCGTCGCCGGCGGCGAGTTCGTGGCCGTGCGCGGGCCGTCGGGCAGCGGCAAGAGCACGCTGCTCCACGTCGTCGGCGGGCTCGACACGCCCACCGGCGGCACCGT
>CAYLZO010000350.1:0-3850 GCA_964387775.1 uncultured Anaerolineaceae bacterium
GTTTCAATTCCCCACTCGGAATTCTGGTCCTTCAAGCTCCTCGCCCTAAAGCCTACAATTCAACCGTCTACGAAGACTCAACATCCCGTGAAACACTGTGTTTACAGCAACAAGCCATCGAAAACCAGGGTGGTGCATGACTGCCCCCTTGCGCTGCGAGCGCCGCCGCAAATTGAGAGCTTTCTACAACCCCCAAAGTGGACAAGCCCGTATCCAGTTCCTTTTGTCTCTTTCCTTCCCTTTTCAAGGTCCATTTTCCGCGAGCGCCCCCAGGGGTTGAGCGGGGTACTGCACCGCTCGCAACCGCTGATGCCCCATGTCTCAATACAACGCCCGTCCAGTATAGCACATCCTCGCCTAAACGACAAACGCGACGCGCTCCTCCGGCTTGGGGCCGCCCACCGTCTGGACCTTGCCCACACATGCCTCGCACAGCGGATAGAAACGCACGCTGTCCTCTTCCGGCTCCAGCACCCGGTCCAGTTTGTCGCGAAGCAGCACGCGCTCCTTCGGCGTCAGAAAACACTCAAAGAGGCTGTACTGCGTCCACTGGCCAAACCCCGATAGCACCTTGTGAACCTTGGTCCGCCGCCCGTCGTCAGAGATGTCATAAGCCACCACGTAAAAGGCCGTATCCCGCCTGCTCCCCGCCATCGCCCCCCCAGACTACCCGACCACCCGACCAACCCGACTACCTGACCAACAACGGCGGATAGGCCGGAATCTCGCCCGTCAGCGCCTTGGCCAGCAGCCGCACCTGGAGCTCCAGGCATTTCTTGTACGTGGCCTTGTAGCCAAAGGTCGGATGGCGGATCTCGGTATTCAATCGCTCCTCGAACTTGGTCAGGAACGTCCGCCGCCCCGACTCGCTCAGGCGATAGGCCCCCAGTTGCTCCTCGAAATCGCCCGCCTTGAGGATGCGGTTGTTAACCACCGTCAGCACCACCGAGTCGACGATGATGGGCCGCAGCTCCTCCATCAGGTCCAGGGCCAGCGCCGGCTTGCCATATTGCGACGAATGCAGGTAGCCGACAAAGGGGTCCATGCCCACCAACTGGATGGCCGACGCCACCTTGTTCATCAGCAGCACGTAGCCGTAGGACAGCAGCGCATTCACCGGATCGGTCGGCGGCCGCTTGGTCCGGCGCCGAAAGCCCAGGTCTTGCTTCAGCTGGCGGCCAAAGGCGCTGAAATAGAAGGAACCGCCCGCCCCTTCCAGCCCCAAGAGGCTGCCGATGGCGCTGTCGGCCTGGGGCACCGCCGGATCGGACGGGCCGCCGTCCGGCTCTACCTGGCCCACCTGGTCCAACGCCCCCTTGAGCGACTCGGCCGCGCGGGCCACAGCCTCATCCTTCCGTTTACGATTGGCCCGCAGCAGCAGCGTGCGCTGATTGGCCAGCTTGCCCTCCACGAAACACTTGGCCAGGGCCAGCGAGCGGTCGGGATCTTCGTGGGCCCGGTGCTGCTCGATGCGCAGCAGCGAGTTCTTGGAAAAGCCCGGCGCCAGCCGCCCCCGAAAGTTGCCATAGAACGAGCAAAAGCAGACGTCGGCCTTTTGCTCCAGCAGGGCCAACAGGGCCGGCGTGCTGACCGTGCTGTCGCCCATGACCACCACCTGGTCCACCTTGATGAGCGGCACCCGCACCTTGCGCTTCTCGGTGCCCTTTTCCTCGTCCGCCGGAATGCTGACCACCAGCGTGTCGCCGTCCTTGCGCACGAAGGACCGCTGTTCGGTCAAATAGAGCGTCGCCATCCTGCTAGCCCTCCCTCTCGCGCAACACCGCCTCGGTCCGCGCCCAGAAATCTTCCTCCGTCCAGCAGCCCACGAACGTCGCCTCCCCGTGCTTGCCGCAGGACAAGTGCAACCGGCCCACCACCCGCCAGCCGTCGGCCCGCAATGACTGGACCGTGGCCTCGATCTCGTCGCGATAGGCCGCCTCGCCGCAGGCCATGTGCACCGTGTCCCAGCCTGGCTCGTCGTCCCCTTCCGGCTCGTAGAACAGGTAACCCACCTCGGCGCAGGGCAGCAGCGCCGTGTCCCGACCGAAGAGAGTCCCGGTCGAGCACCAGCCACACCTGCCCGCCCCGTTCGTCGTCCTCAAACCCGAGCACCGGCGGCCGCCAGCCCCGCCACCGCACCAGCGACCGCACCGCCGCCAACCCGCCTTCACCCATCCTCTTCCGTCCACCCATCTCTCCCCCTCGACTATCCGACCCATCGACCCCCCGACCAACTGACGAACCGGCCCCCCGACCACCCCGACTACCCGACCAACCGCCGAACCTCTCTCGGCAAGCACACCGGCTCCAGGCTGCAATCGTGGCATTTGACCATCCGCTCCACCGGCGGCGGCATCTGGCCCGCCTCCAGCAGGGCAAAAGCCCGCGCTACGCTCGCCTCCGTCTTGGCCCGCAACTCGGCCGTAAACGGCACGCGCACCCGCCGCCGCGAGCGAAAGTAAAAAAACTCCCCCTCCGGCACCGGCTGCCCCGTGCGCTCCTCCAGGCAGAGGCCCTGGGCGCAGAGCTGCACGTGGTCGTTCAGCCACTTGCCCATCGTGCCCCGCTTGTACTCCACCGGCCGGATCTCCCCATCCTCTTCCTCCACCAGGTCGGCGAACCCCGTCAGCCGCAGCCGCTTGGAATAGACGTACACCCGCCGCCGCGTCACCCGCTCGCCGTCGGTCTCGCGGCCCGGCGTGTGGGCTCGCTCGTGTTGCAGCGTCCCCTCCAGCACCGGCGCGTTGACCTCCATCTCGCCCAACACAAACATCAGCCAGAAGCGGCGCTCGCAATACTCCAACTGATTCAGCATCGAGATAGGCAGATAGTCGGGTTGGTCCGTGGGTTGACTTGCCGCCATTTGATCGTCTCCTGTGCGGGTCGCGGATGAGAGTCGCGGATGAGAGTCGCGGATTGCCGGAAAAACGCGGATCAGCCGATTCTCGATCCCCGAATCCGCGTGTTTCCGCCCATCCGTGGCTCACACCCGCAGGATCATCGGCCTCAGCCAGGTATCCTGAAAGTTCGCCAGAATACCGAGCGGCACGTTTCGGTCACGCATCCACTCCTTGAGGTTCTGGATACGGATGTTCTCGACGTCGCCGATGGCCACGGGAAAGACCATGAGCTTATCCTCCACCTGGATGTGGGCGAATTTGATCGCCGTGAGGGGCTCGCCTCTGTAAAAGATTTCCATCTCTTTGCCGGGGCGAGCGTCGAGTCCCCGCACGTGGTGCAACTCCCTGTAGCAGGCATTGGCATAGATGCGATAGACGAATCCCGGTCCCAACGTTTGAAAGACTTCGAACAATCCACCGACCGTGCCAAAGATCAGATCCGGATGGAGCAATCCCTCCGTATTCGCCAGGCGCTCTGGGGACTCGGTTTGGAGACTGCCTTCCCACGCCGAGCGTGTCAACACTCGACGTTCAAACTCCGGTTCAGGTCCCCCAAAGCGGAAGAGCAAGCCCACTTCCTTGCCAACCGTCTTCAGGTAGGACAACAACTGCACCAGGTGAATGGGTTCAATGCGTTCGGCCACCTTCAGCTCGACCACGACAGCTTGTGCCACGAAAATGTCCAGTTCCTGGCGCCCGACGATCCAGTCTTTGTAGCGAATTTCATACTTGTCCTGTCTGACGCAGGGGATGCCCAGCCTGCGCAGATCGGCCATCATCGCCTTTTCAAAAACAAACTCGGGGTAGGTCTGGCTGAGCCCATTGTAGACGTCGTAATAGACCTTGATGATCGAGCCGGTCAACTCCTTGTGTAGCAATTCGGTCATGGGTTTCTCCTGTGGTTGCCATCGATGAGAGCCGCAGATTGGCAGAAAGGCGCAGATTGGCTG
>CAYLZO010000351.1:0-1989 GCA_964387775.1 uncultured Anaerolineaceae bacterium
CTGCCCCGGTTCAGGCGCCAGAGCTTGACCAGGAACTCGATCCACTCCGGGCTGAGTTTCTGCCCGGTGGTCTCGACGGCGCCGTTGGCCCGGCAGACCGTTACCCGACCAGTGGCCCCCACTTCCAGGTCCACCACGTCCGGCTCCTTCATCCAGGGTTCGAGCGGTCCGACCCAGCAGACGCGGGCCAGGTGGCGGACCATCGCCCGGCGGTCGTCCGTGCCCAGGTAGGCGCCGATTTCCTCCAGCGCCTCCTCCACCGGCTCCTCACCCCGGACGACCGGCGCTTTCTTGTCTCTATTCTCCATTCTCCATTCTCCATTCTCTATTCCCCATTCTCACCCCCCTCCCAACGCGCCCCCAAAGATGACGCTCTGCGCCAGACGGAAGGCGGCCGGTTCCAGCAGGGCCAGCATCAACGGCGGGAAAAGGCCCATCACCGTGACCACGATGCTCAACAACGCCTGGCGCTTGACCCGGAAACGCATCTCCTGGCGCAGATCGGCCACGATCTTGCGCGTCAGGCGGTCGAGGGTCGCCTGCGGCTCCCGACTGCGCTTCACCTCGCGCAGCAGGTCGCCGAGAGCTTGGAGGTGCTTGTTGTCGCGGGCGACCCAGGCGTCAAAGGCCTGATGCACGTCCACGCCCATCTCCATCGCGCCCAGGCAGCCCTCCACCCGGCGGGCCAGGGCGCGACCCGGTTCGACCTCCAGGGCAAAGGCGCGCAACGATTCGGGGATGGTCGTTCCCCGGCCCAGGGTCTGGCGCAGGTGGGCCACCAGGGGCAGCACGTCCTCGGCCGCCTCCTGCTTCTCCCGGCTGCCGGACAACTGCCGGGACCAGAGCAACCCGGCGACGGCCACGCCCAGCCCGGCCAGGCCCGCTGCCACCCGGTGAAAGGGCCACAGAAAGAGGCCCAGAGCCAGGCCGGCGCCCACCATCCCCAGGAGCAGGAGCACTTGCCGTGAGCGGGAAATCTGCGGCGGCCCCCCTGGCCTATCCGCCAGGACAGGCAGGGCTTGCGCCTTTTCGTCGCCGTACAACAGACGGGCCAGGGTCTCCCGGATGTCCAGTTCCTCGCGCCGGGCGCCGAGGAGGGTCAGCACCAGCCCCGCCGCCAGCAGGGCCATCAGGTTCAGTCCCGCCCAGTGTAGTGTCGCCATCAGAACCTCCAGCCTTTCATACGACCCAGGCGCTCGCCCAGACCCACCGCCCCGGCGATGGACAGCGACACCAGGAGCATGGTCACCTGGCCCACCAGGTCATGCAGCCAGTGCTGCCGGGCGTCGGGCATGGCGGCGGCCATGAACAGGATGCCGCCGCAGATGATGGCCACCACCGTCCAGCGGCTGTAGCGGGTCTGGGTGATATCCACGGCCAGCTCGCGCTGTACCTCGTCCACCATCTCGGCCGTGTCCAGGAAGGCGCGCAGAGTATGCTCCGTCTCCTCCGGCGTCAGACGACCCCGCACGGCGCGGGCCAGGTGCAGCAGGAGGCGGTGAAAGGTGGGGTAGGGCTGGAAACGAGGCCCCTCGGCCAGGCGGTTGAGCACGCTCACCAGGGACTCGCCCCCGGCCAGCGGGTCGAGGATGAAACGCTGCACCTCCCCCGCCAGCCCCGCTTCGGGGTGGCGCTGGACGTAGCCCCGCAGCGCGTCGGGCAGCGGCGCGCCCATCGTCGTCTCGGTGACCAGGGTGTCGGCCAGGACCAGCGTCTCGTCGTGGACCTGGGATTCGCGCCGGGCGCGCAGGGCCTGGAGCACCAGGACCGCCGCCTCGAAGAGCAGGATGCCTGCCGCGATGGCCAGGATCGGCCCGGCCAGGGCCAGCACGGCCAGGGTGAGCAACGTCGCAACCGTGAAGGCCCCGGCGATGGCCCGGCGGGAAACGGCCCGCCACGGTCGGCTTTCCTCGTCAGTTTCAGTCTCGGAAGGCGCCCGTCGGCGTGTCCACCCGGCCAAGGCCAGTCCAACGCCCAGGCCGACCAGCG
>CAYLZO010000351.1:2089-3813 GCA_964387775.1 uncultured Anaerolineaceae bacterium
GCGCGATAGTTGCCCAATCGACGTAGCAATTGTCGGGCCTGCTTCCGGTCGCCGGCGGATAGGGCCAGGCAGGCTTCGGTATAGAGGGCTTGTTGATTGTCCTCGCCACCGGGCGGCGGGGTCGGCCGCAATGGGGGCAGCAGGTCCTGCAGCGCTGCCTGCGGCTGCCCGTGTCCGTTCAGGCGGCCGTCGGCCCAGTAATGCAGCTCCTCGTAGGCGGCGGGCAGGAGACGCAAGATGGTGCGGGCCACCCGCTCTCCATCCTCGTCGCCGACCTTAGCCCTTGCCTGCAACAAGCGCAGTTGTTCGGCCTGCATCTCGACTACCTGTTCCGCTGATTCGGAGGGCAGCTTTTCCAGGGGCAGCCCGGCCAGTACGCTCAGGGCTTCCCAGCGCTGCTCCGCCTCGGCCAGCCTCGCTGCCTTGTCCCTGGCCCGGTCCAGGGCGGCCAGCGCCTCCAGGCCGGACGCAATCTCAGGGCGGAGGGCTTCCACATTCACCTGTTCCAAGGCGACCACGGCTTCGGGATCCTGATCGGCAGTGGCTATCACCTGGCCCGCCTGGTCCCAGTCACACTGCCCGACCAGCTCCTCCAGCAGACTTTTCGTCTCCCGGGCCGTGTCCAGCAGGCCCTCCCAGCGGGCCGGTTGGGCCAGCAGCGCCTGGCGCAGCAATTGCAGGACCGTGCGCCGCTGTTCCTCCCCTGGCGCCAGGCTGTAGAGGGATTCCAGCCGCCGCGTCGCCTCCGCCGCCTGGTTGCTCTCCAAGGCAGCCTGGGCGGTAGTGAGCTCGGCTTCGAAAGTCGCCTCGTCCAGGGTTCCGTCCTGGAGCTCGGCCATGGCCAGCCGGGCGGCGACGTCGGCGGGCCAGTGAAAGTCGGGGGCAGCCTCCCAGGTGACGGTCAGACTCCCCTCCACGACCTGCTGACGCATCTCGAACACAGGCGTCAAGTTCCAGCCCCAGCCATCGTCGCCCCTCCCTCTGGAGGGGGTCGCCTCCAACCAGTGGACGCCGGATACAACAATACGGTCGTCAGCCAATCGATCCATCTGCACGATGAGCTGCAACCCGGCCGCCAGGTTGCGACGGACCAGGTGTTCCTGCCGTCCGCCGCTGAAGGGCGAGGGCGGCCGCGTGCCGCCCATCTGGGCCGCGGCTACCAGCCGCTCCAGGCCGTCCTCGGGCGTCGTGCCGTGGACCGTCAGCCACACCGCCCGGTAGCTGGGCATCACGGCGACGATGGCCCCCGCCTCGGCGCCGCGCACCTCGCCGCAGACCAGGACGCCGTGGCAGTTCATGCGCAGCGAGGCCAACACCAGCCCCAGAAAGCCGACCGGCGCTTCCTCGCCGGGCCGGGGACGGGGCACCCGGAAGGCCGAGACATGAGACAGACCCTGGACGTTGACCTCCGGATCGTCCTCGATGAGGACCACGTGACCTTGCGTGGGCGTGGTCAGGTGCAGCAGCGCCTCCAGCAACGTCGTCTTGCCCGAACCGGGCATGCCGGTGACGACGATGGACACCCCGGCCCGGACGGCCTCGGCCAGGAAGGCGGCCATGTCGCCGTTCATCCGCCCCTGGGCGACGTAGTGGCCCAACTGGAAGGCTTGTCTCCGCCCCCGGCGCAGGGCCAGGAAGGGCGCCTTGCGGCCCAGAAGGTTGAGGTGCACGCGGGTGGAAGGGCCGTCGGGGTCGTCCCACACCAGGTCGACCACCGGCTCGGC
>CAYLZO010000352.1:0-3801 GCA_964387775.1 uncultured Anaerolineaceae bacterium
CTCCCTTCCGGCCTTTGCTTTGCCCTGCTTTTTGGAGTATAATGCAGAGGTCAGCAGGGATGGACACTGGCCATCGGCCATTTCGTCCGGGATCCCATCATCTCGCTCGCGAAAGGAGTCATCCATGAAAGCGGTTGTGATGGCAGGCGGAGAAGGCTCACGCCTGCGCCCCCTGACCATCAATCGACCCAAGCCCATGGTCCCCTTGGTTTCCAAGCCGGTCATGGCCCACATCCTGGACCTCCTCAAGCGCCAGGGCATCACCGAGGTCGTCGTGACCCTCCACTATATGCCCGAAGCCATTCAGAGCTACTTTGGCAATGGGCGCAGCCTGGGCATGAACATCCATTACGCCATCGAAGAGGTCCCGCTGGGCACGGCCGGCAGCGTCAAGAACGCCCAGGAATACCTCGACGAGCCCTTTCTCATCATCAGCGGCGATGCCGTGACCGACATCGACCTCCAACAGGTCATTGCCTTTCACCGAGAAAGAGAGGCGGAAGCGACGCTGACCCTCTATCGGGTGCCCAATCCCCTCGAATACGGCGTGATCATCACCGGCGCCGACGGCGAGATCGTCCAGTTTCTCGAAAAGCCCTCGTGGGGCGAAGTCATCTCGGACACGGTGAACGCCGGCATCTATGTCGTGGACCCTGCCGTCCTGGACCTCATCGAGGACGGGCAATCGACCGATTGGAGCAAGGACGTCTTTCCCCAGTTGTTGGAGCAAGGCCGATCGCTCTATGGCCACGTGGCCGACGGCTATTGGACCGACGTGGGCGACATCAGCGAGTACATGCGGGCCACGGGCGACGTGCTCCAGCACCGGGTCCACACGGAGGAGATGGGCCGGCACATTGGCGGCGACATCTGGTGTGGCCAAGACGTCGAGATCGCGCCCGATGCCCAGCTCTACGGCCCCATCTACCTGGGAGACGAGGTCAAGATCAAGGGGGGCGTCATCATCCACGGGCCGACGGTTGTCCGCGACTATACCATCGTGGACAACCGCGTCCACATTGACCGCAGCATCATCTGGCGCAACTCTTACATCGGCGAAGGGGCCGAGATCCGGGGGGCCGTCGTGGGGCGGCAGTGCACCATCAAGAGCAAGGGCGTGCTCTTCGAAGGCGTGGTTTTGGGCGACAATTCCATCGTCGGCGAAGGGGCCGTCATCCATTCCAGCGTCAAGGTCTGGCCCGAAAAAGAGATCGAGCCGGGGGCGACGGTCAAGACCAGCATCATCTGGGGCGCGCGCGGACGCCGCGTGCTCTTTGGCCGCTTTGGCGTGACAGGCGTCGTCAACGTGGACCTCACGCCCGAATTCGCGGCCAAACTGGGCACGGCCTTTGGGGCAACGCTGAAAAAGAGTTGCACCGTGACGATCAACCGCGACCCCCACCGCAGCCCGCGCATGATCAAGCGCGCCGTGATCTCGGGCCTGCCTTCGGCCGGCATCCACGCCAGCGACCTGCGCTCCATGCCGATCCCCGTGGCCCGCTATTACACCAAGGTTACCGAGGCCGTGGGCGGCGTGCACGTGCGCCTCTCGCCTTTCGACCAGCGGGTGGTCGATATCCGTTTTTTCGACGCCGACGGCCGCAACTTGAGCAAGACCGACGAGCGCGTCATCGAGCGGGTCTTTTTCCGTGAGGACTTTCGGCGCGTGTATCTCGACGAGATCGGGACCATTGATTATGCGCCCCGTGTCATCGAGACCTACGTCGAGGGCTTTCTCAAGGCCGTGGACGTCGAGGCCATCCGCCAGGCCCGGTTTCGCATCGTCGTCGATTACGCCTACGCGCCGACGTCCGAAGTGCTGCCGGCCATCCTGACCGAGCTGGGGGTGGAGGTCGTGCCCCTGGCCGCCCACGTCGACGGCGAAAAGATGTCGGTCTTGCCCGAAGAATTCGAACAGGCCCGCCACGAGTTGACCGTGATCGCCGGCGCCCTCAACACCGACCTGGGCGTCCGGCTCGACGTCGGCGGCGAGAAGGCTTTTTTGGTCGATAACCGGGGGCGGTACATCCCCGAAGCCACGGCCGGCGCGGCGATGGCTTCGCTGGCCCTCCGCGCCCATCCCGGCGGCACCATCGTAGCGCCGGTTCACATGCCCAGCACGTTTGAGCAAATCGCCAGCCAGCACGGCGGCCACGTGCTGCGCTGCAAGGTGGACCCCCACGACCTGATGGAGACGGCGACCCACGAGAAGGTGGTCATGGCCACCGATGGCATGGGCAATTTCGTCTTTCCCCACTTTCAGGCCGCCATCGACGGGTTGATGACCGTCGCCAAGCTGCTCGAGTTCCTGGCCACCCAGCAGACGACCCTGGCCGATGTAGTCGGCCAACTGCCGCGCTTTCACGTCAGCCACCGCCAGGTCTCGTGCCCGTGGGAAAGCAAAGGCAAAATCATGCGGCTGCTCAACGAGCAATACAAGGACCGCCGGGCCGACCTGATCGACGGCATCAAGATCATGCTGGGCGAGGGCGAGTGGGTGCTGGTCCTGCCCGACCCGGATCGGCCCAGGTGTCACGTCCACGCCGAAGCGCAGAGCGACGACGAAGCCGACGAGTTGGCCGACCGCTACGCGCGCATCGTGGAAGAACTACGGGAGTAGGTAGTGGCTGGGTGGCAAGCGAAAGTGTGGGGACGTCCCCACACTTTCGCTTAGCACACAACTGCCACCAGGGAGTAATCATGCATCCAACCTTGTTCACCATCGGCAACCTCAGCGTGCCGACCTACACCGTCCTGTTGGACCTGGGGCTGATCCTGGGCCTGGTGCTGACCTACTTTGAGGGACGGCGCGCGCTCGGCAGCGGCGAGACGGCCCTGGACCTGGGGCTGTGGAGCGTCATCGGCGGCATCGTCGGCGGGCGGGTCGGCTACGTGGTGGCCAACTGGAGCGTCTTTAGCCAGGAACCGGCTCGCATCGTCCGCATCTGGGAGGGTGGCCTGGCCTTCCACGGGGCCTTTTTCGGGGGCTTGTTGGTCATGGCCGTCGTGGCCCTGTTCCTCCGTGAGGACCGCGAGGCTTCCTTCTGGACCCTGGCCGACGTCGTGACGCCGGGGCTGGCCCTGGGCATCGCCTTTGGCTGGGCGGCCTGCCTGATGGGCGGCTGCGCCTACGGCCGCTTGGGCGAGGGCTTTGGCTACGCCATCCTGCCCGACCTCTTTGGCGTGGAAGCGCCCCGCTTTGCGACCCAGGCCGTGGGCCTGGGCTTTTCCCTGCTCCTGTTCGCCGGTTTCTGGTTGATGCGCGGGCGCTGGCCCTTCGACTCCGCTCAGGGCAGGTCCTTCCGGGGTGCAGCGTTTCTCATGTTCAACCTGCTTTATTTCGGCGGGCAGTTTCTCCTCGAGTTTACGCGCGGCGACGAGGCCATCTACCTCGGTCCCTGGCGGCTGGCCCAGGTGCTCGATCTGGCCCTCGTGCTGGCCGCGGCCACCGGGTTGATGGTCCTCTGGTGGGGGGCACGGGGCGAGCCAGAGGGAGAAGAGGACCTGGAGGAGCCTATCACCGTCCCAGAATCCCCTGCAGAACCCGAAGAGGAAAAAAGCCCGGCAGCCCCAGACGCAGAGGCGTGATCTAGTACATAGGGGCGCAAGTCCTGCCCTAATTCTGTCACATACGGATAGTCCTGCGGATTGCGAGGAGCGTCAGCGACGCCTGTCCTGGACGGTCCCCTGGATGCAGGGACTGCGCAGGCCAGGATCTGGGGCACGCTCTTGCCCGTCAGGCCCGACTCCCGCTCCAGCCAGCCCGACTGGAGGATGCCCACCTGGTTGATGCGGGCATTT